>JBJHBH010000042.1:0-29030 GCA_050485365.1 Desulfuromonadales bacterium | reverse complement strand
GGAAGACATCGGCCTCATCATGAGCCCGGCGGGGCTCCCCGGGCGGGCGCTGCTGGCCAACATGGAGCAGGTGCGCCAGCGTGACGTCGGGCTGGGGGTGATCTGTCCCTCGGGGTGCCTGAAGAAGTGCACCTACAAGGCGGGACAGGAGCGCTTCTGTATCGTCCACGCCCTGGACCGCGCGCAGCGCGGCGATGTCGATACCGGCCTGATCTTCTGCGGCACCAACGCCTGGAAGGCTGACCGCATCACGACGGTGCAGGCGATCTTCGACGAGCTTTTCGATCTGAAGAAATAGCCTCGGCACCCATACAAGCTCAAAAGGGCGGATCGGTCGGATCCGCCCTTTTTCGTCCAGGGCATCGCTTTGCCTTAGAAACCTTTTATGGTATTGCCATTTAGACGGAAAGTGGGGTAAACTCCGCAGTTGGTATCCACCGATCGTTCTGGGCGAGCTCCTTCATCGCCCGCGCCTACAGGAGTCTTCATGGCCGCCTCGAAAACCGAAGAATTCATCCCCAAATGGATCGCCTGGGAGACGACCCGGCGCTGCAATCTCAACTGCGTTCACTGCCGCTGCTCCTCCGACATGGAATCCGCCACCGGCGATTTCAATACCGAGGAGGCCTTCAAGCTCATCGACGACATCTGCGAGCTCTCCACGCCCGTCATGGTCCTGTCGGGCGGCGAGCCCCTTTTGCGCCCCGACATCTTCGAGATCGCCCGCTACGGCACCTCCAAGGGGCTGCGCATGTGCATCGCCACCAACGGCACCCTCATCACCGACGAGGTCTGCGAGCAGATGAAGGAGGCGCAGATCCGCATGGTCTCCCTCTCCTTAGACGGTTCCACCGCCGCGATCCACGACGACTTCCGCGCCTGCCCGGGCGCCTTCGAAGGGGTGGTCAACGGCGCCGAGACCCTCAAGCGCAACGGCATCAAGTTCCTGATCAACTCCTCCTTCACCAAGCGCAACCAGCACGACATCGGGGCGACCTTCCGCGTCGCCAAAGAGCTCGGCGCCACCGCCTGGTACATGTTCATGATCGTCCCCACCGGCCGCGGCGAGGAGATCATGAACGAGCTCATCTCCAAGGAAGACTACGAGGAGATCCTCTCCTGGCACTACCGGCAGGAGCGCGAGGAGGACGAGATCCTCATGCGCCCCACCTGCGCCCCCCACTACTACCGCATCGTGCCGCAGATGGCCAAGGCCGAAGGGGTCAATTTCGAGCGCCGCAGCCTGACCTTCTCCACCGGCGGCGGCAAAGGATGCATCGCTGCCCAGACGATCTGCCTCATCGACTGCTTCGGCAACCTCAAGCCGTGCTCCTACTTCCATTCCTCCGTCGGCAACATCAAGCAGATCCCCTTCAAGGAGCTGTGGACGAGCAGCAAGGTCTTCAACGACCTGCGCGACTTCTCCAAGTACAAGGGCAAGTGCGGCGAGTGCGAGTTCCTCAACGTCTGCGGCGGCTGCCGCGCCCGGGCCGACGCCGTCTACGGCGACTATATGGAAGAAGAGCCGTTCTGCAGCTTTATTCCGCCGCGCACCCGCAAAAGGCTCGCCGGCAACCAGTAAACCGCGCTTCACCGCGGAGGTCGCGGAGAGCGCGGAGGAAACCTTTGAGGTGCCTGCTTTTCTCCGCGTACTTCGCGTACTCCGCGATTAATCGACCATTCTAAAATTTTGTTCTCAAATTCATCACTACCAGGAGGTTTTTCGCCATGGCGACCAAATACCCGTTTCTCGAGGCCTGCTGGGGCCGCCCGACCGACTTTACCCCCGTGTGGCTCATGCGTCAGGCCGGGCGTTATCTCCCCCAGTACATGGAGGTGCGCCGCAAGGTGACCTTCCTGGAGCTGTGCAAGACGCCCGAGCTCGCCGCCGAGGTGACGATCCAGCCCATCGACTATCTGGGGGCCGACGCTGCCATCCTCTTCTCCGACATCCTGACGCCGGTGGAGCCGATGGGGCTCAAGCTCGACTTCGTGCCGGGGCCGGTCTTCGAGAATCCGGTGCGCACCAAGGCCGACATCGACGCGCTGCGCATCCCCGAGATGGAGCAGGACGTCCCCTACGTGATGGAGACGATCCGCATCCTTCGCCGCGAGTTCGAGGGGCGCGTCCCCCTCATCGGCTTCGGCGGCGCCCCCTTCACCCTGGCGTGCTACATGGTCGAAGGAAAGGGGAGCAAGGACTTCGCCCAGATCAAGAAGATGATGTACGGCGCCCCCGATCTCTACGCGGCGCTCATGGAGAAGATCACCGAGATGGACCGCCTCTATCTCAACGCCCAGATCGCCGCAGGCGCCCAGGCGATCCAGATCTTCGACACCTGGGGCGGGATCGTCTCCCCCCTCGACTACGAGCGCTTCATCCTCCCCTACACCAAAAAGCTCATCGACGGCCTCGACCGCAAGGACGTCCCCGTGATCCACTTCGTCAAGGGAGCGGGCACCATGCTCGACACCGTGAAGAAGGCCGGCTCCGATGTCGTCGGTCTCGACTGGCACATCGGGCTCGGCAAGGCGCGCGAGATCCTCGGTCCCGAGGTCGCCGTACAGGGGAATCTCGACCCCACCGTCCTCTACGCTCCCAAGAGCCACATCGAGGCCGAGGTCAAGCGCATCATCGACGAGAACGCCGGGCGCCCCGGGCACATCTTCAATCTCGGCCACGGCATCCTGCCCACCGTCGATCCGGAGCACGCCAAGCACATGGTGGAGTGCGTGCATCGTTTGAGTGGCAAAGGGTAAGAAAAAGAGAGAAGGAGTTGGAGTAATTTTGAATTTTGAATTCTGAATTTTGAATTTCAGAGGCCAAACACAAAGACAGCCACCTGGTTGTGACTTGGACCTTAATTCATAATCCAAAATTCACCATTCAAAATTGCCTTACTTATGAAATCTCCCACCGGCCTCATTTTACTAAACATGGGCGGCCCCGACTCTGTCGGGGCCGTCGAGCCTTTTCTGTACAATCTTTTTTGCGACCGCGAACTGATCCGCCTCCCTCTCGGGGCCGTTCTCCAGAAGCCCTTCGCCAAGCTCATTAGCCATTTTCGGGCCAAAAGCGTCCGGGAGAACTACCGCGCCATCGGGGGGCGCTCCCCCCTGCTCGACTGGACGAACCGCCAGGCGCAAGGGATCGCCCGTCATCTCGGCCCCGATTTTCGCCCCTACGTCGTCATGCGCTACTGGACCCCCCGCGCCGAGGAGGTCCTTCGCCGGATGCAGGCGGACGGCGTGGAGAAGGCGGTGGTCCTCTCCATGTATCCGCACTACACCGGCGCGACCACCGGCAGCAGCCTCAACGATTTCCGGCGCACGGCCGCGCGCATCTACCCCGAACTGAAATATTCCGTCATCGAGCAGTGGTACGACTGGCCCGGCTATCTCGACGCCCTGGCGGCACGCATCCGCGAAGGGATCGACACCCTGCCGCAGGAGGTGCGCGACCGGGCGCAGATCGTCTTTTCGGCTCACGCCCTGCCGCAGGGCTTCATCGATCGGGGGGACCCGTACCTCGATCACGTCATGGAGACGGTGAAGGGGGCGATGGCGCGTGTGGGGGATCTCCCCTGGCACGTCGGATTCCAGAGCCGCAGCGGCCCGGTGAAGTGGATGGAGCCAGACACGGTGGACCTCCTCGACAAGCTCGCCGCTCAGGGACACGACACGGTGCTGATGGTTCCGGTCTCGTTTGTCTCCGATCACATCGAGACGCTGCACGAGATCGATGTGGAGTATCGGGAGCACGCAGAGAAAAAGGGGATTCGCCACTTCGGGCGCACCCCCTCGCTCAACGACAACGACGATTTCATCCGGGCCATGGCCGACCTGGTCCGGCAGCACATGGAGTCCAACCGGTGAAGACCTGCACCGTCTGCAAAAAACCCTTCGACCCCAACGCCCCCCTCACCGACCCCGCCGAGGAGGCCGGCCTCTTCATGGCCCGCGAGATCTACGGCGACGCCGACGATCTGTGCCCCGCCTGCCTCGCCAACCGCGGGCGCCTCGCCATGATGTACTGCCGGGAGTATAGCTGAGAGGCGGAATTCAGGAGCCAGGAGTTGTGAGATATACGTGCTTTTCCTTGTCCTTTAATCCAGGAATGGGTATCTTGAGCCATTCTTTGGTTCAATTCCGAGGGGCGGGATGAGGAAGTTCAGATCCGGAAAATCATTGGCACCGCCTTGGTGATAAACGCCATTGGCGGTTTTTTGTTGTCTGAAGGAGGAGGGATATGCCGAAAAGCAGTTTGCCGGTGCGGGGGAATGTTTCTTTTGAAGGGATCAAGAAGGTCAACGATCATGGCGCCGAATATTGGAGCGCTCGGGACCTGCAACCGCTGTTGGGATACAGCCAGTGGCGGCGCTTTGAGGAAGCCATCAAGCGAGCCATGGTGTCTTGCGAACAGTCGGGAAACAAGTCGGAGTATCATTTTGCCGGCGCCGGCAAAATGATCGTGATCGGCAAAGGTGGCGAGCGCCCGGTTGAAGATTACCAACTCTCCCGTTTCGCCTGTTACCTGATCGCTCAGAACGGCGATTCTCGCAAGCCGGAGATCGCCAACGCACAGCAGTATTTCGCCATTCAAGCCCGTCGCCAGGAGATGTCCGATGCCCTGGCGGCGGACCTGGAACGACTGGAGATTCGCAGGCAGACATCGGAAGAGTTCAAGGCCTTATCCGGTGCGGCCCGCGAAGCCGGGGTGCAGGACCGTATGTTCGGGATCTTTCACGATGCCGGCTACAAAGGGCTGTATAACGGTCTCGGCAATGCGGCCATCAAGCAGCGCAAGGGGATTCCCAAGAAGGAGAATCTGCTCGACCGGATGGACACCACCGAATTGGCCGCCAATCAGTTCCGCATGACCCAGACTCGGGACAAGCTGGCACGTGAGGGAATCAACAACCAGCAGCAGGCGATTGTTGCCCACGAAACGGTCGGCCGTGAGGTGCGCGAAGCGATCCGGCGCATCGGCGGCACCATGCCGGAAAACATCCCCGCCGCCGAGCCGATCAGCGCGGTGGAGAAGCGGCTCAAGAGCACGCCGCCGGTGCTGGAACTGGAGGAGAAGGACGCCAAAGGGCTGGTTGGCGAAGGGGAGGGTTGACATCGGCGACTTATTCTGTCGCAAGAGGATGGGATAGTCTTCCGAACCATAGAGGGCGCTGGGGGGACGGCATGAGCACCAAAAGCAGAATCGAATGGACCGAACAGACCTGGAACCCAGCCGTGGGGTGCAGCAAGGTCTCCCCCGGATGTGCGCACTGCTACGCAGAAGTGATGGCAAGGCGGCTCAGGGCCATGGGCGTGAAAGGATACGAAAACGGCTTCGCCCTGTCCCTGCTGCCGAAGCGCCTGCAGGAGCCGCTGCAGCGTAAAAAACCCACGGTCTACTTCGTCAACTCCATGAGTGACCTGTTCCACGAGGAAATTCCTGACGATTACATCCGGCAGGTCTTCGAGGTGATCCGCCGTGCGCCGCAGCACACCTTTCAAATCCTCACCAAGCGGGCCGAGCGGATGGCGGCCTTTTTCGCCGACTTTGGCGCCGCGCCGCCCAACGCCTGGCTGGGAACGACAGTAGAAGATCGCCGGCATGGCGTTCCACGTCTCGACTGGCTGCGCCAAGTGCCGGCACGGATCCGGTTCGTCTCCGACGAACCGCTGCTGGAAGACCTCGGGACGATTGATCTAAGCGGCATTCACTGGGTTATCGTTGGTGGTGAGTCTGGACCAAAGGCACGACCGATGCGACAGGAATGGGTCCTCAACATCAAACGTCAGTGCGAGGAACAGCACGCCGCCTTTTTCTTCAAGCAATGGGGCGGATGGGGGGCCGACGGCCGGAAGCGGGCGAAGAAGCGGAATGGGCGGTTGCTTGAGGGGCGGACTTGGGATGGGGTGCCGGAGGTTGGAGCAGTTGGGGGATGAGGCTGTCTTCTGTGAAAATAAATCTGTCCTGTTTTCCTAAGAGCTGTTTGCCGATGATGAGCTGATATCCGCGGTTGAAGATGTACTGGGCGGTACGGCAATTTCGTGCTGATCAAGTCGATTGTCCTGAAGCCTGAGTATCGCGGTCAGTGGTTGGGAGGCATCCTGGCCCTTGCGATTGCCGAACGGTTTGATGACCGGGTTATTGTGACGCTGAAACCGTGGCCCATGAACCCGGTCAAACATCTGTTTCTCCACCCATTACAGGCGATGGTTACTCAGCTCAATGACAAATGGAACGAAGAGCGCCTGACTAGCGGCTGATAGCGGGTGGTTGACTGAAATGGACGAAGCAGAAGCTGCGGCCCGACCCGAAGGAAACCAGGCGGTCGACACATATGATGTCTCCAATCTAAACGCTCCCTTTGGCCCCGGTTCGGGAGATCTAACGATGCGCCCACCCTTCCCTCCCCGACGTTCGGACCCCACCCCCGCCGCTGCCTGCTACGCCCGGTATCAGTCAGATGCCGCCGTCGCCCAGTACTGCGACGCTCATTACGGTCCCGACAAGTTCGGGGTGCCCAACTTCCCGGCGCGGCTGGCGCGACTCTGTATCGAGGCGACGGCAGGCGGAGGGCAGCGCCGGGCCCTCGAACTGGGGTGCGCCGTCGGACGCGCCTCCTTCGAGCTGGCGGATTGTTTTGAGCGCGTCGACGGGGTGGACGTCTCGCCGCGCTTCATCGACATCGCCCGCGCTCTGCAGGAGCGCGGCAAGATCACCTATCAGATTTTCGAGGAGGGGGATATCGTTTCGGACCGCCGGGTGAGCCTGATCGACCTCGGGCTGGCGGCGAGCGCCTCGAGGGTCGTCTTTCAGGTGGGGGACGCGCTGCGGCTCGACGGGCGCTTCGCCGACTGCGACCTGGTGCTGGCCGCCAACCTCCTCGACCGTCTCCCCGATCCGGAAGCTTTTCTCGCCTCAGCGCACAGGCTTCTTGTCGTGGGCGGGGTGCTGGCGATCGCCTCTCCCTACAACTGGATGGAGCCCTTCACTCCCCGGGGCAAGTGGCTCGGCGGTTTTTTCCGCGCCGGCGCCCCCATGACCTCCACCGACGCGATGCGCAAGCGCCTCGACAGGCACTTCGCTCCCCTGGGCGACCCGCAGGATCTGGAACTGGTCATCCGGGAGAATGCCCGCAAATTTCAGCACTACGTCTCGCAGCTGACACTGTGGCGCCGCGTGCGCTGAGCGGCGAATGGGAGCGTGTTCTCTCTTGCCCGGCTACTACAACCCTTCCTTGCTGAGCTCTTCCAGCAGTTTTTTCTGTTTCTCCGTCAGTTTCGTCGGCACCTCCACGTCCACGATCGCGTAGAGATCCCCCTTGGTGCCGCGCACCGGGACGCCGTACCCTTTCAGGCGGATCTTACCGCCGCTTTGCAGACCCGAAGGGACTTTCACCCGCTTGGTTCCCTCCAGCGTGGGGACGTCCACGGTGGTGCCGAGGCTGGCGCCGCTGAAGGGAACCCGCACCTTGACGTGCAGATCGTCTCCGTCGCGATGAAAGACCGGATCGGCCTCGACGGTGATCTCCAAAAAGAGGTCTCCGGCCGCGCCGCCCGAGGGGCTCGCCCCCCCCTTGCCGCTCACGCGCAGCCGCTTGCCCGTCTCGACCCCCGGCGGAATGCGCACCTGCAGCGTCTCCACCCGGCCGTCGCGCCGGTATTCGATGCGCCTCTCGCCCCCCTGCACCGCCTGGCGAAAGGGGATGGTGATGCGCATGAGCAGGTCCTGCCCCTTGATCTGCTGGGGCGCCCCCCCCCGGAAGAAGCCCGTCCGGCCGCGCCCGCCGGCTGCGCCGCCGAACAGATGGCTGAAGATGTCGTCGGTGCCGAAGCCGAACTCCCGGAAGATGTCCCCCACATCGAAATCGCGGTAGATGTCCTCCTGACTGTAGCGCTGATGGAAGCCCGCTTCTCCGAACTGATCGTACTGCTTGCGCTTTTCGGGGTCGGAGAGGACGGCGTAGGCCTCGGTGATCTCCTTGAATTTCTCCTCGGCCTTCTTGTCGCCGGGGTTCTTGTCGGGATGGTACTTGAGGGCCAGCTTGCGATAGGCCTTCTTGATTTCATCGGCGCTCGCCTCTTTGGCGACCCCGAGCACGCCGTAATAGTCCTTGGCCATAGATCTCTCCGAAATTCTTTATTTTTCTCAATATAATGAGCCCATTCGGCGCCGTCAAGGGGCCGGTGCCCGGAAGCGGCGCAACCGGGCTTGCCGCAGCGGTTTTCCCGGGTACACTAGGAGACAACAGTGCAACATCATTGACGAAGGAGGAGGATCATGAGTAGCTATCGACCTTGGTTCTTGAACGCGGGATTGTCCTGGGTGGTGATCATGGCGTTCGGTTTCCTCGCCCTCTTCCCGATCGAGGTGCGGGCCGCCCTGGTGGAGAGCCGCCTCTCGAGCGGAGAGACGATTTCGCAGCGCAGCGCCGACATCGAGCAGATCCGTCAGACGCTGGAGATGGAGATCGTCAGTCAGCGTCTTGCCGATTACGGCTTCAGCACCGATGAGATCATGGCGAAGCTCCCCACGCTGACCGACGCACAGATCCATCAGATCGCCTCGCTCTCCGACGACATCGCGGCAGGCGGGCTCGGAACGGCCATCGCCGTTCTGGTCATCGTCTTTCTGGTGCTGCTGATCCTCAACATCACCGGCAGGCAGGTCATCATACGGTGATGCGTTTTTTGGTTCTGCTTGCCCTGGTGGTCGCCGTCGGCTGCTCGCCCCTGGGTCGAAGCCTCCCGGGTCCTGCGCCCGAGGGATTCCGGGAGGTGGCGGGCGTCCCCTTTGTGGCGCAGCAGGAGCGCGACGACTGCGGACCGGCGGCCCTCGCCTCGGTGCTGGCGTACCGGGGGCACGAGATTCCCGTCGAGCAGATCCGCGAGGCGGTCTATTCTCCGATCCTGCAGGGGACCCTCGCGCCGGATATGGAGAACTACGCCCGCGCGCTGGGGTTCGACACCCGCTCGGGGCGCGGGGATCTGGCGCTGCTGCGGCGCTCCATCGACGAGGGGCGCCCCGTCATCATCCCCATCCAGGCGGGCAACCGCTTCGTGTCGCGCCCCCACTATCTGGTCGTCTACGGCTACGGTGGGGAGCGCTTTTTAGCCCACGCCGGGGTGCGCCCCTCGGTCCTCTTCGACGCAGACGATCTGCTCGCGCGCTGGGAGCAGATGAGCTTTCTCTACCTTTACCTGGAATGACATCGATGCGCTTTATCGTTCTCGCTTTGGCCCTGCTGCTGCTCGCCGGGTGCTCCGTCCCCCGGATCATCGTCCTCAACGACCCCCTCGACGCCCACGGGCACAACGATCTGGGGATCGGCTATCAGGTGAGCGGCGACGACGACCTCGCCCTGCGCGCCTTCGATCGCGCCGCCGAGCTCGACGCCGGGTGGGCGCAGCCGCTCATCAACCGGGGCAACGTGCTGGCCCTGCGCGAAGACTGGTCGGAGGCGGCCGCCAGCTACCGGCAGGCGCTGCGGCGGGAGCCGCAAAACGCCGAGGCGATGAACAATCTCGCCTGGGTTTTGCTGCGCGCGGGCGATGCCGAGCGCGCGCTCCCCTGGGCCGAGGAGGCCGTCGCCCTCGATCCCCATCACCCCGCCTTTCTCGATACGCTCGCCGAGATCCGACTGGCGCGCGGCGAAACGGAGGCCGCCGCCCGATTGCTTGAGCGCGCGCTGCACAATTCCCCCTCGCCGGAGCTTCGCGAGAGCATCGAGGCGAAGCGCTCGACCCTCCCGAGCGCAACTCCCTGAGCCGTCGCGGATGCGCCTTCGAATTCCCCTTGCCTCCGGGAACCGTCCTGCCCTATAGTTAGGAAGCCTAACTTTTCGGATGGAAAACAATGGAGAAGATCGAACGCATCGCCCACATCTATCCCCTGCTCATGGGGCGCATGGGGCGCCTTCGCACCCTCGTCCACGAAGGGATGGACCTGACGTACAACCAGTACAAGACGCTGCTGACCATCGCAGAGCGCGGCGAGTGCACCCTGGGCGATCTTGCGCGCGAGCTCGACGTTGCCATGAGCAGCGCCAGCCAGATGATCGAGCGCCTGGTGGGGCAGGGGGTGGTGCTTCGGGAGCAGGACGCCGAGAACCGCCGTCAGGTGAACATCCGCCTGACGCAGCAGGGGGCGGCGCTGATGAATGAGCTGCGCCGGGGGATTCTGAAGGAGTACGGCAAGGTTCTCGATCGGCTCCCCGAAAAGGAGCAGGAGGAGCTCGTCGCCTCCTTCGAGGCCATCGCCCGCATCCTCGGGAAGCTGACGTGAGATCTCAGCGAAAATACATTTAACCCCAAAGAGCGATATCCAGGGCAAATGGAAGGCGGATTTTCGCGGAAAAGGCTCTGATAAAAATCCGATTCAAAGTCTCATGTCTTGAGATCGGATGTGGATCCGCGCATCAGATTGTATCCGCGTTCCATTGACGTTTTGCCTGGTTCTCAAAGTGTTCCATCGGGATAATTCACAAGAGGAGTAACCCATGACGAAAGTCGCTGTGATCGGGGGAGGCATCTCGGGGCTCTCCACCGCCTTTGCCGTGGAGCGCCTCGCCGAAGCGGCCGGGCTTCCGGTGGAGACGCTCGTTCTGGAGAAGGAGGAGGTGCCGGGGGGAAAGATCCGCACCTCGCGCGAGGAGGGGTTTCTGTGCGAATGGGGCCCCAACGGGTTTCTCGACAATAAGCCGATGACCCTCGAGCTGTGCGAGGCGCTCGGCATCAAAGACCGGCTGCTGCGCTCGGACGACAACGCCCGCAAGCGCTTCATCTACTCCGAGGGGGTGCTGCACCGTCTGCCCGAGAACGGCCCGGCCTTTCTGAAGTCGAAGCTCATCTCCTGGCCAGGCAAGGCGCGCCTGGCCTGTGAGCCGTTCATCGCCGCCAAGCGCGGCGGAGAGGACGAGACCCTGGCCGATTTCGCCCGTCGCCGCTTGGGGCAGGAGGCTCTCGACAAGCTCATCGCCCCCATGGTGTCGGGGATCTTCGCCGGCGATCCCGAGACGATGAGCCTCAAGAGCTGCTTTCCGCGCATCGAGGAGCTCGAGCGCGAATACGGCGGCCTCGTCAGGGCGATGGTCAGGCTGGCGAAGAAGAAGCGGGCCGAGATCCGCGAGGGGAAGGCCGTGGCGAGCGCCGCCGGCCCCGGCGGAATTCTCACCTCGTTTCGAGACGGCATCCAGGAGCTCAGCGACCGCAACGCCGCGGCTCTCATAGGCGCGGTGCGCACCGGCGCCGAGGTCGAGACGATCCGCCGACGCGACGGCCGCTACGAGCTGCGCCTGCTCGACGGGACGGTGGAGGAAGCCGACGTCGTCGTCAGCGCCGCCCCCGCCCACGCGCTTACCGCCATGGTGAAGGGGCTCGACGCCGATCTGTCGGCGCTTCTGGCCGACATCCCCTACTCGCCGATGAACGTGGTGTGCTTCGGCTACGAACGCGAAAGGATCGGCCGCGACCTGGACGGCTTCGGGTATTTGATCCCGAAGAAGGAGGGGAGGCGGATCCTCGGCACCCTGTGGGACAGCAGCATTTTCCCGAACCGGGCGCCGCAGGGCAAGGTGTTGCTGCGCTCGATGATGGGGGGGGCGACGAACCCCGAGGCGGTGCGCCTCGGCGACGCCGAAGTGACCAAGGCGGTCAGGGACGATCTGCGCGCCATCATGGGGATCGAGGCCGAGCCCGACTTCGTGCGCATCTTTCGCCACCAGGAGGCGATCCCCCAGTACCGCGTGGGGCACGGCAGGCGCCTGGAAGCCATCGAGGAGCGCCTCCAGACGCTCCCCGGCTTCTACGTCACCGGGAACGCCTTTTTCGGCGTCGGGCTCAACGACTGCGTCAACGCCTCGAACCGACTCGCAGAGCGCGTCATGGGATTTTTGAAGGATGGAAACAGAGCCTAAGCCCCGCCGGGGATTTCTCCGGGGGCTCATCTTCATCGTGGTGTGGGCGTTTGCGGTGTGGCACCTGATGGTGCCGTCGCCCAAGAAGCAGGCGCAGAGCGCCCGCATCCGGGTGGAGAAGGAGAAGATACCGGCCCACGGCGCCCTCGTCTACGAGGAGTCCCACGTCGCGCTGCTTCACGAGAACGGAGAGATTTACGCTCTGAGCCTTGTCTGCACCTACCAGGGCTGCGCGGTGGAGGTCACCGCGCAGCAGTTGGTGTGCCCCTGCCACGGGTGCGTTTTCGACCGCAAGGGGGGCGTGGTGCGCGGACCGGCCAATCGTGCGCTGCGCCGTCTGACGGTGGAGGATCGGGGGGAGTATGTGGAGATCCTTCTGTCGACTGAGCCCTACTGAACGGGCGCCATGAGTCGCGCGACCCGCACCATCAGGCGAAAAAGAAAGCTCCTCTGCTCCAGTTCGTCGGCCGACGAAAGGCGCGAGTCGGCGAAATCCTCCAGAAACATCGTCTCCACCTGCCGGGCGAAGGCCTCGTCGCGCACCTCCAGAGTGATCTCGAAATTGAGGCGGAAGGAGCGATTGTCGAAATTGGCCGTGCCGATGGCGGCGGTCCCTTCGTCGACGAGCATCGCCTTGTGGTGCAAAAAGCCGTTGGTGTGGCGGTAGACGTTCACCCCCGCTTTTTTCAGCGGCCCCACGAAAGACCATCCCGACAGACGCACCAAAGTGTTGTCGCAGTCCTCCGGCACGAGGATGCGCACGTCGACGCCGCGTAGGGCTGCCATCTGCAGGGCGCTGACGATCTGCTCGTCGGGAACGAAGTAGGGGCTGGCGATCCAGAAGCGGCTGCGGGCGGTGTTGATGGCGTTGAGAAAATAGAGGGCGCACGTCTCGAAGCGGTCGGCAGGCCCGGAGGGGACGACGAGCACCGGCTTCGAGGCGCCCGAAGGGGCGGGGCGCGGCGTCCAGTCCATGGCCAGAATCTCGCCGCTCGCCCAGTACCAGTCTTCCAGAAAGGGGACCTGCACGAGCTGAACGGCGGGTCCCGTGACCTTGACCATCGCATCGACCCACGGCGTCAGCCGGGGGTGGCGCCCCATGTATTCGTCGCCGACGTTGGCGCCGCCGACCCAGGCGTGGCGGCCGTCGGCGACGACGATTTTGCGGTGATTGCGAAAGTTGATCTGGAAGCGGTTGGCCCGCCCCTGGGTGCTGTTGAAGGCGCGTACCTGCACCCCCGCCCGGCGCAGGGTGTCGAGGTAGGTGCGCGGAAGCTGGTAGGAGCCGATCTCGTCGTAGAGAAAGCTCACCCGCACGCCGCGCGCCGCCGCCTCCAGCATGTGGCGCTGCAGCTCGCGTCCCAGGGCGTCGTCTCGCACGATGTAGAACTGGACGAGGAGGTAGTCGCGGGCCTGCTGCATCCCGGCGAAGATCGAGGGGAAGATCTGCTCGCCGTTGCGAAGCAGCTCGACCTCGTTGCCGACGGTGGCGGGGAGTTTTGTCAGGCGCTGCAGCAGCGGCGCCGGACCGTCGCTGTAGCGCGGATCGAGGAGCCCTTCCTGGCGGGCCGCTTCGATGAAGCTGCGCACCAGCGGGTCGGTGTCGTCGTACTGCTCCTGGCGCTTTTTTACATAGCCGTTGAATTTGGTGCGCCCGAAGGCGAGATAGGCCGGCACGGCGGCGTACGGGACGGTGTTGAGCGAAACCGCCCAGGCGATGGCTCCTTGTGCGGTGCGCGTCTCCATGACCGCCTGCACCGACGTCAGCGCGCCGGCCAGGTGGGCCGCGACGACCAGCAGGGCGACGAAGCGCTTGCGCGGCGCCGCGAGCCGGGAAAAACGCTCTGCCGCCCTCGTCTTGATCCGTTCGAAAATGCTCAATGGAATCAGCGCTTACGTCGGAAGATGTCGGTCTTCAGGCTGGTGACGCGGTCAAGGAAGAGGAGGCCGTCGAGGTGGTCGATTTCATGCTGTATCGCCACCGCCTCGAAACCGCAGGCGTTGATGACCCGCTCTCGGCCGTCGCGGTCGAGATACTGCACCACCACGCACTCGGCGCGGGTGACGTTGCCGGTGTATTCCGGAACGCTCATGCACCCCTCGCGCATGACTTTTTCCCCCTCGCGCTGGATGATCTCGGGGTTGATCATCGTGAGAAGGCCGTGGTTGTCGTCCTTTCCGAGCTTGCTCCCCGAGACGTCGACGACGACGACGCGGCTGCACACGCCGATCTGGGGGGCGGCGACTCCCACGGAGTGCCCGGCGGCGACCATGGTGTCGACGAGGTCCTGCACCACGGCATCGGTTTCGGGGCCGGGCAGTGCGGGGGGACAGACGGTTTTGAGCAGCGGGTGGGGATAGATCAGGATCTCGCGAACAGCCATCGTCTCACAGTTCCACCGGCGTAATGGAGCGCACCGAAATATCGACCTGCAGCTCCTGCTGCAGCGCCTTCATCGCCTTGTCCAGCTCCTCGATGGAGAGATTCTCCGGCAGGATCGCTTCGAGCATCATCACATAGACGGGGCGCTCTTCGCTCCCCACCAGCTTCGTGTTCAGGTCGGTGATGTTCACCCCACGGGCGCCCAGCTCGTTGGTCACCCGAAAGACGATGCCGGGCTTGTCCGATCCGTAGACGCTGATCATGCAGATTTCGCCGGGCATATCCGGGCGCTTCTCCCCGCCGGCCTTCAACGGGCGCAAAAAGACCGAAAGCTGCGAATCCTCCAGCGGGACGAAGACGTCGCCGAAGTCTTCCTTCCCCTTGAGATCGGGGTGCGAGATGATGAGGATCATGGCGAACTGCCCGCCGAGAATGGTGCTGCTCGAATCGGCGATGTTGCACCCGAGGCGGTAGAGGATATCGGTGACCTGGGCGACGATGCCGGGGCGGTCCCGGCCGATGATGGTCAGGGCGAAATGGTTCATTGCGATCTCCGATGGCTGGGGGTGGAGTTCGAATACGGGATGGAATTATCTAGCATGGAAAAGAGGGGTTGTGCAACCGAACAAGGGGCGAAATGAGCGAGATCGACTCGCGTAAACGATAAAAGACCGAGCGAAGCGCCCAGCCTCTGCATTGGCCTCTGCCCGAGGAAAGCGCAGAGTCAAGTTGACGGTTCGACACCGTTCAACAAATCGCACGGCTAAACACTAGCAAAGAGGGGAGGTTAGGCCATAACTCCATGCTCCTTCCGGCTGAAGGACACACCCCCCCAGGAGAACGGATGAGCGAAATCGACCCGAAAGACATCGTCGTCGACACCTTCAAGTCGACGGGGCCGGGAGGGCAGAAGAAGAACAAGACCGAATCGGCGGTGCGCATCAGGCACCTGCCGACCGGGATCGTCGTCACCGCCACCGAAAGCCGCTCCCAGCATACAAACAGGCAGGCCGCCATGGAGCGGCTGCGCCAGAGACTGGCGGCGCTGAACCGGCGGCGCAAGCGGCGCATCCCTACCGTTCCGGGGCGAGGCGCTGTCGAGAAGCGGCTGAAAGAGAAGTCGCGCCGCTCCGAGACGAAGAAGGGGCGGGGGCCCGTGGAGGAGTGACGACTGTCTTGGTGATTTGACACTTCTAATCATCGTGTTCTAGTTACGGGAGAAATTCCGGTCGAGGAGCTGCGGCGCCGACGCCCCCCGAAGACCTTCCTGTGGATTTTTCCCGTATCCAGTCAAGGAGAACGCGATGGACGAACACGACAAGGACAGGAATCTCGAACCGTTCCGCGAGGATTCGGCGGGAAAGAAGCTCACCACCAATCAGGGGGTGCGCATCAAGGAGAACCACCACTCGCTCAAGGCCGGTTCGCGCGGCCCCACCCTGATGGAGGACTTCATCTTCCGCGAGAAGATGACGCACTTCGACCATGAGCGCATCCCCGAGCGGGTGGTGCACGCCCGCGGCTCCGGCGCCCACGGCTACTTCCAGCTCTACGAGTCGATGGCCGAGTACACCAGGGCCAAGTTTCTGCAGGACCCCTCGAAAAAGACGCCGGTCTTCGTGCGCTTCTCCACCGTCGTCGGCTCGCGCGGGTCGGCCGACACGGTGCGCGACGTGCGCGGCTTCGCCACCAAGTTCTTCACCGAAGAGGGGAACTACGACCTGGTGGGGAACAACATCCCGATCTTCTTCATCCAGGACGCCATCAAGTTCCCCGACCTCGTCCACGCCATCAAGCCCGAGCCGCACCACGAGATCCCCCAGGCGTCCGCCGCCCACGACACCTTCTGGGACTTCGCCTCGCTTCTGCCCGAGATCACCCACATGCTCATGTGGGTCCTGTCGGACCGGGCACTGCCGCGCAGCTACCGGATGATGGAGGGGTTCGGCGTCAACACCTTCCGCTTCGTCAACGCGCAAGGCAAATCACGCTTCGTCAAGTTTCACTGGAAGCCTCTGCTCGGCGTCCACTCGCTGGTGTGGGACGAGGTGCAGAAGCTCGCCGGCAAGGATCCCGACTACAACCGGCGCGACCTGTGGGAGGCGATCGAGATGGGAGACTACCCCGAGTACGAGCTCGGGGTGCAGATGCTCGAACAGGACGAGGAGTTCAAATTCGACTTCGATATCCTCGACCCGACCAAGATCTGGCCCGAGGAGGACGTGCCGGTGAAGATCGTCGGCAAGATGGTCCTGAACCGCAATCCCGACAATTTCTTCGCCGAGACCGAGCAGGTCGCCTTCCACCCGGGGCACGTCGTGCCGGGGATCGATTTCTCCAACGATCCTTTGCTGCAGGGGCGCCTCTTTTCGTATCTCGACACGCAGCTCATCCGCATCGGCCCCAACTTCGCCGAGCTCCCCATCAACCGCCCCGTGGCGCCGGTGCACAACAACCAGCGCGACGCGCACATGCGCCAGACGATCAACAAGGGGCGCACCAGCTACGAGCCCAACTCCCTTGGCGGCGGCTATCCGCAACAGTCGTCCGAAGCGGAAGGGGGGTACGAGAGCTACCCCGAGAAGATCGACGCCCGCAAGGTGCGCGCGCGCAGCGAGAGCTTCGACGACCACTTCAGTCAGGCGACCCTCTTCTGGAACAGCCAGTCCGAGGCCGAGAAGAAGCACCTGATAAGCGCCTGCCACTTCGAGCTCGGCAAGGTCGAGGACATGGAGGTGCGAAAGCGCATCGTCGCCCTGTTCAACCAGGTCGACGGCGATTTTGCCGGAAAGGTCGCCGCGGGGATCGGCGTCGAGCCCCCGAGCGAGCCGGGGGGAACCGGGGTGACGAAATCGTCCCCCGCGCTGAGCATGGAGAATACGGTCAAGGACACGGTCAGGAGCCGGCGCGTCGCCATCCTGGCCGCCGACGGCTTCGACCACGGGCAGCTCACCGCCGTGAAGCGCTCCCTCGAGGAGGCCGGCGCCCACGTCAAGATCGTCTCGCAGTTTCTGGGACCGATCACGAGCTGGGACAGCCAGCAGGTGCAGGTCGACAAGAGCTATATCACCACCGCCTCGATCATGTTCGACGCCGTCTACATCCCCGGCGGAGAGCCGAGCGTCGACGCCCTCAAGACGCAAGGGGACGCCGTTCACTTCATCAATGAGGCATTCAAGCACTGCAAGGCCATCGCCGCCAGCGGCGAAGCGGTCGAGCTCCTCGCCGCGACGCAGATCAAGGGGGTCGATCTCGCCGGACAGGACGCGGCGCTCCTGTCCGACCGCGGCGTCGTCACCACCCGAAAGCCCGGGCAGATCGGAGAGCTCGCCAAGGCGTTCATCGACGCCGTCGCCCGACACCGGCACTGGGAGAGGGATTTGAAGGAGCAGGTCCCGGCCTGAAACGACGAGGGGGACGGCACACCAGGCCGTCCCCCTTTGATGCGAAAAAAGGGATGTCAGGAGCTCTTTTTGGCCTGGCGCTCCTCGCGCCAGGTGGCGATCAGAAGGAGGGCGACGCCGACGGTGATGGCCGCGTCGGCGACGTTGAAGGCGGGCCAGTGGTAGAGGTTGTACCAGTGGACGTCGAGAAAGTCGATGACCTCGCCCAGGCGGATGCGGTCGATGAGGTTGCCGACGGCTCCGGCGAGAACCAGCGAGAGCGAGACGTGCATCAGGCGCTGGTCCTCGCGCAGACGGCTCATGTACCACACGATGCCGATGGAGGCGAGGGCCGCCACCGCGATGAAGAAGGGGAGGCGCAGCGCGTGATCGGACAAAAAGCCGAAGGCCGCCCCGGGGTTGCGCACGTGGGTGATGTTGAAGAAGTTCTCGACGACCGTCACCGACTCGTAGAGCGCGAAACGTGAATCGATGTAGATCTTGGTCGCCTGGTCGGCAACGATGACCACGGCGCTGATGAGGGCGAGGATGCGGTAGCGGGACATAGGGCTCCGTGAAGATCGGCGAGCGGCTGACGGCGAGCGGTAAGCGGCGAACGGCAAGGGAGATGCCTTTACCGTTAGCCGTTAGCCGTGCGCCTCTTGCCGGTTTTTTTATTCCATCGCCTGGCGGCAGCGTCGGCAGACCTGTTCGGGGTCGCCGCTGCCGATCGTTTCCGAGTAGTTCCAGCAGCGCTCGCACTTCTCGCCGCGGGCTTTCTCCACCAGAACCTTCAGTCCCTTGACCTCCTCCCCCTCGGTTCCGCCGATCCCTTCGGCGAGCTCGGCCTGCGAGACGATGAAGAGGGTGGCGAGCTCGTCGCGGTAGTCCTGCAGCAGTTCGCGCCATTCGCCCGGCGCTTCGATGAGGACCCGCGCGTCGAGGGAGTGGCCGATCTTCTTCTCGGTACGGGCGATCTCCAGCGCCTTGGAGACGTCGGAGCGCACCTTGAGCAGACGCTCGTAGCGCTCCTCGAGGCGCGCATCGAGGAGGCTGGAGTCGAAGCGGGGGAAGGCCGCCAGGTGGACGCTCTCTTCCCGCTCGCCGGGGAGCTCCTGCCAGATCTCGTCGGCGGTGAAGGAGAGGACCGGGGCGACGAGGCGCGTCAGCGCATCGAGGATGCGGTACATGGCCGTCTGGGCGCTGCGGCGCGCCAGGCTCTTCTTGGGCGCCGTGTAGACGCGGTCTTTCAGGACGTCGAGATAGAAGGCGCTCATGTCGACGCTGCAGAAGTTGTGCACCGCGTGATAGAGGACGTGGAACTCGTACTCCTCGTAAGAGCGCTCCACCCGGTTCACCAGACCCTCCAGGCGAGAGAGCGCCCAGCGGTCGATCTCCAGCAGATCGCCGTCCGGGACCGAGTCGGCCGCCGGATCGAAGTCGTGGATGTTTCCAAGGATGTAGCGTGCCGTGTTGCGGATGCGCCGGTAGGCGTCCGAGAGGCGCTGCAGGATCTCGGGGCTGATGCGGATGTCGTCGCGGTAATCCTGCGCGGCGACCCACAGGCGCAGGATCTCGGCGCCGAACTTCTTGATGACCTCCTCCGGGGCGACGACGTTCCCCATCGACTTGCTCATCTTCTTGCCGGCGCCGTCGACGACGAAGCCGTGGGTGAGGACCGCCTTGTATGGCGCGATGCCGCGGGTGCCGACGGCGGCCAGGAGGCTCGAGTGGAACCAGCCGCGGTGCTGGTCGGACCCTTCGAGGTAGAGGTCGGCCTGGGTGTTGAGATAGGGCCGCCTCTCCAGCACGGCGGCGTGGGAGACCCCCGAGTCGAACCACACGTCGAGGATGTCGCTCTCCTTGGTGAACTGGTCGTGGCCGCACTTGGGGCAGGCGGTGCCGGCGGGGAGAAGCTCGGCGGCTTCCTTCTCGTACCACAGATCGCTCCCCTCGGTTTCGAAGAGGTCGGCGATGTGGTGCATCAGCTTGCCGTCGGCCAGCGACTCGCCGCACTTGCCGCAATAGACGACGGTGATCGGCACCCCCCAGCTGCGCTGGCGGCTCACGCACCAGTCGGGGCGGTTCTCGATCATGCCGTAGATGCGCTCGCGCCCCCAGCGGGGGATCCACTGCACGTCGTTGATGTGCGAGAGCGATTTTCGACGCAGCTCGTTCGCCTCCATGGAGATGAACCACTGCTCGGTGGCGCGGAAGATGATCGGCTTCTTGCAGCGCCAGCAGTGCGGATAGCTGTGGGAGAGCTTGCCTTCCTTGAGCAGGGCTCCCTTCTCGGCGAGCTTCTCGTTCACGGCGGCGTTGGCGTCGGTGATCTTCATCCCGCCGAAGAGCTCCAAATCTTCGCGGTAGCGGCCGTAGTCGTCGACGGGGTTGTAGATCTCAAGGCCGTAGCGAAGCCCGGTCTGGTAGTCGTCCTGCCCGTGGCCGGGGGCGGTGTGCACGCAGCCGGTCCCGGCCTCCAGGGTGACGTAGTCGGCCAGCACGAGAAGCGACGGGCGCTCATAGAGGGGGTGGCGGCACGCCTTGCCCTCGAAGAGGGCGCCGGAGAAGGTGGCGGCGACGCGGAAGTCGGCGATCTGCGCCGCTTTTGTCACCTGCTCGACGAGCCCCTCGGCGACGACCAGCAGCTCGCCCTCGACCTCGAGAGCCGCGTAGGGGAGCTCGGGGTGCAGGGCGACGGCGAGGTTGGCCGGGATCGTCCAGGGGGTGGTGGTCCAGATGACGAAGGAGAGGGGGCGCCCGGCCAACTCGGCGAGCTCGGCCGGCAGTTCGTCGTCATAGGGGAATTTGACGTAGATCGAGGCAGAGGTGTGGTCGGCGTACTCGACTTCGGCTTCTGCCAGCGCCGTGACGCACGAGGAGCACCAGTGCACGGGCTTTTTCCCCTTGTAGAGCCCGCCGCTCTCGGCAAAGCGCGCCAACTCCCGGGCGGTGGCCGCCTCGTAGTCGGGCGTCATGGTGAGATAGGGGTTGTCCCACTCGCCCAGAACGCCGAGGCGCTTGAACTCCTGCGCCTGGATGTCGACCCACTGCTTGGCATAGGCGCGGCACTCCTTGCGCACCTGCGCCTTGCTCATGTCGCGCTTCTTGTTGCCGAGCTGCTTGTCGACCATCAGCTCGATGGGCAGGCCGTGGCAGTCCCACCCCGGCACGTAAGGGGCGTAAAACCCCTGCATGCGCCGGCTCTTGATGACGATGTCCTTCAGGATCTTGTTCAGGGCGTGCCCGATGTGGGTGTGACCGTTGGCATAGGGGGGGCCGTCGTGCAGGGTAAAGTTCGGGCGACCCTTGCCCGCCTCGTCGATCTTCCGGTACAGGTCGATGGATTCCCACCGCTTGAGCATCTCGGGCTCGCGCTGGGGGAGTCCGGCGCGCATGGGGAAGTCGGTGACGGGCAGGTTGAGGGTCTCTTTGAAGTCCATGGGATCTCCCGCGCTTCTCGTAAGGGATGGGTCGAAAAGTCAAGTCTTGAAAAGTATCAAAATCCCTGTGTTCGTTCAAGGAAAAAGGAGGGCGGGAGGGGGGGCGGGGAGGGGGGGAAGGCGGCGGAGAGGGGGCTCTCCGCCGCCTTCGAGTCAGGCTCTCAGGCGACGATCGTGCAGGGTCTGATGTCCCTTGAGGGAATCGATGCTGCGGCGCAGCAGGGTGGAGAGGTTGACGCCGGACTTCTTCGCCATGCGCTGCAGCATCTCCAGTTCGCTGTCGTCGACGCGGCAGGAGATGATGAACTTCTTGGGGCTCTCGACGGATTTTCCCATGGTGCGACTCCTTTGTTCTATTGAGGGTTGAAACGGGTTGGTTGGATTTGAGGTATACGCTATGCAAAGGTTTTGCCAAGGTGATGAAGTGCGCCCCGAGATGCTGGAATGTCTTTGAAATTTAAAGCCTTTGGCTTGGCGTTGGCGAGAGCGGCCGGTGCGGCGGGAGGATGCGCTGTGCGGAAAAAGTATACGCTGCCCTGGGCGCTGGGTCAGAAGTGCTCACCGGCAGTGCCGTCTACGGCACACCCGAAGGGCGGACGACGACGGTTGCGGATTCTGCCTGTGCGGCGCGCGCGCCCCGTTTCCGGCTATTTACAAGCGCCTTTTATCCTCTAAACTTTAGTTTTATCGTAACTGTTCAGCATGGGGTCCCACCTCCCATGCCAAGGGACGCTTTTCGCCGTCCATGGCGCCAGACACCCTTGTCATGTGAGCCGCGACCCCACAAGGTGAATAGATACGTTTTATCTGCCATGCGTCGCCCGCACTCGGCGGGTCTCGAAGGAGGCTTCGTTTCAATGCTCTGGTCCGTCCTGTCAGCCTTTGCGCTCGCGGTGTGCGCGCCGTACCTGGTACGACTGCGTCCGGCCGCCTCGGGATGGATCTTCGCCCTGCTCCCCGCCGCCCTCACCCTCTATTTTTTCGCGCAGATCCCGGCGGTTTCCGCCGGCCCCGCCATCGTTCAGAGCATCCCCTGGGCGCCGCAGCTCGGCGTCGACCTGAGCTTCTATCTCGACGGGTTGAGCTTGCTCTTCGCCCTTTTGATCACCGGCGTCGGCGCGCTGATCATCGTCTACGCCGGCAGCTACCTGGCGGGCGATCCGCAGCTCGGGCGCTTCTATCTCTACCTCATCAGCTTCATGGGGGCGATGCTCGGGCTGGTGCTGGCGGGCAATCTCATCACGTTGTTCATCTTCTGGGAGCTGACGAGCATCACCTCCTACTTTCTCATCGGCTTTCGGCACCGCGACGAGGCATCGCGCTCGGCCGCCCTGCAGGCCCTGCTCGTCACGGCGGGGGGCGGGCTGGCGCTGATGGCCGCCTTCGTCCTCATCGGCATCGCCGCAGGGACGTTCGAGCTGGCGCCGCTGCTGCAAAACGGCGAGCTGCTCTCGGCGCACCCCTTCTACGGGGCGATCGTTATCCTGGTGCTGCTGGGGTGCTTCACCAAGTCGGCGCAGGCCCCCTTCCATTTCTGGCTCCCCTCGGCAATGCAGGCGCCGACCCCCGTGAGCGCCTACCTGCACTCGGTCACCATGGTGAAGGCGGGGATCTATCTGCTCGCGCGCCTCAGCCCGGTGCTCGGCGGCAGCGCCCTGTGGGAGTGGTCGCTGATGAGCGCGGGGGCGCTGACGATGCTTCTGGGGGCCGTCATGGCGCTGGGGCAGACCGACCTGAAGCGGGTCCTCGCCTACACGACGGTCAACGCCCTGGGGACCCTCGTCTTTTTGCTGGGGATCGGCACCGAGACGGCGGTGCACGCCGCCGTCGTCTTCTTGCTCGTTCACTCCTTTTACAAGGGGGCGCTCTTTCTGATCGCCGGCATCGTCGACCACGAGACGGGGACGCGCGACATCCGGCGCCTGGGGGGGCTGGCGAGCCGTATGCCCCTCGTCGCGGCCCTCGCCTCGCTGGCGGCCCTCTCCATGGCCGGCATCCCCCCCCTGGTCGGCTTCATCGGCAAGGAGACGATCTACCACGCCGTCCTGGAGGCGCCGGTGGCCGCCGTCGTGCTGATCGTTCTGGCGGTGACGGCCAACGTCTTTCTCGTGGTCGCCGCCGCCATGATGACGATCAAGCCCTTTTTCGGAAAGGCCGTCCCCGACGAAGATCTCTGTCACGGGCACGGCTTTTCGCCGGCCCTGGTGCTCGGGCCGGTCCTTCTCGCCGCGGCGGGGCTCCTTGTCGGTCTCTTTCCCGCCCTGGTCGACGCGCGGCTGCTGAGCCCGGCTGCCGAGGCGATCTTCGCCCAGCCGACGGAGTTGCGTCTCGCCCTGTGGCACGGCGTCAACGCCCCCCTTGTGCTGAGCGCCCTGACGCTGGCGGCCGGGTTCTTCCTCTATTCGAGAGGCGCCTTTCTCGAGCGCTGGGCGCGGCGCGGCGAGCGCCTCGCTCGCTACGGCCCCGACCGGTGGTACCGCGCGGGGGTGTCGGCGCTGCTGGGCGTCGCGCGGGGGCAGACGCGTGTGCTGCAAAACGGCTCTCTCACCGTGTACCTCTTCGTCGTTTTCGCCTTCGCCGTTTCGCTGGCGGGATTCGCCTGGCTGCGGCACCCCGCGCCGACGCTGGCGGTCTGGTCCGAGCAGGTGCAGTTCTTCGAGCTCGTCATCGCCCTGCTCATCCTGGCGGCGGCGGTCACGGCGATCCGCTCCCCCTCGCGCTTGGGCGCCATCGTCTCGATGGGGGTGATCGGCTACGGCATCGCGCTGATCTTCATCGAGTTCGGCGCCCCCGATCTGGCGATGACCCAGTTCATCATCGAGACGATCACCGTCATCCTCTTCGTCCTGGTGATCTACCGCCTCCCCTCCTACGTCGAGCTCTCCTCACGCGCCTCGCGCCTTCGCGACGCCCTGCTGGCGACGGCCGGAGGGGTGCTGATGACCGTCTTCGTGCTCGCCACCTTGGGGACCGGCACCCGCTCGCGCCTCATCGACTTCTTCGCCGAGGAGACGTACCCGGCGGCGCGGGGGCGCGACATCGTCAACGTGATCCTGGTCGACTTCCGGGCCATGGACACCCTGGGCGAGATCGCGGTGCTGGGGCTCGCCGGTGCGGGAGTGGTGGCGCTGTTGCGGCTGCGCCCAGCCGCGGCCCGAAGGAGGAAGCCGTGAGACAGTCCTTGATTCTGGCGACGGCGACCCGCTACCTGATGCCGATGCTCCTTTTGCTGTCGATCTTTCTCTTTTTGCGCGGACATTACCTGCCCGGCGGTGGGTTCATCGGGGGGCTGGTGGCGGCGGCGACCTTCGCGCTGCACGCCTTCGCCTACGGGGTGAAGCGCACCCGGCAGATTCTGCGTCTGAATCCGCGCACCTACATCGGGCTGGGGCTGCTGATGGCGCTGGGCAGCGGGCTCGTCTCCCTCGCGACGGGCGACCCCTTCCTCACCGGGCAGTGGGAGGCGCTGCAGTTCGGCGCACTGGGGGTCCTCGATCTGGGCACGCCCCTTCTGTTCGACCTGGGGGTCTTTCTGGTGGTGATCGGCGCTACGCTGGCGATCCTCCTCGAGCTGGAGGGAGGGTAGGATGGAGTTTCTCCTCGCCATCGTCATCGGAGGGCTCTTCGGCTCGGGGATCTACCTGCTGCTGCGGCGCAACCCGGTCAAGCTCGTCATCGGCTTCGCGCTCCTGTCCAACGCCGTGAACCTGCTGATCTTCGTGTGCGCGGGGCTCACCCGCGGCGTCCCGCCGCTGATCCCCGAGCCTGAGATCCGCCCCCTGACCGAGATCGCCGACCCGCTGCCGCAGGCGCTCATTCTCACCGCCATCGTCATCTCCTTCGCGATGCTCGCCTTCACCCTGGTCCTCTTTCGGCGCACCTTCGAGACGATCGGCACCTCTGATCTGGACGAGCTGAAGGAGACCGACCGATGAACCGGCTGCTGGTTCTGCCCATCCTCATCCCGCTGCTGTGCGGCGCCGGCGCTCTGGTCTTTCGCGGCTCGCCGACGATCCAGCGCGCCCTGGGGGTCGGCGGGGCCGCGGCGCTCCTCGTCTCGGCGATCCTGCTCCTGGTCGAGGTGCACGGCGCGGGGGTGGTCGCCACGCAGCTCGGCAACTGGCCCGCCCCTTTCGGCATCACGCTGGTGGCCGACCGCTTCAGCGCCGCGATGGTCCTGCTGGCCGGAATCATCGCCCTGTCGACGGCCCTCTATTCGCTGGGGAGCATCGATGCGCGCCGGGAAGGCCAAGGGTATTACGCCTTTTTCAACTTTTTGCTCATGGGGGTGTGCGGCGCCTTTCTCACCGGCGACATCTTCAATCTCTACGTCTGGTTCGAGGTCATGCTCATGGCCTCCTTCATCCTGATGGCCCTGGGGGGCGAGCGCCTCCAGCTCGAAGGGGCCGTCAAGTACGTCATGCTCAATCTCGTCGGCTCCATGCTCTTTCTGGCGGCCATCGGCATCCTGTACGGCGCCGTCGGAACGCTGAACATGGCCGATCTGGCCCTCCACATCGGCGCGGTCGATGTGGGGCTGCTGACCCCGCTGGCGATGCTCTTTCTCGTCGCCTTCGGCATCAAGTCCGCCGTCTTTCCCCTCTTTTTCTGGCTGCCCGCCTCGTATCACACCCCCCCCGTGGCGGTCACCGCCCTCTTCGCCGGGCTGTTGACCAAGGTGGGGGTCTACTCGATGTTCCGGGTCTTTACCCTGCTGTTCACCCACGACGTCCCCTTCACCCACGGGCTCCTCCTTCTCATCGGCGCCCTGACGATGGTCACCGGGGTTCTGGGCGCCGTGGCCCACGAGGAGTTTCGCCGCATCCTCTCGGTGCACATCGTCAGCCAGATCGGCTATATGATCGTGGGGCTGGGGCTCTTCACCGTGGCGGGGCTCGCCGGGGCCATCGTCTACATCGCCCACAACATCATCGTGAAGACGAACCTCTTTCTGGTGAGCGGGGTGGCGCATCGGCTCGGCGGGACGTACGAGCTCGCGGGGTTGAAGAACCTCTACAAAGTCGCCCCCGGGCTCTCGATCATCTTCGTCCTGAGCGCCTTCTCCCTGGCGGGGATGCCCCCTTTGTCTGGCTTTTGGGCCAAGCTCTTCATCGTGCACGCCGGTCTGGAGGCGGGCGCCTTCGTCGTCACCGGCGTCGCGCTGGCGGTGGGTCTGCTGACCCTCTTCTCCATGACCAAGATCTGGGGCAAGGCCTTCTGGCCGGGGGACGGGGAGGGGCGCGAGCGCCGGCGGGGGCGACGGCTGCGCGCGCCGGCGCTGCTCTACGGGCCGATGATCTTTCTGACCCTCCTCACCGTCGGCATGGGGGTCTTCGCGGGGCCGATCTTCAGCTACTGCGTGGAGGCGGCCCATCAGCTCATCGACCCGACCCACTACATCGACACCGTGCTGCGGAGGGAGCCATGAGCGTCTTTTGGGGGAACGTCTTTTTGCCCGTTGTCTGGATGGCCCTGACTGGCACCTTCACCCTGGCCAACTACGCCCTGGGCTTCGTCGTCAGCGCCTTCGTCCTGTGGATCGCGCGCCCCCCCGGAGAGATCGCCTTCTTCGTCTACCTGGAGCGGCTGCGGCGCTGGGTCGCCTTCGTCCTGTTCTTTTTGTGGGAGCTGACGGTGGCGAGCCTGCGCGTCGTCTACGACATCCTGACCCCCCGCCACCGGATGCGCCCGGCGATCATCGCCATCCCCCTCGATCTGCGCACCGACAACGAGATCACGCTGCTGGCCAACCTCATCACCCTCACCCCGGGGACGCTGAGCCTGGATATCTCGCCGCAGAAAGATATTCTTTATATTCATGCCATGTACGTCGACGACATCGAAGAGTTTCGCAAAGACATCAAGGAGCGCTTCGAAAGTCGGGTCAAGGAGGTGATGCGCTGATGCTCGAGACCACCGCGTACGTCGTCGTCTTTCCGATCCTCTCGGCCGCCCTTGTCCTGTCCTTCGTCCGACTGGTGATCGGCCCGACGCTCCCCGACCGGATCATCGCCCTGGAGACGATCGCCGTTGTGTCGGTGGGGATGATCGTCGTCTTCGCCGTCGCCACCGGCGAGGGGGTCCTCATCGATCTGGCGAGCGTCTGGGCGGTCGTCTCGTTTGTGAGCATCGTCGCCTTCGCCTACTACATCGAACGCTGGCGGGGGAAGTCGTGATCCTCGAATTCGTCATCGCCGCGCTGATGGTCGTCGGGGCACTCTTCATGCTGGTGGCGGCCCTGGGTATTGTGAGGATGCCCGACGTTTTCACCCGCATGTCGTGCAACGCCAAATCGGTGACGATCGGCCTGGGATTTTTGCTCCTCGCCTTCATGCTGCACTTTCGCGAATTCGGCGTCGGCAGCCGCGCCCTGGCGACCATCGCCTTCATCGCCCTGACGATTCCGGTCGCCTCGCACCGCATCGGGCGCTCGGCGTATTTGAGCGGCGTCACCTTGTGGAAGGGGACGATCAAGGACGAGCTCGGCGAGGCGCTCGAGGGGACGCGCGAGGGGCCGCACAAGGAGGGAGCCGAAAATGAGGAGGAATAAAAAAGGCGCGTCGATCTTCTTCGGCAAGGGGCTCTACGGCGCGGCGGCCCGGCTCGTCTTTTTCTCGGTGCTCTGGATGATCCTGACCCACGGTGCGGGGGGGTGGCTCATCGGCGCCCCCGCCGTACTGCTGGCAACGTTTCTGAGCCTGGGGCTCCATGCGCCGATCCCCTGGCGGTGGCGTCCCATGGGGCTGGTGCGCTTCGCCCCCTATTTTCTGTGGCAGTCGCTTCGCGGAGGGCTCGACGTGAGCCGCCGCGCCCTGACGCCGGGGGTGCACATCGACCCGGCCATCGTCCACCACACGCTGCGTCTGCCGCCGGGGCCGTCGCAGGTCTTTTTCGCCAACACCATCAACCTGCTGCCCGGCACGCTGAGCGCCGAGCTGCACCGGGGGCAGCTCACGATCCACATGCTCGACGCCGGGCTCGAGTACGTCATGGAGCTTACGCGGGTCGAAGAGCGCGTCGCCGACCTCTTCGGCGTCGATCTGGCGCGCTGACACCTTTCGCAAACAGATGGAGCCTTCGATGGCCGATTTCTATTTCGGATACGCCCTGTTTCTGCTGCTGACGGTGGCGCTGTCGCTGGTGCGGGTCCTTCGCGGCCCGACGCCCGGCGACCGGATGCTCAGCGCCCAGCTCTTCGGCACCAGCGGCGTCGGCATCCTGCTGCTGCTCGGCCGGGGGATGGAGATGGAGGCGCTGTGGGACGTCGCCCTCGTCTTCGCCCTGCTCGCGGCGGTGGCGGCCGTCGCCTTCGTGCAGCGGGTGTGGAAATACGCCGAGCGGCGGGAGGTGAGCGACGATGCCTCTTAACGAGTGGATCGGCATCGCCTTCATGGTGGCCGCCGCCCCCTTCTTCCTGGCCGGCTCGGTGGGGCTTTTGCGCTTTCCCGATCTGTACTGCCGCCTGCACGCCCTGACCAAGGCCGACAACATCGGCCTTGGGCTGCTGGTGCTGGGGCTGATGATCCAGAGCCTGTCCGTGGCCGCCTTTTTGAAGCTGCTGCTGATCTGGCTGCTGGTGCTGCTGGCCGGCTCCACCGCGGCGCACCTGGTGGCCAGAAGCGCCCTTCGTCATGGTCTCAAGCCGTGGGAGCGCCGATGAGTCCGCTGCTGCCGCTGTTCGACCTGGTTCTGATGGCGCTGCTGGTCTGGCTCGCCTGGCATCTGCTGTCGATCCGCGACCTGTTCCGGGCCACCGTCCTGTTCATCACCTACGGGATGCTGATGGCGCTCGCCTGGGTGCGCCTGAAGGCTCCCGACGTGGCGCTCGCCGAGGCCGCCATCGGGGCGGGGATCACGGGGGCCCTCGTCCTGGTCGCCCTGGGGCGCTTCGGGGACGACG
>JBJHBH010000041.1:0-29095 GCA_050485365.1 Desulfuromonadales bacterium | reverse complement strand
CGCAGGAGGACGCCTCCGACGCCCTGGCCGTCGCCATCTGCCATGCGCACAGCCGCACTCTGACCGAGCGCCTCGCCACCGGCGCCGGAGCGCGGCGATGAGGGGCCGCGCCCCGTTTTCACCCCCGTTGCGAATCGAGCGAGCCCTATGATTGCCCTTCTGAGAGGCCAGATCGCCTTTCGTTCCATCGACCACCTCATCGTCGATGTCGCCGGGGTCGGCTATCGGCTGATGATCCCCCTGTCGACCTTCTATGCCCTGCCCGAGCAGGGGGAGGTGCGCCTGCACGTCCACACCCATGTGAAGGAGGACGCCATCCATCTCTACGGCTTCGGAACGATGCCGGAGAAGGAGCTTTTTTTGCTGCTGCTCACCGTATCGGGGATCGGCCCGAAGGTCGCCCTCAACATCCTGAGCAACATCCCCGCCGCGGAGCTGCGCGCGGCGCTGCGCGACAGCGACAGCCGCCGCCTCGCGGCCATCCCCGGCATCGGCAAGAAGACCGCCGAGCGCCTTGTCCTTGAGCTCAAGGAGAAGATCGAACGGCTCGATCCGCTCCCGACGCCGTCGGCCTCCAAGGCGCCTGCGGCCGCCTCGCTCCCCTTCGAAGATTCTCTCTCCGCCCTGATCAATCTCGGATACAAGGAGTCCCAGGCGAGAAAAGTTCTCGAAGCGATGGAGATCCCCCCCGGCACCCCCCTGGAGACGATTCTCAAGGGGGCACTGCGGGTATTGGTGAAATGACTCATCTTTTCGGCACCCGAAAGAGCCTGACGCCATGACCGAGCGCCTGATCACCCCCAAGAGCACCGAGGACGAAGTGCGGTTCGAGGCGGGCCTTCGCCCCCGGACGCTGCACGAATACATCGGGCAGGGCAAGGCGAAGGAGAACCTTCAGGTCTTCATCGACGCTGCGCGACGACGCGGCGAAGCCCTCGACCACGTTCTGTTCTACGGTCCTCCCGGGCTGGGCAAGACGACCCTCGCCAACATCATCGCCAACGAACTGCACGTCGGCATCAAGAGCACCTCGGGACCGGTCATCGAAAAACCGGGTGACCTAGCGGCCATCCTCACCAACCTCGAAGGGGGCGACGTCCTTTTCATCGACGAGATCCATCGCCTCTCCCCGGTGGTGGAGGAAATCCTCTACCCGGCGATGGAGGACTACCAGCTCGACATCATCATCGGGCAAGGGCCTTCGGCGCGCAGCATCAAGCTCGACCTGCCCCGCTTCACCCTGGTCGGCGCGACGACCCGCGCCGGGCTTCTCTCCTCGCCGCTTCGCGACCGCTTCGGCGTCATCAGCCGCCTGGAGTTCTACACCCCCGAAGAGCTCACCACCATCGTGGAGCGCAGCGCCGCCATCCTCGGCATCTCCACCGAACCCGAAGGCGCCCGCGAGATCGCCCGGCGCAGCCGCGGCACCCCCCGCATCGCCAATCGGCTGCTGCGCCGGGTGCGCGACTTCGCCGAGGTGGTCGGCAAAGGCGTCATCTCGGCCAAGGTCGCCGACCATGCACTGGAGCGTCTGGAGGTCGACGCGGCGGGGTTCGACCACATGGACCGCCGGATCCTTCTAACCATCATCGACAAATTCTCCGGCGGACCGGTCGGCCTCGAAACGCTGGCGGCCTCCGTCGGCGAGGAGAAGGACACCATCGAAGACGTGATCGAGCCGTACCTGATCCAGCAAGGATATCTCAACCGCACGCCGCGGGGGCGGATGGCCACGCCGCTGGCCTTCCGTCATTTCGACCGCCTCCCGGCGGAGCGTTCGGGGCTCTTCGGCTGAAGCCCCCGTACCGGAAACCATGAAACTCCCCGTCTTCACCGTCACGCAGAAGGTCGCCGCAGGGTATCTGCTCCTTGTCCTGTTTTTCGTGGCGGCCCTCGTCTTCGCCCTCGGCGCCCTTCGCACCCAGACCGACCGTTCGGAGCGGCTCGTCGAAGTCGACTTCAGGGCGATCGAGCTCGTGCGCAGCCTTCGTCAGAATCTGACGGCCTGGGAGAGCCTCGCGCGCCAAAGCGTGATTCTGCGCGACGATGCACTGATCGCCCTTCTCGATCGGCGCGACATCGAGGCCGCCGCCCTGTGGGACGAACTGGACCAGACTGTCTCCGGGCTTCCGGAGGCGCTCGCCGAGGCCGGCGTCCGCCTCGCCGACGAGCGCGCACCCTGCCTCGATCTGCTGCGCAGCGGGCGCTGGCAGGAGGCACAGGCGTGCCTGACGCAGATGGGTGCGCACCACACCCTCACGGCCCGCCTTCTGGAGGATTTCGCCCTGGAGCGCCAGCGCGGGCTCGATGAGACGCTTCAGTTCCTCTCCGAAGCCAGCGCGCGGGCCTACCGCACCGCCTTGACGCTCACCTTCTTCGGCATCGCCCTGTCGGCTCTGGTCGCCTGGGCGGTCATTCTCGGAATCCACCGCGCCGTCGGAGCCCTGACCCGGGCGACGAAGGAGATCGCCGCCGGCAGCTTCGAGCACCCGGTGGCCATCGACCGCGCCGATGAGTTCGGGCTGCTGGCGCGGGAGTTCAACGAGATGGGGATGAAGCTGCGCCAGCTCGAAGAGCTCTGCCTCGACGCCAACCCCCTCACCCACCTGCCCGGCAGCCTCGCCCTCGAGCGGGAAATGGCGCTGCGGATCGGCACCGGCAAGGCGTTCGCGCACATCTATATGGACCTCGATCACTTCAAGGCCTATAATGACCGCTACGGCTACCGGGCAGGCAGCGACGTCATCGCACGGGTTGCCGGCCTCGTTCGGGAGACGGTCGCACGGCTCGAAACCCCCGAGGCGCTGATCGGCCATATCGGCGGAGACGACTTCGTCATCCTCTCGGGCTCCCTGCCGGCGGCCGAAGATCTCGCCCGCGAGCTCATTGCGCGATTCGACGAAATCGCACCGAGCTTCTACTCCGAGGAGGATCGCCGGGAGGGGGGCTTCTGGGGAACGGACCGCTTCGGCGAGAAGCGCCGCTTCGCCCTCATGACCGTCTCGGTCGCCATCGTCTGGTCGGCTCAGCTCGATCACCCGACCCCCCACGCGATCAGCCAGGAATGCGTCAAGATGAAGGATCATCTCAAATCGGTACCCGGAAGCAACTACCTGATCGATCGCCGAACCTCGCCGTCATGAAGCCTCTGGTCGTACTGCTCATCCCCCTGATTCTGAGCGCCGGCTGCGTCCGCATCGTCCCGATCACACAGGGCGACCCCGCCGATCAGAGCGAAGTCCTCTTCGTTCAGGTCCTCGAAGCCCCCGAGCCCCAGCGGATGCAGGCCCTGGAGAGGCTGCAGAGCGAATATCCGCACAGTCCCTGGACGCCGAGGGCGAAGCGCATCGAGGAGCTGTTGCGAGCGCAGGACACTCTGACGGCCCGCATCCGGGATCTGGAGCGAACAAACGCCGGGCAACTGAAAAAGAGTCGCTCTCTGGAGGCGGAGCTCGAGCGCCTGCGAGACGACCTTGAGAAGCTCAAGCAGATCCTCATTGAGACCGAACAGCGCTCCTAGCCCAGGCACCCGTCAAACGCATACCGATGAGACCAGAAGATCTCCACCTCTTCACCCGTCAGCTCGCGCTTTGGGCCGAGTCGGCCATCACCCGCGGTCGCACCCCTTTTCGGCGCGTCGAAACCTTTCCGCCGCTGATGAGCGCCGAAGGCGAAGTCGCCCCGCCGCTGGTGCTGTGGATCAACCGCGACAGCTTCATGGCCGGCGGAGTCCTTCTTCTGCCCCCCGACGGCAGCGAGGCCGCGGTCGCGAGCGGTCGCGACTGCGCCCGCGCCCTGGGCCTTCGTCACTTTGCAACGTGGGATCCCGCAAGGATCGTCATCTGGGAGGACGCCCCGGACGAGATCCGCGCTCATCGCACCCTGGCCCTGGCCCAGCCCCGTTCGCCGGACGCCTTCCGAACCGCCCTGGAGCAGCTTCTCGAGGAATTCAAGCTCCTCTGCGTGCTGGGGAGCGTCTCCCCGCAGGAGCTCTCCGCGCACTATTTCGCCAACCTCGCCCGCGCCACGCTCGACGCAGCCTTCGCCTCGCTGGTTGAATCGGCGCGAATCGCGCAAGGAGAAGGGCGCCTCGCTCCGTCCGCCTGCCCGGTGGAGCACGCTAGGGCCAAGGGGGCTCTCGTCCTTCTTCGTCTCCTTGCCCTGCTCCTGCACGAGCGCCTCCCCCCCGGCGTTCAGCCGGAGAATCTCGAAAAAGCGATGGGCTTCGCCCTGGAAGAGCTCCCCGCCCCTCTTTCTTCGCTGCTTTTGCCTCCACAGCAGGAGATTTCCCTGTGCCCGGAGGCGTCGGTGCGCTTTCACCTTCTGCTGCGCCGTCTGGGGCAGCTGCGCTTCGGCGAGGACCGGCCCCGCGCCGCGCAGGTCCTCGACATCTTCCTGGGCTGCGAGGGGCCTCGGCTCGGAGGCCACCCCCCGCCCGCCCCCGCCGACGACGATGCGCCCGTACTCCTTCTCAACGCCGCGCCTCCCGCCGATGGGGCGTCGGTGGCGGCCGAAGTCGCCCCCCTGCCCCTTTTGGCCCTCGGCGCGCTTTTGCGAACGCTACGGGGAGAGCCCCTGCCGCAGATCGCCCGCGAGACCCCTTTCTCTTTGGCCCCCACGGAGATCCCCTCGACAATCCTCGGCACGTTGAGCGACCGCTCGCTGGCGTCGGCGGCGCAGCGGCAGATTCTCCATGCCCATCTGCGCGCGTCCTGGCCGAACCGACGATTTCCCCTCCCCCCGCACACGCCGCTGTGGGCCTGGGAGTTTTTGCACCTGCTCGGCCTGTGTCCCGAGGAGGGGGAGATCGCGCTGAACCTCCCCGGCGGGTGGCTCTGCGGCGACTTCGCCGCCATACTGTTGGCCCCCCTGCGCGAGAGCTACACCCTGACGGCGCTTCACCATACGGGCGGCACGGTGCGGCTTCGCCTGCGCCGCACGCCGCTCTCGGCGGCGAAGACGCGCCTCGGCGACGCGTCGGGGGAGACGCTCGTGCCTTGGGAGAGTCTCATGGAGGCGCCGCTCCCTCTTTTCGCCCTCGCCTTGGCCTTTCCGTCACTCTTTGCGCCGCTGCTGCAGAGAGAGCCCCCTGCGTTTCAGCGCGCCGACTCGGCACCGTGGGGGCGTCAGCAGCGCTCCATCGTGCTGTTCGCCCGCACCTCACTGGGGCGTGCGCTGTGGAAGATCTGCGGAGCAGGGGAGCCGCCGCCCTCCGAGTCGGACCTTGAGGCCAAGGCGATCCGCTGCGGCTGGCCCGTACCTGCCTGCGAGACCCTCGACCGCCTCGCCGCCGCCGATACGGGCACCTCTGCCAGAGATGCCGCCCTCGCGGCTGCCCTGGGGCTTCCGCACGATTTCGCCGCCGCGCTCGCCGCGCCCGGCTCGCCGGCATCCGAACGCGCCGCCTCGCCCCGCAGCCTGGCGCGCACCATCGCGGCCACCGTCTTCGCCGACGGCATCCCCCGCTTTCCCGAACAGTATCTCTATGACCATTACCGGCCGCAGCTCCAACGCTTCACGTTTAGCAGCGCCCTGCAGATCGAACACGACTTTTTCGGGGAGATCACCTTGCGTGACGCCGAAGGGCACCGGATCACCGTACAGGGTCAGGAATGCGCGCGCGCCCTTGAGCTCGCCTCCTCCGGCGGCCGCACCGATGTTGCCCTTCCCGTCGACCCTCATCTCACCGGCGCGATCCTCGAGCGGTATCTGCACGACCTGCGTCATCTCAAGCAGACGCTTCTTCGTCAGACGCACCTCAGAGCCGCCGACGCCAGGGCCGCCGACGCGTTGGCGCAGCGCATCTGGAAATCCCTTCCCCTCCCCCCATGGGCCCTGATCGATCGCTGAGATGTGCCCCTTTTCATCGCGCCCGAAGCGAGGTAGTATGAGCTCAGGAGACGCCTCCGCTGCCATCTCGGCTCTTTCTGTGCAATCAAACGAACGGATCGCAACGATGAATCTTCTGCTGCACATCTGCTGCGCCAACTGCGCCATCTACCCGGTGGCCGAGCTGCGCAAGGTACGCCACCGGATCAGCGGCTTCTTCTTCAACCACAACATCCACCCCTTTCAGGAGTTTCGCCGCAGGCTCGATGCGGTGAAGGAATTCGCGGCGCGGAGCGATCTTGCGATGGTGTATCGGGAGGACTATCTTCTCGAGGAGTTTCTCTTTCACACTGCGCCGGCGCCCGAGCTTCGTTGCGGCTACTGCTATCGCTCCCGCCTCGAGCAGACGGCCCGCGCCGCCGCCGAAGGCGGATACGACGCCTTCTCCACCTCTTTGCTCTATTCGCGCTACCAGCAGCACGACACGATCCGGCAGCTCGGCTTCGAGCTCGCCGAGCGCTACGGCATCGACTTCATCTATGACGATTTCCGACGCGGATGGCACGAGGGGATCGAGATCTCCAAGGCGATGGGGCTCTACCGTCAGCAGTACTGCGGGTGCATCTTTTCGGAAAAAGAGCGCTACTGCCCGCGCCCCGGCGCCTAAAAGAGAGGCGCGATGTCGGCGGGCAAGCTCCTCATCATCGCGGGTCTGGTGCTCATCGCAGCCGGCCTCTTTCTCAGCTTCGGCGGACGAATCCCCTTTTTGGGCCGCCTGCCGGGAGACATCCGCATCGAACGGGAGAATTTCTCCTTTTATTTTCCCCTCGCCACCAGTATTCTGGTTTCGCTCCTGCTCACCTTTTTGTTCTGGCTCTTTCGGCGATAGCGGAAGGGGCGACAAGCTCGCCGACGGGAGACACGGGTGGGAATTGCACCCTTGTCCGGCTATGATATGCTTGATCAACTATCTAGAATGACTTGAAAAGGAGAAGAGCGATGTTCGAACTTGTCGAAAAGACCCTCCTGGCCGGAATCGGCGCCCTTTCCCTCACCCAGAAAAAGACCGAGGAGCTGATCGCCGAGGTTCAAAAACAGTTCAACCTCAGCGAAGAGAAGGGGCGTGAGCTCTTCGGCAAGCTCGAGGCCGCCGCGCGCGAGAACCAGCAGAAGCTCGAGGAGATGGCCCGCCGCGAGGTGAGGGAATCGTGCGAGAGAATGGGGCTCGTCACCGCGGAGGACCTTGAAATCCTGCGCCGCAAGATCGATCTTCTCGAAGAACAGATTCGCACCGTGCAGCAGACGCAAAAGGAGCACACCCCTCCGACGGACGAGCTCTAGGGGAGAGATTCGCTTTTCTTGCCCGCCCCGGTGCCGCGTCGAAAACGCCCCGGGTGCGGGTCTTTCTGTGAGGTGGGGGAGCCTGTCCCTTCTCCGGCGTGAGCACGCCTTCAGGATGTATCTTTCCGCATGCTGACATTTTCCCGCATCAACCGCAACATTCGCTCCATCCGCCGTTATCGCAACATTCTCGGCATCCTGATCAAGTACGGCTTCGGCCACATCGTCGAGCAGCTCAACATCAGCTACTATCTCGAGCTCGGCCGCAGGATCGTGACGCTCGGCACCGCGCCGAAGGAGATCGAGCGGCTGACGCAGCCGGTGCGGATGCGCCTGGCCATGGAGGAGCTCGGCCCGACATTCGTCAAGCTCGGCCAGATCCTCTCCACCCGCCCCGACATCCTGCCGCGCGAATACATCGAAGAGCTCAAGAAGCTTCAGGACAACGTCCCCTCCATTTCGGCCGATGCGGTCAGAGGTCAGATCCAGCGCGAGCTCGGCTATCCCGTGGAGGAGCTCTTCGCCGAGTTCTCCGACATTCCGATGGCCGCCGCCTCCGTCGCCCAGGTTCACCGCGGACGGCTGCGCACGGGCGAGCAGGTAGTGGTCAAGATCCGACGCCCCGGCATCGATCAGGTGATCTCCAGCGACCTGGAGATCCTCATGGGGCTGGCCTATCTCATCGATCAGCATATCCCCGCCAGCCACATCTACGACCCGATCGGGATCGTGAAGGAATTTCGCCGCATCCTCAACCGCGAGATGGACTTCAACCGCGAGGGGCGCACCATCGACCGGTTCGCCCAGAACTTTCTGGAGGATCCGACGGTCAAGGTCCCCAAGGTCTTCTGGGACTACACTGGAGAGACCGTCCTCACGATGGAGTACATCGACGGGATCAAGATCTCCAACCTCGAGCTGCTGGCCGCCCGGGGACACGATCTCAAGACGATCGCCCGCACGGGGGCCGACTCCATCCTCAAGCAGGTGTTGATCTACGGCTATTTCCACGGCGACCCCCACCCCGGCAACCTCTTCGTGCTGGAGGGGGACATCCTTTGCTATCTCGATTACGGCATGGTCGGCCGCCTCGACGAAGAGCTAAAATTTCAGCTGATCGAGCTGATTTCGGCCATTCTCGACCGCGACGTCGAACGCGTCCTCAATTCGCTGCTCTTCTCCGGGCAGATGAGCGAGGAGACCGACTCCCAGCAGCTTCATCGCGATCTGAGCGAATTCATCGACGACTACTACGAGCTTCCTCTGCAGGAGATCAATGCCGGAAGACTCCTCACCGAATTCATCGATATTCTGAGCACCTACCACATCCGCTTCCCCGCCGACCTGATGCTGCTGGCCAAGGCGCTGGTGACCATCGAGGGGATCGGCCGCCAGCTCGACCCCGAATTCAACATGATCACCCACATCAAGCCGTTCATGGGGCGCCTCGCCCGCGAGCGCATCAACCCGGCGGCGCTCTCGCGCGAGGCGATGCGAACCGTTCAGGGCTACAGCGCCCTGCTGAAAAGCCTGCCGCGCGACCTCAAGGAGTTCATCGGCAGGGTCAACCGCAACAAGTTCAAGATCGACCTCGAGCACCGCGGCCTCGAGCGATTGATCATCGATCTGGACAAGTCGAGCAACCGCATCTCCTTCAGCCTCCTCATCGCCTCGCTCATCGTCGGTTCATCGCTGATCATGCAGACCGAGCGCCCTCCCTTTCTCTTCGGTTATCCCCTGCTCGGCTTTCTCGGCTACTCTATCGCCGGCGTTCTGGGGCTGTGGCTCGCCATTGCGATTCTGCGATCAGGACGTCTCTAGGGGCACTAGCTGCCGGCGGCTCCCTCCATCCATGGAGGACGAACCGCGCGGGCCGATCGGCGCCTTCGACAGTCTCAAGCGACGACTTCCCCCCGCCTGTTGCAATTTTTCCACATCTCTTTCTGGTCCATCTGCAACACCTTGCTTCACGGCGACGCAACACATTTACAATTACAACTACTTACGACCCACAAAGACACTGGCAGAATCTTTGCATGCTCTTGTTGCCAACGAGAAACATCGACTGCAATGAAAGGACATGCAATGATTTCCCAATGCACCATCGCCCGACCGATTCTGATTTCCGGCATCGGCCTGCACTGCGGCGATCGGATCAATATGGCACTGCGGCCCGCCGAGGCCGGCACGGGGATCGTTTTTCACCGTAAGACTCCCGATCGCACCGTCTCCATCGAGGCGCACGCGTCCAGGGTCGTCGACACCCGCCTGGCGACCGTCCTCGGCAAATCGGGGGTCACCGTATCGACGGTCGAGCACCTGCTCGCCTCGCTCTCGGCGATGGGGATCGACAATCTCAATATCGACATCGACGGCCCGGAGGTTCCGGTCATGGACGGCAGCGCCGCCCCCTTCGTCGATCTTCTCCTGAGCGCCGGGGTGCGCAGTCTCAACCGCTCCAGACGCTTCCTCGTGGTGCGCCGCCCTATGAGCCTCGTCGACGGCGACAAGCGCGTCAGCATCATTCCCTCGCGCTTCTTCCGGATCTCTTTCGAGATCGCCTTCAACCATCCGTGCATCTCGCACCAGGAGCGCAGCGTCAAACTCTCTGCGGAGACGTTCTGCAACGACATCGCTCCGGCGCGCACTTTCGGCTTCCTCAAAGAGGTGGAATACCTCAAGGCGAACGGCCTGGCACGAGGCGGTTCCCTTGAAAACGCCATCGTCATCGGAGAGGAATCGATCCTCAACCCCGAGGGGCTGCGCTTTCACGATGAGTTCGTGCGCCACAAGATCCTCGATTCCATCGGCGACTTCAGCCTCCTGGGCTACCCGATCCTGGGCCACATCAAGGCCTCCCGCGCCGGGCACGAGCTGAATCATCGCATGGTCGAGAAGATTCTGGCGTCTCCCGAATGCTGGAAACTCGTCGAGTTCACCAGAGACGAGCCCGTTCCCACCCAACCCATCGCGCCGGCCTTCTTCCCCGAGCCGATCCTGACCTGACTTTTCGGCGCCCGGGCAAGCCTTTTCGGCCCTGCCCGGGCGCCCTTCCCACACTTGCTTTTCCCCCGTCTTCTGGCCTAAAATTCACCGGTTGGACTTTTTCCGGCTCGAGGCCTGCATGCCCCTGTTTCGCACCAAAACCTATTCCGACAGACCCGACAAGCGCCGCCAGCGGCGCGAATGGTTCCTGATCGGTTTTCTCATTCTGCTGGTCGTCTTTTTCACCCGGTTCGAGGCCAGGCTCTTTGAGCTGACCTCCGAGCTTCCCCTCTCCAACAGCATTCTGGTGATGGCGCTGATCAACATCAATCTGCTGTTGATCATCCTCTTTCTCTTTCTGATCATCCGCAACTTCTTCAAACTCGTGATGGAACGCCGCCGAAACGTGCCGGGAGCGCGCCTGCGTTCACGGCTCGTCGCCGCCTTCGTGACCCTTTCGCTCGTTCCGACGATGCTCCTCTTTTTCGTCTCGGCCGTCTTCATCACAAACACCATTGAGAACTGGTTCAACCAGCAGGTCGAAACTTCGCTTCAGGAGTCTCTCGAAGTCGCCCAGGTCTACTACAAGAACTCGGCCTCCAACGCGCTGTACTATGGAGAGCAGTTGGCGAGGATCATCCGCGAAGAGCGCCTTCTGAACGAGGAGAACCTGCCTCGCTTGGCCGACCTCATTCAACAGAAGCAGCAGGAGTACAATCTCGGGGTGGTGGAGGTCTTCTCCTCGACTTTCGAGGAACTGGTACGAACCACCAACCCCCTGGTGCCTACGGCCGACTTCACCGATCCCGGCTCCGACACCATCCGCGAGGGACTTCAAGGCAATCGCTTCACGCGCATCACCCCCATCGGCAAGGCCGACCTCATCCGCGGCATCGTACCGATCCACTCTAACTGGAATCCGAAGGACGTCGTCGGGGTCGTCGTCGTCAACTACTACGTCCCGTACTCGCTGGTCAACAAGATGAAGGAGATCTCCAATTCCTTCGAGCAGTACAAGACCACCAAGATGCTCAAGGGCGATATCCAGAAGGCCTACATCATCGTTTTGCTCCTCATCGCCTTGGTCATCATCTTTCTGGCCACCTGGTTCGGCTTTTACCTCGCCCGCGGCATAACCGTCCCGATCCAGAAGCTCGCCACGGCCACCAGCCGAATTGCCGAAGGGGATCTCGATGTCCATATCGACGCCCGCAACGACGACGAGATCGGCTCCCTGATCGCCGCATTCAACAAGATGACGGCCGACCTGCGCGCCGGGCAGCAGAAGGTGCGCACCGCCAACAGCGAGCTGCAGACCTCGAACCAGGAGCTTGAACAGAGGCGCCGCTACATGGAGATCGTGCTTCGCAACGTCACCGCCGGCGTCATCTCTCTGGACAGCCACGGAAACATCACCACCATCAACAAGTCGGCGGAAAAGCTTCTGAAAATCAAGACCGGAAAGATCCTCGGGAAAAACTTCCGCGAGGTCGTCGGCCCCGAGCAGCTCTCCATGGTCAAGGACTTCTTCAAGGACCTGATCGAGTCCGGGAAGGACTCGGTGAGGCGCCAGATCACCCTTCCGGTTCAGGACAGCCGCGTCACCCTGCTCGTCAATCTCACCACCCTGCGAGACGAAAACAGCGAGTTCATGGGGACCGTCGTCGTCTTCGACGACCTCTCCCACCTCATCAAGGCACAGCGCATGGCTGCATGGCGCGAGGTGGCCCGCCGCATCGCCCACGAAATCAAAAATCCCCTCACCCCCATTCAGCTCTCCGCGCAGCGCCTGCGCCGGCGCTATCTCGATAAGTTTTCGTCCGACGACACCGTCTTTGACGACTGCACGCGAATGATCATCACACAGGTAGACGAGCTGAAAAATCTGGTCAACGAATTCTCGAGCTTCGCACGCATGCCCGCCAGTACGCCGGCTCCCAACAACCTGAACGAGATTCTGGCCGAGACGCTGATTCTCTATCAGGAGGCCCATCGCAACATCGTCTTCACCCTCCACCCCGATGCGGCGCTCCCCCTGTTCAATCTCGATCGGGAACAGATCAAGCGCGCCCTCATCAATCTGCTCGACAACGCCGTTGGCGCCATTGAGGGGGAGGGGGAGATCCGCCTCGAATCGACCTTCAACGAGGCGCTGCAGATGGTCACCTTCACCGTCGCGGACACCGGCTGCGGCATCCCCGCAGATGTCAAGCAGCGCCTTTTCGAACCGTACTTTTCGACCAAGAAGTCGGGCACCGGGCTCGGGCTCGCTATCGTGGCGACCATCGTCTCTGACCACAACGGCTACATCCGTGTGCGCGACAATCACCCGAGGGGCTCGCGCTTCACCATTGAGCTCCCCGTCAACGGACAGAGCCTCACTCAGCCCGAAGCCACCACAAGAGAGGTATGATGGCAATGAAATCGATCCTGATCGTCGACGACGAGGAGAGCATCCGCCAAAGCCTCGACGGCATCCTCCAGGATGAGGGGTTTCGTACGCTGTTCGCGTCTAATGGCGAAGAGGGACTTTCGATGCTGCGCGAAGAGAGCCCCGACCTGATCCTGCTCGACATCTGGATGCCTGGAATCGACGGCATCGAGGTGCTTCGCCGCATCAAGGAGAACCATCCGGAGCAGCTTGTCGTCATGATGAGTGGTCACGGCACCATCGAAACCGCGGTGCGCGCCACGAGGATCGGCGCCTTCGACTTCATTGAAAAGCCGCTCTCCCTCGAGAAGGTTTTGCTGACGATCCACAACGCCCTCAGAATCGGGCAACTCGTCGAGGAGAACCGTTCCCTGCGCGCCAAGATCGCCAAAGATGACGAGATGATCGGCGAGAGCGCAGCCATCGAGGAGCTCAAGGCGCAGATCAGCATCGCCGCCCCCACTTCCGGCTGGGTACTGATCACCGGCGAGAACGGCACGGGGAAGGAGCTCGTTGCGCGTGCGGTTCACACCCATTCACACCGCAGGGACAAGCCCTTCATCGAGGTCAACTGCGCCGCGATTCCCGAAGACCTCATCGAATCGGAGCTCTTCGGGCACGAAAAGGGCGCTTTCACCGGGGCGACGGCGTTGCGAAAGGGCAAATTCGATCTCGCCCACGAAGGGACCCTCTTTCTCGACGAGATCGGCGACATGAGCCTGAAAACCCAGGCCAAGGTGCTGCGCATTCTCCAGGAGAAAAAATTTGAGCGCGTCGGCGGACAGCGCACCATTGAGGTCGACGTACGCGTCATCGCCGCGACGAACAAGGATCTTGAAGAGGAGATCCAGAGGGGAAACTTCCGAGAGGATCTTTACTACCGCCTCAACGTCCTCCCTTTTCATGTCCCCCCCCTTCGTGAGAGACAGGAGGACATACCTCACCTCGCTTCCCATTTCCTGAAGTATTTCTGCGCCAAGGAGGGCCGCGAGATCAAGAACCTCACCCCCGGTGCCATCGACGTGCTTCGTCACTACGCCTGGCCGGGAAACGTGCGGGAGCTGAAAAACATCATCGAGCGCCTCGTCATCATGACCCCGGAGAGCCTCATCACCGAACGCCACCTCCCCGCGTCTCTGCGCGCCCGAAAAGCTGCCCACCGCCTCCCGGGAACAACCGAGCCCGGCACCTACCGCGAGGCGCGAGAGGAGTTCGAGCGAGAATATCTGGTTCAGAAGCTTGAAGAGAACGACTGGAACATCAGCCGTACGGCAGAGGTGATTGAGGTCGAGCGCTCGAATCTCCACAGGAAGATAAAATCGTACGGGATCGAGCTGAAGAAATAGGGGGAGAAGAATTCCAAGGAAAGAGCGCACGCAAAAAAGGCAGGAGAGAATCTCCTGCCTTTTTTGCGTGGAAACGCGGAAGGTCTATTTGTCTTCGGAAGGAGCCTCTTCGACAGGGGCCTGGGCAGTTTCGGGCTTGGAAGCGGCAGCAGCGGCCGGAGCGGTCGAAACCTGCTTGCGAGGGCGGGGCATAAACTCCTCCTCGACGAGCTCGATCTGCGAAAGGGGCGCGTTGTCGCCGGGACGGTTTCCAAGCTTGTAGATGCGGGTATACCCACCGGGACGGTCCTTGTAGCGCGGCCCGACCTGATCGAAGAGCTTGGCCACTACCTTTCGGTCACGAATGACCTGAAGGGCAAGCCGGCGGGCATGAAGGTCGCCGCGTTTGCCGAGGGTGATCATGCGATCGGCGACTTTGCGAAGCTCTTTGGCGCGGGTGTCGGTGGTCGTGATCTTCTCATTGGCGATCAGCGAGGTGACCATATTGCGCATCATGGCATTGCGGTGGGCGGAGTTGCGGCCGAGCTTTCTGCCGGCTTTATTGTGACGCATGGCTCAGTTGTCCTTTCCTGTAAAATCCGTCGGAGGCCCCTCAGGCCTCCTCCTTCCCCTTCTGGATCATTTTGAGATATTCCGGATCGGGGAAGTTCTCGATCTTCATCCCGAGCGTCAAACCCATCTCCGCAAGAATGTCCTTGATTTCGTTCAAAGACTTGCGCCCGAAATTCTGGGTCTTCAGCATCTCCGCTTCGCTGCGCTGAACAAGGTCTCCTATGAGGCGGATATCGGCGTTCTTCAGGCAGTTGGCACTGCGAACCGAAAGCTCGAGCTCTTCAACCGAACGGTAGAGGTGCTCGTTGATCTTCTTCGTTTCATCGGGGACCGCCTGATCGACCTCCTCAGTCTCCTCATCGAAATTGATGAAGATCTGAAGCTGGTCCTTGAGGATCTTGGCGCCGTAAGCCACTGCGTCATCGGGGCGTACGCTTCCGTCGGTATTCACCTCGAGAATGAGCTTGTCGTAGTCGGTGATCTGGCCGACGCGGGCGTTGGTGACCGTGAAGTTGACCTTTTTAATGGGAGAGAAGATGGCATCCATCGGGATCGTGCCGACGGGAGCCTTCTCGTCACGGTTGCGATCGGCCGGAACATACCCCTTGCCCATGGCGACCATCATGTCCATCTCCAGATCGGCCTCCTTGGAGCAGGTGGCGATGTGGTGATCGGGGTTGAGGATCTCGACATGGCTGTCGGTGATGATGTCGGCGGCCGTGATGACGCCGGCCCCCTTCTTGACGATGCGGATGGCGCGACTCTCCTGGCCGTGGAGCTTGAGGAGGACACCTTTGAGGTTGAGAATGATATCGGTGACATCCTCGGTGACCCCCGGCACGGTGGAGAATTCGTGCAGCACGCCTTTGATGCGCACCGATGTGATGGCGGCACCCTGCAGGGAGGAGAGCAGAACACGTCTCAGGGAATTTCCGAGCGTCGTACCGAACCCTCTTTCGAAAGGCTCGGCATAGAACTTCCCGTATGAATCGCTGAGAGAATCCGTCTCGACCTGGAGGCGTTTGGGTTTGATGAGGTCTCTCCAGTTTTTGTACATTCATATCCTCCGTGTTGAGGTTTCCGCAGCCAGAGCCCCGGTTATTTGGAGTACAACTCGACGATGAGTTGCTCCTGGAAAACAGGGGTGGTCATCTCCTCACGCACGGGCAGCGTTTTGACGGTTCCCTTGAAGGCATTGCGGTCGAGCTCAACCCAGGAAGGGAGTCCCCGACGCATGACGCCGTCAAGAGCCTCATTGATCCGGACGATTTTTCTGCTCTTCTCACGAAGCTCGACGGCCTGGCCGGGACGCACCTGGAACGAAGGGATGTTGACCTTGCGTCCATTGACGAGGAAGTGTCCCTGGCGGATCAGCATGCGCGCTTCGGAGCGGGACGTGGCGAAACCCATCCGATAGACGATGCTGTCGAGACGACGCTCAAGAAGCACCAACAGCAGTTCGCCGGTAACCCCCTTGAGACGGTCGGCTTCAGCGAAATACGCCCTGAACTGACTCTCGAGAAGGCCATAGGTGCGCTTGACACGCTGCTTCTCTCGGAGCTGAAGGCCGTAGTTTGATACCTTCGCACGGCCTTGGCCATGCTGACCGGGAGCGTAATTGCGACGCTCGACGGCGCATTTATCGGTGTGACACCTGTCCCCCTTGAGGAACAGCTTCATGTTTTCCCTTCTGCACAGGCGGCAGACAGGTCCTGTATATCTAGCCAACTCAACCTCCCTGGGTTAGACTCTACGGCGCTTGGGCGGACGGCAGCCATTGTGAGGAATGGGGGTGACATCCTTGATCATGGTAACGGTGAGCCCGGTGGCCTGAAGGGCACGAAGCGCGGACTCACGGCCGGCGCCGGGTCCTTTGACCTGGACCTCAACTGAGCGCAGACCGTGCTCCTGGGCTTTCTTCGCGGCATCCTCGGCCGCGATCTGTGCGGCGAAGGGCGTGCTCTTGCGCGAGCCCTTGAAATTCTTCGATCCGCTGCTGGACCAGGAGATCACGTTGCCGACCGGATCGGTGATGGTCACGATCGTGTTGTTGAAGGTCGCCTGGATATGCGCCACCCCAGTGGCGATATTCTTCTTCTCGACCTTTTTCCTTACAACCTTTTTGCCTGCCTTAGCCATCATTCCTCCGATTATTTCTTTTTGCCGGCCACGGTCTTGCGGGGCCCTTTACGGGTGCGGGCGTTGGTCTTGGTGCGCTGCCCTCGGGCGGGGAGGCCCCTGCGATGGCGCAGGCCGCGGTAGCAACCAAGGTCCATGAGCCGCTTGATGTTGGTCGTGACGTCGCGGCGAAGATCGCCTTCCACCTTGTACTCACGATCGATTATGTCGCGAATGCGGCCGACTTCGACTTCCGTCAGGCTGTCGGTGCGGGAGCTTCGGTCGACGCCTGCTTTCTCCAGAATCTTCTGGGACGTCGAGCGCCCTATTCCGAAGATATAGGTGAGCGCCACCTCAATCCGCTTGTTTCTCGGTAAATCAATTCCAGCGATGCGTGCCAATGTGAATTCCTCCTGATCCCGGTTATCCCTGTCTCTGTTTGTGCTTGGGGTTCTCGCAGATGATCCGGACGATCCCCTTGCGGCGGATGACCTTGCACTTGTCGCAGATCGCCTTGACGGAAGCTCGGACTTTCATACGTCGTTCCTTTACGCTGTGACGGTTGATGCGAATAATCGCAATGTGAACTAAAGGCGCGTTAAAATTTCAGGGCCGTCTTCAGTGATGGCCACGGTATGTTCAAAATGTGCCGATGGTTTTCCGTCGAGGGTGACGGCTGTCCAGCCGTCCTCGAGGATCTTGACGCCGTGCCCACCGGCATTGATCATCGGCTCGATGGCGAAGGTCATCCCAGGCTTGAGGCGAGGCCCCTGGCCCGAGGGCCCGAAGTTCGGAATCTGCGGCGCCTCGTGGAGTTGTCGGCCGATGCCGTGACCGACGAATTCGCGAACGACGCTGAATCCTTCTTTCTCGACACAGCTCTGAACCGCATGCGAGATATCGGAGAGCCGTCCCCCGGGGACAGCCGCAGAGACGGCCTCGGCCAACGACCTCTGCGTTACGCTCAAGAGCCGGGCGGTTTCATCGCTGACCTTGCCGACGGCAGCGGTAAAGGCGGAGTCGCCGTAAAAACCGTCCTGGATCACGCCGAAATCGATGCTCAAGATGTCCCCTTCCACCAAGGGCACGTCGCTGCAGAAACCGTGAACAACGACCTCGTTCGGGGACGCACAGATCGTATAGGGAAAGCCGCCGTACCCTTTGAAAGCCGGCCTGACGTTCAGGCGACGGCATTCGGCCTCGGCAAAACGATCGAGCTCCGCCGTCGTAACACCCGGAACAATCATTTCGCGCAGCCGCCACAGGACTTCTGCAACAGTCCGTCCGGCGGCCCTCATCCGCTCAAGCTCGTCGCGGGTCTTAAGTACGATCACCTCAGCTCGTCCGCAGGGCTGCCGCTATATCTGCCTGGACTGCGCCGATGTCGCGCATTCCGTCGATGGTAAGGAGAAGACCCAACTTCCGATAGTAATCGGTCAGCGGAGCGGTCTGCTCGCGATAGACCGAGAGGCGCTTTCGGATCGTCTCCTCGCGATCGTCATCTCTTTGAAAGAGATCGGCTCCGCAGGAATCGCACTTTCCATCCCTGGACGGCGGATCGAAGACGAGATGATATCCTCGTCCGCACCCGCTGCACATCCGACGACCGGTCAGGCGCTCAACGAGGGCATCGGCCTCGACCTCGAGCGACACGACCGCGCCCAGATCTTTTCCCATCTCCTCAAGAGTGCGCTGAAGCGCATCGGCCTGAGCGACCGTCCTTGGGAAACCGTCAAGGATGAAGCCGGCCTCGCAATCGTCTTTTTCGAGCCGCTCCCGCACGATGCCGACCACGACATCGTCTGGGACAAGGGCTCCGGCGTCCATGAAGGACTTTGCCTTGATCCCCATGGGCGATCCATCCTTCACCGCCGCCCTGAGCATGTCCCCTGTGGAAATCTGGGGAATGCCGTACCGCTCGACGAGCGCCGCGGACTGGGTCCCCTTTCCGGCCCCAGGAGGGCCGAGAAGAATGAGATTCATGGGATTCGCCTTCGTCATCCCCGCCTCCCCTTCAGAGACACACCCTTCATGAACCCTTCATAGGAGCGCGAAATCAGATGCGCCTCGATCTGCGAAGCCGTGTCGAGTCCGACAGCGACAACGATCAGCAACGACGTCCCGCCGAAAAAGAACGGGACATTGAACTGACCGATCATGATCGTCGGCAGCACGCAGACCACAGAGACGTAAATGGCCCCTGCGAACGTGAGTCGGCTCAGAGTGGTGTCGAGATAGTCCGAGGTGGCCTTGCCGGGACGAATCCCCGGAATGTAGCCGCCCTGATTCTTGATATTGTCGGCGACATCGACGGGGTTAAACGTCACAGCCGTATAGAAGTAGCAGAAGAAGATGATGAATGCAACATAAAAGAGATTGTATACCCAGTGCATCGGCGTCATCATGTTCGCGACGGACTGGACCCAAGGGACGTCGACGAGACTCGCGACCGTCGCCGGGAACATGATGATGGACGAGGCGAAGATCGGCGGGATGACACCGGCCATATTCACCTTCAGAGGAAGGTGGCTCGTCTGGCCGCTGACGCTTCGCATGCCGACCACACGTTTGGCGTAGTGAATCGGGACTCTTCGTTGCCCTCTCTCCATAAAGACGATGGCCGCGACGACAGCAATCATGATGACCAGGATGAGGAAAAGAATCGTGGGCGAAAGCGCACCGGTTCTAAGGAGCCGGACCGAGTTGACCAGCGCCGATGGGATCAGGGCGATGATACCGGCAAAGATGATCAGCGAAATGCCATTGCCGACCCCCCTCTCGGTGATCTGCTCGCCGAGCCACATGATGAAGGCCGTACCGGCCGTCAGGGTGATGACGGTCAGCAAAATGAAGCCGAGACCGGGGTTGGTCACCACCGGCTCACCGGTCGGACCGACCATCGTCTGAAGGCCGACAGCAATACCCGTCCCCTGAATCACCGAGAGGACGACCGTGCCGTAGCGGGTGTACTTGGTGATGGTCTTGCGCCCCTGCTCCCCCTCTTTTTTGAGACGTGCGATGGGCTCGTACACGACGGTGAGGAGTTGCAGAATAATCGAGGCGCTGATGTAGGGCATGATCCCCAGGGCGAAAACGGTCATGCGCTCGAGGGCCCCGCCGGTGAAGGCGCTCACCAGACCGAGGAGGGTCCCCTCGGTGCCGGCGAAAAAGGTCGCCAGGACGGCCGCATCGACCCCGGGGATGGGGACATGCGCCCCCACCCTGTAAACCGCCAGAATCCCGAGAGTAAAAAGAATCCGGCGGCGCAGCTCAGGGATGCTGAAAATGTTTTGAATACTGGAGAACAATTTAGATAACCTCGGCTTTACCGCCGGCAGCCTCGATCTTGGCGACAGCGGATTTGCTGAAACGGTGAGCCTGAACAGTCAGGCTCTTGGTCAGTTCGCCATTACCAAGAATTTTGATCCCATCGTTCAATTTCTTCACAAGACCTGCCAGCGCCATCGCCTCGAGATCGACCACTGAGCCGGCCTCGAAGACCTCCAGATCCGAGAGGTTGACGAGGGAGAAGACCTTCTTGTTGACGGAGGTGAAGCCTCGCTTGGGAAGACGACGCTGCATCGGCATCTGTCCGCCTTCGAACCCGGCCTTGACACCGCCGCCCGAGCGGGCGTTCTGGCCCTTGTGTCCCTTGCCGGCCGTCTTGCCGGTCCCGGAGCCGGGGCCGCGCCCGATGCGCTTTCTCTTCTTTGTCGAGCCGATTGCCGGCTTAAGATTGCTCAGATCCATGTCACAAAATCCTTGTCGGGTCAGTCCTCGACGGAGACCATATGGGAGACCTTGCGGATCATGCCGCGGATTTCAGGGGTGTCCTGAAGCTCGACGGTTTTGTTCAGCTTGGTCAGCCCGAGGCCTTTCAGGACCTGGGTGAAATATTGGTTGCGGCCGATGCCGCTCTTTTTCAGCGTCACTTTAACGGTTGCAGACATTGCATTCACCTTTTACTCGCCCGAGGCCAGCCCGCGGCGGCTGCGAATCTCCTCAGCGCTCTTGAGCTGCTGAAGGGCGTTGATCGTCGCCTTGACCACATTGTGCGGGTTGTTCGAACCCAGGCATTTGGAAAGGATGTCGCCGACGCCGGCAACTTCGAGGACGGCACGCGCGGCCCCACCGGCGATGACGCCGGTACCGGCCGAAGCGGGCTTGAGCAGCACCTTGCCGGCGCCGTACTTGCCGACGACGTCGAAGGGAATGGTGCGGTCCTTGAGAGGGATACTTACCAGGCTCTTCTTGGCCTGCTCGACCCCCTTGCGGATGGCTTCAGGGACTTCCTTGGCCTTACCGAGCCCGTAACCGACAGATCCCTGTCCGTCACCGACGACAACCAAAGCGGAGAAGCTGAAGCGACGGCCACCTTTGACGACCTTGGCACAGCGGTTAATGTGAATCACCCGGTCCGTCAGGTTGAGTTCATTCGGATCGATGCGTTGCAAAGACATTCTCCTTTACCTAGAAGGCCAGTCCATTTTCCCGGGCAGCATCGGCAAGAGCCTTGATGCGGCCGTGGTAGAGGAACCCGTTACGGTCGAAGACCACTTTTTTGATATCTTGCTCCAGGGCCTTGCGGGCGATGGCTGCACCAACCGCCTTGGCGGCCTCAACATTGCCGCCGCACGTAAGCCCTCCGGCAACGTCTTTGGAGATGGACGAGACGGCCACGAGGGTTTTGCCCGTGGTGTCCTCGATGATTTGCGCATAGATATGCTTGGCGCTGCGAAAGATGCACAGACGCGGGTGGTCGGCGGTTCCCCGCACTTTTTGACGGACCCGGGCCTGTCGTTTCTTTCTGGCCTGACGTCTTTCTTGGGCGACGCTCACAATCAACTCTCCTTGGCCTGAATTCTGAAAATTTACTTCTTGCCGGTCTTGCCGGCCTTGCGCAGAATGCGCTCCTCGGCGTACTTCACCCCTTTGCCCTTGTAGGGCTCGGGCTCACGGAAGGAGCGGATCTTGGCGGCGGTGGCGCCGACGAGCTCCTTGTCGATGCCGCGCACGAAGATCTTCGTCTGCTTCTCGACCTCGGCGGTGATGCCGGCCGGCAGGGGGTACTCGATCGGATGAGAGTAGCCCAGGGAGAGATTGATGACGCTCCCTTTGGCCTCGGCGCGATAGCCGACGCCGTTGATCTCAAGAATCCGCTCGTATCCCTTGGTGACCCCTTCGACCATGTTGGCGATGAGCGTGCGGGTCAGCCCGTGCAGATGATCGACCTTCTCGCCGCCGTTCTCGGGGCACGAGACAACGATCTGATCGGCCTGAACGGCGACATCGATCTTGGCGTTCAGCTCGCGGCTGAGCTTGCCCTTGGGTCCCTCGACGGTGAGAAGGGTGCCCTGCTGGGCGATCTTGACTCCCGAGGGAATGGCAATGGGTTTTTTCCCAATTCTAGACATCTTCGAAACTCCTTAACCCTCGCGTTATCACCACAGAGTGCAGAGGACTTCTCCGCCCACCTGCGCCTCACGGGCCTTCGCATCGTCCATGACGCCCTTGGAGGTGGACAGGATGGCGCAGCCGAGCCCGTTTTTCACGAGAGGGATCTCGTCCTTGCCGACGTAGATGCGCCGGCCGGGGGTCGAGACACGCTTGATCTCATGGATGACATGGCTGTTGGATTCATCGAACTTGAGATAAATCCGCAGAACACCCTGCTTGTCGTCGCTGATGGTTTTGAAGTTCTTGATATAGCCCAGATCCTTCAGTACCGTCGCCACCGCTACCTTGAGCCGGGAAGACGGGACGTCAAGTTTCTGGTGCCTGGCCATCCCCGCATTTCGGATACGGGTCAGCATATCCGCAATAGGATCTGTCATTGACATCGATGCTACTCCTCTTGTCCTTACCAGCTCGCCTTGATGACGCCGGGAATCTTGCCTTCCGATGCCAACTTGCGCAAGCAGATCCGGCACATGTCGAATTTACGGTAATAGGCTCTCGGGCGACCGCACAGAGGGCAGCGGTTGTATTGCCTCACACCGAACTTCTGAGGTCTCTGAGCCTTGATCATCATCGATTTCTTTGCCACTTTTTCCTCCGGTCTCTTCCTACTGTTTCCTGAAGGGCATACCCATCGCGGAGAGCAGGGCGCGGCCTTCCTCGTCGTTTCGGGCGCTGGTGACGATCGTGACGTTGAGACCCTTCACCTTCTCGATCTTGTCGAGATCGATCTCGGGGAAGATCAACTGCTCACGGATGCCGAGGGTGTAATTCCCCCTTCCGTCAAAGGCCTTGGGAGAAATCCCCTTGAAGTCGCGCACGCGCGGCAGCGCCACGTTGATCAGGCGATCGAGGAACTCGTAGGCCTTTTCGCGGCGCAGCGTCACCATGGCGCCGATGGGCATCCCCTCACGCAGTTTGAAGCTGGCGATGGACTTTTTCGCCTTGGTCACGACGGCCTTCTGGCCGGTGATGCGGCTCAGCTCGGCGACGGCGGATTCGAGGACCTTGATGTTCTGGATCGCCTCGCCGAGGCCGATGTTGACCACCACCTTCTCGACCCGGGGGACTTCCATGATGTTCTTGAGCTGCAGATCCTGCTTGAGCTGCGGAACGAGCTCCTTCTGGTATGTATCTTTAAGTCTGGCCATGGAAATCCTCCGTTACTTGTCCACGTTCTCGTTGCACTTCTTGCAGAACCGGGCCTTGCTGCCGTCCTCCAGGATGCGGAAGCCGGTGCGCGACGGCTTGTTGCAGGCAGCGCACAGAAGCTGGACATTGGAGGCATCCAGCGGAGCTTCTTTCTCGACGATCCCCCCCTGAGCGTTGGTGCGGGTGGGACGGGTATGGCGCTTGACCACATTGATATTTTCGACGATCACGCGTCCCTTGTCGGGAAAGACGCGAACGACCTTGCCGGTCTTACCCTTGTCCTTACCGGTGATGACCGTCACCATGTCGTCTTTTTTGACATGAAGTTTCTTTGCCGCCATGATGAATCTCCTGCCCTGTATTAGAGAACTTCGGGTGCCAGCGAAACGATCTTCATGAACTTGCGTGCGCGCAGTTCGCGGGCCACAGGTCCGAAGATACGGGTTCCGATGGGCTCTCCGGCGGCATTGACGACCACGGCGGAGTTGTTATCGAACCGGATGCAGGACCCGTCGGGTCTGGCGACCTCTTTGGACGTCCTGACGATGACGGCGCGGACGACATCACCCTTCTTCACTTTGGAGTTGGGAAGGGCCTCCTTGACGGAGCAGATGATGATATCGCCCAACCCGGCGTATTTTCGCTTGGATCCGCCAAGCACCTTGATGCAGCTGAGTCTCCGGGCGCCGGAGTTGTCGGCCACATCAAGCGTTGTCTGCATCTGGATCATGAGCTGTTTCTCCTAGACAATGACATTCTTCTCGATGATTTCGCGGACTCTCCACCGCTTGTGCCGGGACAGCGGTCTGGTCTCCACGATGAGGACCTTATCGCCCACACCGCACTGGTTCTGCTCGTCGTGAGCCTGGCAGGTCACGGTGCGCTTGATGTATTTCTTGTACAGGGGGTGTTTGACCAGCTGATCGACCTTGACCACGATGGTCTTGTCCATCTTGTCGCTGACCACGATACCGACCCGGGTTTTCCGATTGCCACGTTCTGTCGCCATATCTACCTCGCCGCTCCTCATTGTCCGCGTTTTTCGCGAAGCACCGTCAGCACCCGGGCGATGTCCTTGCGGACCGCCCCAATGCGAGAGTTGTTCTCCAGGTGGCCGGTGTGGAGCTGGAAGCGAAGATTGAACAGCTCCTGATTCAGTTCCTTGGCCTTATTTTCCAGCCCCTCAACATCGAGGTCCCTCAATTCCTCAGCCTTCATGAGCCGCCTCCTGCCGTACGACGAACTTCGTCTTCATGGGGAGTTTGTGGGCCGCAAGGCGCAGCGCCTCGCGTGCGACCTCCACGTCGACTCCCTGCATTTCGTAAAGCATCATGCCGGGGCGCACCACCGCGACCCACTTCTCAGGCGACCCTTTTCCCTTACCCATACGGGTTTCGGCGGGCTTGCGGGTGAGTGGCTTGTCGGGGAAGGCGCGGATCCAGATCTTGCCGCCACGTTTGATGTAGCGCGTCATGGCCCGTCGGGCCGCTTCGATCTGGCGGGCAGAGAGCCAGCCGCACTCAAGCGCCTGCAGCCCGAAGTCTCCGAAATTGAGCTCGTTGCCGCGGGCCGAGGCGCCGGTCATGCGCCCTTTGAACTGCTTTCTATGTTTGACCTTCTTGGGCATTAACATCGCATCTTACTCCTGTTCAAGCCTGTTCCCGAGCGAGGACCTCGCCCTTGAAGATGAGAACCTGAACGCCGATGATTCCGTAGGTCGTCTTCGCCTCGGCAAATCCGTAATCGATATCGGCGCGAAGGGTGTGCAGCGGAACGCGGCCTTCGCGATACCATTCGGTCCGGCTCATCTCGGCGCCGCCGAGGCGGCCGCTGCAGTTGATCTTGATTCCCTGTGCGCCGAACTTCAGAGCCATCGTGACCGATTTCTTCATCGCGCGGCGAAAGGCGACGCGCCTTTCAAGCTGCAGGGCGACGTTTTCGGCCACAAGCTGAGCGTCGATCTCGGGCTTGCGGACTTCCTGGATGTTGATAAAGACTTCCTTGTCGGTGAGTTTGGCCAGTTCCTTCTTCAGAGCCTCCACCTCGGAACCCTTTTTGCCGATGATGATCCCCGGACGCGCGGCGTAGATGTTGACCTTCGCCTTGTTGGCGGCGCGCTCCAGTTCGATCTTGGAGATTCCGGCATGATAAAGACGCTTCTTCAGGTAGTTTCGAAGCTTGATATCCTCGTGAAGAAGAGTCGAGTAATCCGCTTCGGCGTACCATTTTGAATCCCAGGTCTTGATGACCCCGAGACGAAAACCGATAGGGTGAACTTTCTGGCCCAAACTATCACCTCCTTACAGGCAGCTTATTTTTCGTCCAAAACGACGGTAATATGACTGGTCGGCTTGCGAATCTTCGTGGCGCGTCCCTGCGCCCGGGGGATGAAGCGCTTGAGCGCCGGCCCCTGGTCGACGGTGATCGTCTTCACATAAAGACGGTCGACGTCGGAAATCCCCTTCTGCTCGGCGTTCGCCACAGCCGAACTGACCAGTGTGGAGACGATGCCGGCGGCTTTCTGGGGGGAGAACTTCAGAATGTTGAGAACATCCTGGACCCCTTTGCCGCGCACCATGTCCACAACCAGACGGGCCTTCTGAGGGGAGAGGCGCACAAAACTCAATTTGGCTTTGGCTTCCATGAAATCAGACTCCTTCGGGCAATTCCCTATTTCTTCCTGACCTTGCTCTTCTTGTCGGCGCCGTGTCCGAAGTAGGTGCGGGTCGGTGCGAACTCGCCGAGCTTGTGCCCTACCATGTTCTCGGTCACGAAGACGGGGATGAACTTCTTCCCGTTGTGCACGGCAAACGTGTGACCGACGAATTCGGGTACGACGGTCGAACGCCGGGACCAGGTCTTGATCACCTTCTTCGATGAGGTGCCGCCCTCCAGGTCGATCTTGCGAAGCAGGCTCTCCTCAATGTACGGCCCTTTTTTAATCGATCTTGCCACTGCCGTCTCCTCGCTCTCTATCGGAAATGAAAATTACTTCTTGTCTCTGCGGCGAACGATGAACTTGTCGGTCCGCTTGTTCGAACGGGTCTTGTATCCCTTGGTCGGCACACCCCAGGGGGTGACCGGGTGGCGGCCGCCGGAGCTCTTGCCTTCACCGCCGCCGTGGGGGTGGTCGACAGGGTTCATGGCGACACCGCGCGACTGCGGGCGCTTGCCGAGCCAGCGGTTGCGGCCGGCCTTGCCGATCTTGACGTTTTCATGATCGGTATTGCCGACCTGCCCGATGGTGGCGCAGCACTCCTGCAGAACGAGGCGCACCTCGCCGGAGGGCAGACGCAGCTGAGCATACTTCCCTTCCTTGGCGGCGATCGATGCATAGGTTCCGGCGCTGCGGGCCAGCTGCCCGCCCTTGCCGACCTTGAGCTCGACGTTGTGGACCCAGGTGCCCAAGGGGATCGAGCGGATCGAGAGGGCGTTGCCGGGTTTGATGTCGGCACTTTCGCTGGCGATGATGACGTCGCCGACATTCAGCCCGAGAGGCGCCAGAATGTAGCGCTTCTCTCCGTCAGCATAGTTCAGCAGCGCGATGCGCGCGGAGCGATTGGGGTCATATTCGATCGAGACGACCTTGGCGGGGATCTCTTTTTTCTCCCGCTTGAAGTCGATGATCCTGTACTTGCGCTTGTGCCCGCCGCCGGTGTGGCGCTTGGTGATGCGTCCGGCGTTGTTTCGCCCGCCGCTCTTCTTGAGCGGGGCGAGCAGCGACTTCTCCGGGGTGGAGGTCGTCACCTCTTCGAAGGTGTGCCCGGTCATCTGCCGGCGACCGGCCGAAGTCGGTTTGTAATTCTTGATTCCCATTATCGTCACTCCGTATCGCTATGGCAGTCTTTACACGCCAAAGAAATCGATGCTGCTCCCCTCGGCCAGGGTCACATAGGCTTTTTTCCAGTTGGAGCGCTTTCCGAACTGACGCCCTACCCTCTTGACTTTGCCGGCGACGAGAACGGTGTTGACATTCTTGACCTTGACGTCGAATGCGCTCTCCACCGCCCGTTTGATCTCGATCTTGTTGGCATCCTTGGCGACTTCGAAGGCGACGACCTGAGCGGTCTCCTTCTGAAGGCTCGTCTTCTCGGTAATCAACGGCTTTCTGATGACCTGATGCAGCGGTTTCATTGCCCTAACGCTCCTTCCAGATGATTGACGGCACCCTCGGTAAGGATGACATTGGGGTAGCGCATCAGATCATAGACGTTGACCCCTTCTGCACGCAGCACCTTCACACGGGGGAGGTTGCGCGCGGAGAGCTCGACATTCGGATCGGCTTCTGCGATAACGACCAGAGCGCTGGCGAGCTCGAAACGATCGAGAATCTCGAGGAATCCCTTGGTGCTCGCCTTCTCCATCTGCAGCGCGTCGAGAACGGTCATGCGCTCTTCCTTGAAGCGAACCGAGAGGGCGCTGCGCAGTGCGGCCTGCTTCACCTTGCGGTTGAGCTTGAAGGCATAGCTGCGCGGCGTGGGGCCGAAGACGGTGCCGCCGCCGACGAAGTGCGGCGCACGGATCGTCCCCTGACGGGCGTTGCCGGTTCCCTTCTGCTTGTAGGGCTTCTTGCCGCCGCCGCGCACTTCACCGCGGGTCTTGGTGTCGGCAGTCCCCTGGCGGCGCGCTGCCAGCTGATAACGCACCATATCGTGGATCAGGTGCCCCTTGACGTCGGCATTGAAGACGTCATCAGCCAAGTCCCTTTCGGACACCTGGTTCTTATTCATGTCAAATACTGCAATCTTAGCCATCGCTTCTCTCCCGGACTCCAGTTCAGTGGGCTATTTCGCCTTGGCCTTGGCCTTGATTCCCTTGCGGATTTCCACCAGCCCATTCTTGGGCCCAGGAACGGCCCCTTTGATCAGGAGGAGATTTTGCTCGGGTCGGACTTCGACGATCACCAGATTCTGGGTGGTCACCCGGGCATTGCCCATCTGACCGGCCATCTTCTTGCCCTTGAAGACACGAGAAGGCCAGGCACTGCAGCCGATGGAACCGGGCGCACGATGGAACATCGAGCCGTGGGTGGCGCGTCCGCCGGCGAAGTGCCAGCGCTTGATGACGCCCTGGAATCCCTTTCCCTTGCTCGTCCCGGTGACGTCGACGATGTCGCCGGGGGCAAAGAGCGAACAGGCGATCTCGTCGCCGACCTGATAGTCGTCGACATTCGCGGCCTTGAGCTCGCGCACATGCGCGAAGGCGCCCTTGGCGGCCTTTTTGAAATGACCCATCTGAGGCTTGTTGACCCTCTGGGCCTTCTTCTCGCCGAAACCGATCTGAAGCGCGGCGTAACCGTCGGTCTCCGTCGTCTTCTTCTGCAGCACGACGCAAGGGCCGGCCTCGACGACGGTGACCGGAACACGCCTTCCGTCCACGGCGAAGATCTGGGTCATCCCCAGCTTCTTACCCAAGATTCCCTTTATCATTGCACTGACCCTTACGAATGAAATATCGATTAAAGCTTGATTTCGACGTCGACGCCCGCGGACAGATCGAGCTTCATCAGCGCATCGACCGTCTGCTGGGTCGGTTCGATGATGTCGAGCAGCCTCTTGTGGGTGCGCATCTCGAACTGCTCACGACTCTTCTTGTCGACGTGAGGCCCACGAAGAACGGTGTACCGGTTGATGACGGTCGGCAGGGGCACCGGGCCGGCGATCCGCGCCCCGGTACGCTTGGCCGTGTCCACGATCTCATTCACCGAGACATCGAGCAGCTTGTGGTCATAAGCCTTCAAACGAATTCTGATTTTCTGGCTGGGCATGAGAGTTCCTCTACTCGATAATGTCGCTGACGACGCCGGCGCCGACGGTGCGGCCCCCTTCGCGGATGGCGAAACGCAGCTCCTTGTCCATGGCGATGGGCGTGATCAGGTTGACCG
>JBJHBH010000040.1:0-30503 GCA_050485365.1 Desulfuromonadales bacterium | reverse complement strand
CGTTTCTCGAGCTGGTGGGGCAGCACGGCGGGGCCGTCGATGTCGCCTCGGAGGAGGAGGATGCGTGCGAAAGCCTGCAGCTGACGCTGCCGATCGCCGAGCCGCAGGGGCACTGGAGCGACCCGAGCCGCCCCGGGGATCGACCGATCTACTACGAATTCGACCTCTTCAATCAGCCCGGCTGGGAGGAGATGGGAAAAATCCCCCTGAGCAAGCTCACCTTCGTCGTCTTCGACACCGAGACGACGGGGCTGCACCCTGTCGACGGCGACGAGATCATCCAGATCGGCGCCATCCGCATCGTCAACGGGCGCATCCTGTACAACGAGACGATCGATTTTCTGGTCGACCCCCGCCGTTCGGTCCCGCGGGACTCGGTGGAGGTACACGGGATTTCGCCGCACCTTCTGGTCGGGCAACCGACCATCGACAAGATCCTGCCCGCCTTTCACGCCTTCGCCGAGGGCGCCGTGCTGGTGGCCCACAACGCCGCCTTCGACATGAAATTTATCCGGATGAAGGAATTCGGGTGCGGCGTGCGCTTCGACCATCCGGTCTTGTGCACCCTGCTCCTCTCCTCTGCGCTCCACCCGAACCAGGATCATCACTCTCTCGACATGGTCGCCAAGCGCCTGCAGATCCCAATCGTGGGGCGCCACACCGCCCTTGGAGACGCCATCGTCACCGCCGAGGTTCTCGTCAAACTGTTGCCTCTGCTCGAAGCCGAAGGGATCCGCACCCTCGAGGACGCCATTCAGATATCGGCCTCCTCTCCCCTCGCGAAGCTGGCGTATTGAAGAGCAGGAGCCAGAAGCCGGATTCCGGATAAAAAAACCCGCCGTCTGCATAGACAGACGGCGGGTTTTTGTCTTTCTCTGTCGGCCTTCGGCCGCGAAACCTTATTTCTTGTCGCCCTGGACGCCGACGCGCACCGTGGTCAGGGGAACGTCCTTGCCGCTGGCGGCGACCGCCTGCTTGGCGATGGCGATGAGGCCGGTGCAGCAGGGGACCTCCATGTGGGCGACGGTCAGGCTGCGGATGTCGTTCTGCTGCAGGATCGCCGTCAGCTTCTGCAGATAGGCCTGCCCGTCGTCGAGTTTGGGGCAGCCGATCAGAAGCGCCTTGCCTTGCATGAAATCCTTGTGGAAATCGGCGTAGGCGAAGGCGGCGCAGTCGGCGGCCAGAAGCAGGTCGGCTTCGCGCAGAAACGGCGCGCTCGGGGGGACGAGGTGCATCTGCACCGGCCACTGGCGAAGCTCCGAGGCGCGGCGCCCTTCCGGTTGGGTCTTCTCTTTCGTCTCGCGGGAGGAGAAATCGGCCACCCTGGCCGAAGGGCAGCCGCCCGCCGGAGGCGCATCGAAGCTCTGCACGCGAGCCGAAGGACATCCCCCTTGGGGAGCGGCCGGGGCGGCGCTCTGGTGTCCGTGGGCTCCGTGGGAGAGCGGTGGGAGCCCCTGCTCCTTGAGGTGCTCTTCGACGGCCGCCTCGTCGAACTCGTCGGCGTCGCGCCGCTCGATGATGATGGCGTCCATCGGACAATGGCCGAGGCAGGCGCCGAGCCCGTCGCACAGGTTGTCGGCGATCAGCCGCGCCTTGCCGTCGATGATCTGGATGGCCCCTTCGGCGCAGGCCGGAACGCAGTCGCCGCAGCCGTTGCACTTGTCTTCATCGATCCGTACGATTTCTCTGATCATCTTGCTATCTCCTTTGTTTCGAATTCGTCATCTTGATGGCGATTATGCCGTGATTCTCGTCGGATATCCTTGACCGGGATCAAGTGAAAGCAGGTTTTTAGGGGGTCAGGTGTTTAGGTCCACCTATCAGCCTATCAGCCTGCCCCTAAAAAAAGTAATGCCACAGCAGATCGAGGCGCCCTCGCATGATCAGGCGGCGCCCTGAAAAACGCATGATCTCGCGCACCTTCTCCCGATGCCCCGGACGATAGCAGTGGATGTGGCAGTGCTTGCAGACCGGTTTCGGATCGAGGGGGCACTTGATGCGGCGCGTGGCGGCGTAGACGAGAAACTCGCGGCACTCGGCGCAGAAGCGGTAGCGCCGGCCGGCCTCGGGCAGGCCGAGCGCCCCCCAGTCGAGCGCCCCCTTGGTCTCGCCGTGATGGGCGTCGCAGTAGACCGACGTAAAGAGGGCGAGGACCTTGATGTCCTTGCGCTCCTGGGGGGTGAGATCGAAATTTTCGGCGGTCTGATTCGCTGTCATGGTGCCGAGGTTAGGACATCGGCCAAAGGAAAGCTTTGATGGAGGTCAATAACGGTGCAATTCCGGGAGCCCGAATCGAGCCTCTCACTCCTTGCCGCTGGCCGCCAGATCTTCCAGGCGCCCGCGATCGAGGATGGTGATGTGGCGGCCGCGAACTTCGATCAGTTCGTCTTCGGAGAGTTTGCGGAAGGTGCGCGAGAGGGTCTCGCTGACGGTGCCGAGATTCGAGGCGAGCTGCGACTTGCTGATGGGGAGCTCGACGGCGTTCGCCTTGGGTCCGGCCAGTTCGAGCAGATAGCGCGACAGACGCGAAGGGACATCCTTGAAGGTCAGCTCTTCGATCTGGGTGGCGAACTGGCGCAAAAAGCGCGACAGCCCCGCGATCATGTTGATGGCGATCTGCGAATGGTCGTGCAGCAGGGTGAGGAATTCGCGCTTGGGGAAGAAGACGAGGGTCGATTTCTCGAGGGGCTCGGCGTAGGCCGGGTAGCGTCCGCTGCCGAAGATGGCGGCTTCCGCGAAGGTCGATCCGGGGTGAAGGATGTGCAGGATGCGCTCCTTCCCTTCGGGGGAGAGCTTGTAGATCTTCACCTTCCCCGTTCCGACGATGTAGAAGCCGAGGGCCTCCTCCCCTTCGGAGAAGAGGACGTCGCCGCGCTCGTGCTGGCGGCTGCGGCACACCGAGACGAGGCTGTCGAGGTCGTCCTCGGTCACGCCGGAGAAAAGGGGGCAGTTTTTTATGAACGAGCGCAGATCCATGGGCGGGGAGTCTAGCAAAGTGACGCAGAAGGCGCAATGAAATTCATGCCTTCGGGCGAGTGGAACCGGAGCTCAGCGGGGCGCGATGAGCTCTCCGGGGAAATGGGAGACGCAGCCCATGACGTGGGTGATGGCGTCGGTGTCGTAGTGATCGCCGGAGTGGTAGTCCCGAAAATAGTCGTTGAGCCTTCGCACCCGCTCCTTCTGTTCACCCACGGCCTGAAGCCCGAGAGAGACGCCGTAGTTGGTGAAGGCGAAATAGACGCCGTCGAGGCCGGGATGACGACAGAAATATCCGGGCGGATCGATCCACATCGATTTCAGTACCGAGAGGGAGCGCCCTCTATGAAACCTCGCCCACGGCTCGTCCGGGAAGAAGTGCGTCATCCACAGCATCATTCCCAATCCCAGATCCTGGTCGACGTGCAGCGTTCGGTAGCTCTGCTCGACGATCTGCGCCAGCTCGGCGATCTCGGCGGCAAGCTCTCCCGGCGCGAGGAGCCTGTAGACGACATAGCCGTGAAAGGGGTCGAGGGCGCCGTAGCCGTAGCCGGGGAACGGAGCGCTCAGGTCCTCCTCCATCTTCCAGATCACGCCGCGTCCGGGGCGTACGAAGGCGGGGTGAACGCTTCGCACCAGCTCGACCGCCCTGACGGCGTATTCGGGGCGAACCGCCCCCAGGCGGCCGAGGGCATACATCCACATGGCCAGGTAGTGATAGTACTGTCCGCCGCGATCGGGCGCTTCGCCGATACGCAGACCGCGCGCCCGGCCGAGGACGCGCTCGACGCTGCGCACAAGGGCCTCGGCTTCGGCCAGAAAGCGTTCATCGCCGCTGTGCCGATACAAGGAGACGAGCAGGACCAGTCCGAAGGCGTCGGTCCAAAGGTATCGCGGCCCGTTGGGCCAGATGCCGTTTCGGCGCATCCAGGAGAGCTTCTCCAAGACGAAGGGGATCTCTCTCATGGCGAATTCTTCCCGTTGCCCGTTCACCTCTGCCTCCACACAATGAGATCACGCTAACAAATGGCGACCCGCCGTCAAGCGGGCCGCGCCGGGTGGAAAACCTTATTTTCTATGCCAGAATTGAAACAAGCGTGGTCGCTTTTTCTCTCAGGGAGGCGCTGCGATGGCCGAAAAAAAGGAAGTTTTCGAAAACAGAATCAAGCTCTTCAAGATCTTCGGCTTCACCATCTACCTCGATCCGAGCTGGATCTTCATCGCGATGCTGGTGGTGTGGACCCTCGCCGCCGGCTTCTTTCCCTTCTATCACGAAGGGCTCACGACGCAGACCTACTGGATCATGGGGGTCTTCGGCGCCCTGGGGCTCTTCGCCTCCATCATCTTTCACGAATTCTGGCATTCGTACATCGCCCGCCGCTTCGGTCTGCCGATGAAGGGGATCACCCTGTTCATCTTCGGCGGCGTAGCCGAGATGGAAGAAGAGCCCCAGCGACCCGGAGTCGAGTTCTGGGTCGCCATCGCGGGACCGATCGCCAGCGTTGTGCTCGGCGCCTTCTTCTATCTGGTGTATCAGTGGGGCGAGGGATTCCCCGTGCCCGTCGGCGCGGTCCTGGGCTATCTGGCCTTCATCAACTGGCTGCTGGCCGCCTTCAACATGGTCCCCGCCTTTCCCCTCGACGGCGGACGCATCCTGCGCTCGGCCCTGTGGCGCTGGAAGGGGGATCTTCGCTGGGCCACCCACAAGGCGTCGCGCTTCGGCGCCACCTTCGGATTCGTCCTCATCGCCCTGGGGCTCATCAGCCTGTTCGCCGGCAACCTGATCGGCGGCTTCTGGTACATCATCCTCGGGCTCTTTCTGCGGGCCGCCGCGCAGATGGCCTACAAACAGGTGCTGCTGCGCGAGACCTTCGAAGAGGTCCCCGTGCGCAAGCTGATGATCCAGGATCCCGTGACGGTCACCCCCGAGGTGACGCTGAAGGAGCTCGTCGAGGAGTACATCTACCGATATCACTTCAAGATGTTTCCGGTGGTGGGGCGGGACGGCCGCCTGATCGGGTGCGTGAGCACCCGAACCGTCAAGTCGGTCCCGAAAGAGGAGTGGAGCTACAGATCGGTTCAGTCGTTGATCGGATCGTGCGGCGAAGGGAACACGATCAGCCCCGACAAAACGGTGAACGACGCCCTCGCCAGCATGAACCGCTCTGGAAACAGCCGCATGATGGTGGTCGAGAACGGCGCGCTCATCGGAATCATCGCCCTGAAAGACATCCTCGGGGCGCTCTCGGCGCGGCTCGATCTCGAAACGTGAATCAGATGCGCCCCTGAGCGCTGAGGCCTCCGGGGCACATCGTCACTGCAGCCTCCCCTCGCTCTGTTTCTCCGTCTGCTCCTCGGCGTGGACCTCCTTCTCGACCGCTTCGAAAGCCTTGCAGATGTGGCGCAGCGCCGTCGCGGTGGAGGGGTCCTCGACCGAACGGATCACTTCCCTGATCTTCTCGATTTCGTATGAGATGGACATGGCCGAGCTCCTTCGGGTGAGATGTTGGGGCGTCGGTACAAGGCCATTCTAGCAGAGAGCGGTGTTTTGCAAGGAACAGGCGGATAATTTTGCCGCTTGCAATTCGGCAAACGGATGATAATTTTCCAATCAAAGAGCCTCCCCCGGGCGACGAGCCGAAACGTTCTCGGCTTCCCGCCCGCGGGAGGCTCGCAAGCGTTCCCCTCCCTTCGTCGGCACCGACACGCTCGCGCCGCCGCCCCCAACGATTTTTCTGTCAACGATTTTTCTTGATTCCCTCCGACGAAAACGGTAGGCTTCGACCGTCGGTTTCGGCCGACATCCCCCGCGGCTTCCCCCCCCTCCAGCTGCGGGGGATTTTTTTATCCAGCGCCATCCTGCCCCCATCCTTCCCGAATTCGTCCGCCCCTCCCCTTCCGCTGCAAGACACGACAAACCTTAACTGACGCCTCACACGTACAGAGTGCTCAGACCGAAATTTCTATGATTTCTGGATGGAAGGTTTGGCCGCGCACCCGCAGCAGCGCCAGCGAAACCGGCAGATGAAACCGCCGGGGACCTGCGCTGCCGGGATTGAGATAGAGGACGCCGTCGCGATGGAAAATCTCCGGCTTGTGAGAGTGGCCGAAGATCACGGCATGGAAACCGGCCGCGACAGGATCGAGATCGAGCCGATCGAGGTCGTGCAGCAGGTAGAGAAACGTCCGATCGATCTGAACCACGTCTGTTTCGGGGAGGGTGCCGGCCCAGGTGCCGAAATCGGTGTTTCCCGCCACCGCCCGAACGGGGGCGATCTCTTCGAGGGCAGCGACGACCTCGCGCGAGCCGACATCCCCCGCGTGCACGATGAGGTCGCAGCCGCGCAGAATCGGCGGTACCTCCCGGCGCAGCAGGCCGTGGGTGTCGGAGATGACGCCGATCAGCGTTTCACCTTCGCTGCGGCTCATCGCCCCTTCTCCTCGCGGCGCCGGGCCGCCGCCTCGCGGATCTCCTCGACGCAGCGGTAGGGGACGCGCAGATTCCCCCGCCACCCTCCCAGGGCGATCTCGCCGCCGTCGATGCCGTGAAAATCGGAGCCCCCGGTGACGATGAGCCCCCGCCGGCGCGCCTCGGTGATCCCCCAGTCGACGTCGGCGTTGGTCGCGCCGGCGTTCCAGACCTCCACCCCGGCGAGCCCCATGGGGACCAGGGCATCGATCACCCGCAGGATCTGGCGGCGCTCGGGGCTGACGAACTGGGGATGGGCGAGCACGGCGATCCCCCCCGCCCCCTCGATCAGCGCGATGGCGTCGGCCGCGGCGAAGAAGCGCTTGGGGACGTTGCAGGGGATGAGATAGCGCTGGAAGACCTCCTCCGAGGTGGCGCCGTACCCCTTCTCCATGAGGGCCATGGCGATGTGCGGCCTGCCGATCGTCCCTCCGGCCAGTTCGAGCACGCGCGAGAAGGCGATGGCGCCCTTCCCCTCCGATGCGAGTTGCTCGTTGACCCGCTCGACGATCCGCGCGTTGCGCCCTTCGCGATAGCGCTGAAACTCGCCCAGCGCCGCGCGCAGGGGCGCATCGCGATGGTCGAAATCGTAGCCGAGCAGGTGGATATCCTCCATCTCCTCCCACACCACCGAGAGCTCCACCCCCGTCACGACCTCCACCCCGGCTTCGCGTCCGGCGGCCATCGCCTCGTCGATGCCGTCGATGTTGTCGTGGTCGCAAAGGGCGATGGCCGAAAGCCCCGCCTTGGCAGCCATCCGGACCACCTCGCCGGGCGGATGAAGACCGTCGGAGCAGGTGCTGTGCAGATGCAGATCGATGAATTTCATGCGGAAACTTTCAGAACGCAAAGATGATGAGGCCCAAAGGCGGCGCCTTCGATCATTATGCCTCAAAGGAAGGGGGTGCAGCCAGCTTCATCCGCGATAGATCCCCGCGGCGATCCCTTCGATCACCGCCGCCACCGCCAGCAGCGGCAGGATCACCATCAGATAAACGATCAGTCCGCGGGTCAGGCGCGACTTGAGGTTCTCCCAACGCGGCGGCTCCAATATCCAGGCGCCGATCCACAGCCCGAGTCCCCAGGCGATGAACATGGCGGGGAGCTCGAAGATGCCGTGGGGGATGATTCTCCAGAAATCCCACGGCATCATCCGCAGAAGCGCCCCCATGAGGACGCCGTTGAATAGGATGCTGAGCAGTGGCAGGATGCCGAAGAGAGCCCCGCCGATGATGGAGGCGACGGCCGTGCTGGCGTTGCGCAAAAAGATCTGCACGATGAGCTCGCCGGTGCCGAGCTCGAGGAGGTCCTGAACGAATTCGCCGAAGGCCTGCACGGCGGCCCCGCCGACTTGCGAGTTGAGCGCCCCGACGATGGCGGCGATGACGAACACCACCACCCCAACCCCGATCTGCGGGGAGATATGGGCGAGATCGTGCAGGACCTTGCGATAGATTTCCTTCACTGCTCCCTCCTCGAACACGGCCGAGCCGTCGCATTTGTCATCGGGGCGGATTCCGATACCCTTGCGCTAGGGGGTCCGGACGCCGCCATCGGGGGTGTTTTCCTTCTAATCCTTGATGCTTTCGCAAGAAAGCAAAATGGGGATGGCTAAGCAAAAAGCGCCAAATGCAAGGCGCGCCATTGTCGAGCAATGAGGCGTACTTATGTACGTCGAAGCAGCGAGACCAATGGCAGCAACGCAGCAGTTGGTGAGTTTTTGCGACGCCATCAATCCTTATCATACCCGGCCGCCAAGGCAACCGCGCAAGCCGAAGGGAGGATCATGGAGACCGACCTCGCCGTCACCCCGAGCCGTTCGCAGGAGCGGCTCCGCACCCTGCGCGCAACGCTGCGCGAGATCGCCCGGCAGCTGACCGAACGGGAGATGGAGCACAAGCGCATCCAGGGGGAGTTGGCGCGGTTCCAGGGCAGGTACTACCGCACCATGGGCCGGCTCTACGCCGAGCTCGACGAGGTGCTGGCGCGGTTGGCCGAAAAAAAGGCGGCGCGATCTCCGTGGGAGGATGCGCCGGCAGCGCGCGCCCGCAGACGACGGGCGCGCGCCGCGCGCTCCAGAGACGAGTACGAGCGCTGGCAGAGCGAGAGCGCCGATTCTCCCCCTCCCCCCCCGCCCCCACCCAGCGCGTCGGCTAAAAAAATCTACCGCAAAATCGCCGCGGAGCTTCACCCGGACCTGGCCGACGACGACGAGGCGCGCCGGGTGCGCACGCGCCTCATGGCCGATCTCAACGCCGCCTACGCCCGCGGCGACATCCGGGGGATGGAGGATATACTGGAGGCATGGCGCAAAAGCCCCGAGGCCGTCGCGGAGGACGATCCCGACGCCGAGGCGTCAAGGCTCGAGCGCACCATCGAGCGCAGCCGCGACAGGCTCGCCCACCTCGACGAGCAGGTGAGGCGGTTGAAATCGTCGCCGCTGCACCGCCTGATGCTGCGCAGCCGCGAGGCCTCCCGTCAGGGGCGCGACCTGCTCGCCGAGCTGGCGCAGGACATCGAACGAAAGATCGCTTCGGCCAGACGAGAATTGGCCGAGCTTTAAGGTGACCCCCATGTATTACGACGAAGACGATATCGGCGCCATGGTGGAGTCGAAAACACTGGTTCTGTGGTACGGCCGCTCCGAGCTCGCCAGCCGGAGCCTCGACGAAATCGGCCGTCTCGAGGCCGATCCGGAAATACTCCGCCTGGTCGACATTCTGAGCGATTCGAAGAGCTGGTCCAGGCGGATCCGGGCGTGGGAGAAGATCCGCGAGATGGGACCGTCGATCCGGGGCTGGACCCATTCCCTCAGAGACCTCATCTTCCACGCCGACGGATGGGCGCGCATCTTCGCCGCCGAATCCCTGGCGCATCACGCCTGCTGCGAGGCCGAGGCCGTGCCGGTGCTTCTCATCACCCTCGAATCGACCCTGGAGATGCGCTACTACGACTGGTCCCGCATGGCCTGCGGCGCCATCGGCCGCTATCCGAACCTGCCGCGCCCGCTCACCGACCAGGCGATCCCCGCCATGCTCAACGCTCTGGACGCCTCGGACGCCAACGTGCAGGGGTACGCCGCCCAGGCGCTGGGGAGGTGGGGCGATCGCTCTCGCCCCGCGCTGGTGAGGCTCGCAGACCTGCACGACGCCGCCGACGATCCCCTGCGCTCCCACTATCAGAGCATCCTGCGCCAGATCGATCCGACAATCAGCGATTCCCTGCAGGCGCGCATCAGCGCGCTGGACGACGCCGACGAAACGATCCGGGCCGGGGCCGTCGCCTCGCTCGGCCGCACCGGTCCGCAGGCGGCGGCGGCCCTCCCCCAACTTTTGGCGTTGTCGCGCGACGAATCGCCTCAGGTGCGCCGCAACATCGCTCTCGCTCTGGGCGAGCTGCAAAACAGCGAAAAGGATGTCGTACACCAACTGAAGCTGCTGAGCGCTGACGAGCACCCGGTCGTCCAGGCCGCTGCGGCCTACGGCTGCGCGCGCCTCGGCATCGACGTCAAACCGAACCTGTCCCGCCTGCGCCGCGCGCTCACGAGCGACGCCGAACCGGTCCGGCTGCTGGCGGCCTGGGCGCTCGGCGAAGTCGGCGAGCGCACCGGATGGCGAAGCCGATCGGCCCTGCGCAAGGCCCTGCGCACCGAAAGGGACGAAAAGGTCGCCGCCGTCCTTCGCCGTTCGCTCGACAAGCTCGGCAGAATTGTCGATGAGCATCCATAAACGATCGAGCAGTGCCCATCCGAACGGCTGTCGATCCTGTCACCCGGAGGGCTCTTGCCGCGTTCGCTGCGGGTTCTTTATCCCAATACGCGGTTGCGACCCTGTTTTTTGGCGCGGTAGAGCTGTTGATCGGCCGATTCGATGAGCGACAACGGGATGCTGTCCTGGGGAGGAACGCCGGAGGCCACGCCGATGCTGACGCTGACCATACCGGCGGCGGTAGAGAAGTCATGGGGAAGTGCAAGGTCTGAAACCGAGCGAAGGACATCTCCTGCGACCTTTAGCGACCCATCGAGATCGGTATCCGGCAGGATGCAGGCGAACTCTTCCCCACCGTAGCGGGCGGCAAGATCCACCGGGCGCCGCAGGGCCGACAGGATCGCCCCGGCCACTGCCCGCAAACAGGTGTCTCCGGCCGGATGGCCGTAGTGGTCGTTGTAATTTTTAAAGCAGTCGATGTCGATCATCAAAAGACCGACCGCCGAGCCGGAGCGCATCGATCGCTGCCACTCCTTTGCAAGCTCGATGTCGAAACGCTTTCGGTTGGGAATCCCCGTCAACGCATCGATCAGAGCGATCTGCGCTAGAAGGTCGCGAGTGCGTTTGAGCTCGAGGTGGTTGCGGATGCGGGCCAGGGTGATGACCGGACTGATCGGCTTGGTGATGTAGTCGATGGCGCCCATCTGCAACCCGCGCACCTCGTCCTCCTCCATCGACATGGCGGTGATGAAGATGACGGGGACGGCGACCAGCTTGGGGTCTGCCTTGAGCCGCCTGCAGACCTCGTACCCGTCCATCCCCGGCATCATGATGTCGAGCAGAATCAGGTCAGGCTCGTGCATGGCAGCCATCTCAAGGGCGTCCTCCCCGCTCAAGGCGAACAGCACCTCGCACTCCTCCGAAATCAGCTCGTTGAGAATCTCGATATTGGTGGGGGTGTCGTCGACGATCAGTACCTTCTGTCTCTGGTCGTACATCATCCTTTTTCCCTCATCCCCAAGGCGCCCCCAAGAGCCGCGTTCAGATCTTCAAGCACGTTCAGGGCCGCCTTGAAATCGAGGCGCTCCAACATTTTCTCCATCTGCGACAGCTCGCTTGCGCACCCCTGTGCGCCCAGGGCGCGGCATAACTCGGGGAAGAGGCGCCGGGCCTCCATGCTGTTTTTTTTCAGCAGCACGCTCATTGCCTCGATGCACGCCGAGATCTCTTCCCTTTGGGGGGGAGTGACGGTGACGGCGTCCGCACCGGATGCGGACGATGCATGAGAGTCCGTTCCGGGCAGGGCCACCGACAGAGCGACCTGCAACTCGGCCATGCGCTCTCCCATCTCCTTGACCAGAGGTGTCACGTCGGCGCCCTGTCCGAGAGCCGCCTCAAGGCGAGAGGCGATGTCGAAGAGACCGTCGGCCGAGAGGTTTCCGGCCACCCCTCGAAGAGAGTGCACGAGTCGGCGGGCGCCCTCGAGATCTCCCGAACCGACAGCCGACTCCAGTTCGCTGAATCCGCAGAGTTGATTGTTCCTGAAATCGTCGAGTAAGCGCAAAAAGAGCGTCTCGTTTCCCCGAAGGCGGCGAAGCGCCCCCCGGACATCGATGCCGGGGATCTGCAAAGAGGAGGCTGCAGGCTCGGCCGCCGCGAAGCCTTCGGCTCCGCTCGCCCCCTTGGCGCCCGGACCGACCCAGCGGCGAAGGGTGCTGAAGACCAAGTCCGGGTCGATGGGCTTGGGTATGTGGTCGTTCATTCCCGCATCGAGACACTTCTGCCGTTCCTCGACGAGGGCATGAGCCGTCATGGCGATGATCGGCATGCGGCGCAGGCGCGCATCGGCGCGCATAAGACGCGTCGCCTCATACCCGTCCATCACCGGCATCTGTAGATCCATCAGCACCGCATCAAAAGGAGGATCGACTGCGGCGGCCATCTCAACCCCCTCCTTGCCGTTGACGGCGATCGACACCTCCATCCCTTCGGCGCCAAGGAGCTCGGAAGCGACCTGGCGGTTGATGGCGTTGTCCTCCACGAGCAGAATCCGCGCCCCTTGAAGATCCGCGCCATTCGCGCCCGACGGCTTCGATTGCACGATCCCTCGGCCGCACACGGACGTCCCTTTTTGAAAAAGGGAGACGATGGTGTTGAACAGGACCGAGGGGTGGACCGGCTTGAGAAGAAACGAGGAGACGCCGGCGCCGGCCGCGCTGCGCATGACCTCATCCCGCCCGAAGGCGGTCACCATGATGACTGTAGGCGGGTTTGGCAGGCGGGGATCGCTGCGGATCATCCGCGTCGCCTCGACGCCGTTGATCTGCGGCATCTGCCAGTCCATTAGCACGAGGCCGTACGGTTGCGCGACCCGCATCGCCAGCGCCAGTTCATCGACGGCTGCAGAGGTGCTGTCGACGCTCGACACCCGAAAGGACATCGATTCGAGAAGAGTGTGCAGAATCTCGCGGGCGGTGGGGTTGTCGTCGACGACAAGGACCCGCATCCCGCGGAAATCTTCCGGCGGCAGAAGGCACTGCTGGTATGAGAGCCCCTGACGATTGAGCGCGACGGTGAAGTGAAAGACGCTCCCCGCCCCGGCCGCGCTCTGCACGCCGATATCGCCTCCCATCATCGTCACCAGACGCTTCGAGATGGTGAGCCCCAACCCCGTACCGCCGTACTTTCGGGTCGAAGAGGTATCGGCCTGGGTGAAGGCCTGAAAAAGACGCGACTGCTGCTCGGGTGTCAGACCGATGCCGGTGTCGCGCACGGCGAAACGCAAAGTCACCTCTTCTTCTTCGTCGCGCAGCAACTCCACCGAGACGACGACTTCCCCCTTGTCGGTGAATTTCACGGCATTGCCGACCAGATTGATGAGAATCTGGCCGAGGCGAAGCGGATCGCCCCTAAGCATCCCCGGCGTCGCCGGATCGACACGAAAAAGAAGCTCCAGCCCTTTGGCGTGGGCCTTCTCCCCCACAGTCGTCGCCACATGATCCAGGACCTGTTCGAGGCTGAAGTCGACCGACTCCATCTCGATCTTTCCCGCTTCGATCTTGGAGAAATCGAGGATGTCGTTCAGAATTCCGAGCAGCGACGAGGAGGAAAATTTGAGCTTCTCCAGATAGTCGCGCTGTTTGGCGGTCAGGTCGGTCTGCAGGACGAGGTGGGTCATGCCGATGATGGCGTTCATCGGCGTGCGGATCTCGTGGCTCATGTTCGCCAGGAAATCGCCCTTGGCACGGTTGGCCTCCTCGGCCGCGAGCTTCGCCCTGACCAGCGCCTCCTGGGCGAGCTTGCGCTCGTTGATATCCTCGATTTGTGCGATGGCGTAGACGATCTTCTCTTCGGCATTCTTCACCACCGAGGCCGACAGAAGAGTCCAGACCGGATGCCCGGCTTCGTGGACGCAGCGCATTTCTGTGTGAAATCCGGGGGTGTATCCCCCAAACAACTCTTCGATCCGGCCGAGCACCACCGCCGCGTCTTCGGAATAGAGCACCTGACGCAAATTCATGTCCAAAAGCTCTGCTTCGGCGCGCCCGACAATGCCGCACAGCGAGCCGTTGACCTGCAAAAAGCGACCGTCGGGAGCGATGAGAGCCATCCCGATGGCGGAAAAGTCAAAGGCGTTGCGGAAGCGCTCCTCGCTCTCCCTGAGCAGCGAGAGCCCCTCCTGGCGACGGATGCGCGCGCGCGTCCACTCCAGCATGATGGTGCTGAAAAGGATCGTCAAAAAAGCGGTCGTCCCAAGAAAGACCCCCCACCACGGCGGATTGAGCTGGGAGGCGTCGACCACCGAGACGAGCTTCCAGCGCTCGTAGGCCTGCCCTCCCGCGAAGCTCAGTGAGCCGTTCGTCAGCTCCGGGAAGGCAGACACCGTGGCGAAGCTCACCATGCCCCGCTCGCTGATGAACTGTCCGCTGTCCTCGGCGCTGATCCGCTCCCACTCCCCGGGCAGGAGAGCGGCGAGGGTCTTCGCGGATCGCTCCTCATACATGAAGCCCCACTCGTCCTCGGCGGCCCCGCTGATGAGCATGTAGCCCTCGGGATTGACGAGCATGTTCTCGCCGCGCGAATGCTGGGAGATCCTTCGCAGCTTTGCGAGCAGATCGTCTCCGAGGTAGTTGAGGACGATCACCCCCCGTAAGATCTCCTCCTCATCGACGACAGGCGACGAGATACGCAGGGTCGGTTTGGGCGGATTCTCGACTTCGCCCGCCTCCACATTCAGATCGAACGCCGAGACGTATACCTGCCCTCGAGGAAGGAGGGCGTTCTTGAAATAATACCGATCGCTTTTGTCCTGCAGTTCCTGCTTCGGCACAAGGCGAACCCCCAACGGGGTCAGGTCTACCCTCAGACGCTCCACCCCGGATCTGTCGATATAGCGAACCTGGTCGTAGACTCCCTTCACCTGCGCAAAGGCGATGAATTCGCCCTCAAGTCGCTTGATGGCGCCCAGCTCCGTATAGTCGGCGATCTGCTGCGAAGTGATCTCGGCCAGAAGGAGGGCGTCGGAGAAGAGAGCGCCGACGGTCGTCTGAAAAACCTGCTGCTGACGCATCAGCAAGCCGTTTTGCTCGGAGGCGATGAGGTTGATGTGGTCGCGCCTGCTGGTGATGGACGCCAGAAAAACGACCAAAGCGACACAAAACAAGAAAGGAAGGAAGTATTTCAGGAATTCGCGAAAAATCTTTTTCAACGATGGGCTTTCGTGCCAGAGTGGCGGAAATCGAGCGGTTCAACTATCGGAAGTTTCTACAATGGGGTGAGTGGAAATGTCAAGATTCATCCTCGACCTCCCGCCACCCGTCGACGAGGGGGAAATAGAGGGCGGTTTTCACCTCGCGCCCCGGTTCGAGGGCGCGAAAGAGGGCGGCGTAGAGCTGCAGCTGCGGCGCATAGCGTTCAGCCTCCGCGTCGAGGAACAAGGCCGTGCGCTGCGCCTTGAGAGGGGCGCTCATCTTGTAGTCGACGATCCAGCGTACGCCGTCCTCGACAAAGGTGCGGTCGAGAACGGCGTGGACGATCCGCCCCTTCGCGACGCCGCACAGGGGGTACTCGCACTGCGCTTGCGAACGGCGGCGAAGGAGCCACCTGCCCCGCTCGCTCTTGAGCACGTTGCCCAGGGCGCGGCTCACCTTCTCCGCGGCGCTCTCCATCTCATCCAGAGGCACCCCGAGCTGCCCCAGACGACGGCGAATCGGCAGCTCGCATTTCCGCAGGCGCTCCGGCGGCCAAAGCTCCAGCCCCTCGTCGGCGATGCGCTCCAGGTATCGGTGGGCGACGGTGCCGATGTGACGGGCCGTCTCGGCCTCCCACCCCGAAAAGAGGAGCTGGCGGGCGTCCTCCCTGCCGAGCTCGGAGGGGTTGAGGGGCTGCGGCAGGTGCGTCAGGGGAGCCGCCCGCAACTCGGGAGGGCTCCAACCGGCCGGGAGGCGGCGCAGCAGCGGCGGCGCCGCCGGGACGGCTTCCGGCTCTCCCCCGTCTTCGGCGGGCAGGGCGGCGAAGAGCCCCTCCACCTGGTTCCAGAGGATCTGCAGGAACGAGCCGGCCTCGGGGCGGCACTCGCCCTGGGCATTTCTGGCGGCGTGGCCGAGAAGGTGCAGGCGCTTTTTCGCGCGGGTCGCCGCGACGTAGAGGAGCCGCCGCACTTCCAGATCGTCCTTCTCCTTCTCGATACGTCCCAGGGCGTCGTAGAGGGGGTCGCGCCCGGCGCCGTCCTTCGGATGGATGGGGCCGAGGAGCAGCCCGAGCTCGGGGTGGTCGAGCCAGCGCAGCAGCGGCTGGTCGCCCCGGCGCGGTTTTCTGCCGAGCCCCGGCACGATGACGGTGTCGAACTCGAGCCCCTTGGCCTTGTGCACCGTCATGACCTGCACCCCTCCGTCGGCCTTGGCGTCCGGGGCGGCGTACAGGCGCAGCAGCGCCGAGTCCAGCGCTTCGAGATCGGCCAGGTCCCCCCCCTCGTCGAACCCTTCCAGGAGCGACAGAACCTGCTCGGCGTCTTCCATGGCGGCGCCGTCGAGCAGGACGGGGCCGCCTAGGGCGAGCCACGCCCCTTCGACGAGCGCCCGCAGCCCCACCCGCCCGCGGCGGGCTGCGAAGTCGGTGACGATGGCGATGACGCGTTGCGCCCGCTGGCGGCCGTCGTCCGAGAGGCGCCCGAGGGTATCGGGATCGGCGACCAGATCGGCGATCGCTTCGGCGCGTCCACCACACAGAGCGTGAAGATCGCTCAGCGTCAGGCCGCACCAGGGGGCCCGCAGCACCGAAAGCCAGCTCAGGCGATCGTGGGGATGAAGGATCGCCCGGGTGAGGCTGACCAGGTCGCGGGCGACGGGGCGTTCGGCCAGAAGGTCGATGTCCTGCGCCTGATAACTGATCCCGGCGGCGCGCAGGGCGGGGAGGATGGCGGCGAGGTGGGTTCGCGAACGCACCAGGATCGCCACCTTCTCGCCGGGAAAATCCCCCCTCGCCTGCCGGACGAGGTCGACCACCTGCTGCGCCTCCCTCTCGTCGTCGCGGTCGACGCGCGGATGAACCGAGACGGCTGAGCCCTCCAGAAGGGAGTGAACCGCCTCGGCCCGGGCCAGAGGAACCGCCCCGCGAGCGGCGTCCTCGTCGGGTGGGAAGATCTCCTCGAAGGCGCCGTTCACCCAGTCGACGATCCCCGACTGGGAGCGGAAATTGGCGCTCAGCGAAAGCCCCTGCAGGGCGAGCCCCCCGATCCCGCGGGCGCGAGCGCGCAAAAAGAGCCCGACCTCGGCCTCGCGAAAGCGGTAGATCGACTGCATCGGGTCGCCCACCAGAAAGAGGGTGCGGCCGTCTCCGGGGGTCCAGCCGTCGATGAGGCGCTCCACCAGGGCGTACTGCAGGTGGGAGGTGTCCTGGAACTCGTCGATGAGGATGTGCCGCAGGGCGCTGTCGAGTCGCAGCAGCAGCTCGGTGGGGTTGCCGTCGTCTTGCAGCGCCTGCTGCGCCCTGAGGGCGATCTCGGCGAAGTCGGCCGTCCCCTCCTCCCGAAAGGCGAGCCACAGCTCGGCCGTCGCGAGGGGGAGCAGATCGAGGAGCGCCGACAGCACCCGCCACTGCTCGTCGGTGTAGGCGACGGGGGGGAGCTCCCGGATGCGCCCGAGCAGAACCGGCACCTGCGCATCGTCGCGCAGCCAGTCGAGCACCTCCTTCATGCGGCGCTTCATGCTCACGCACGGCTCGGTCTTGTCGGCCGGAAAGCCGCACCGCTTGTCGACCGCCTTTCGCAGCCCCCCTTCTGTGGTCAGCAGCAGCTCGGCCAACCCCTTCCACAGCGGCAACTCTTCGGCATCGGCGCCGGGGAAGGCCTCCAGGTCGCGCAGGCGCACCACGGGGCCGTCCTTGCCGTCCGCCAGCAGGTTGGCGGCGGCGAAGGGGGCGAGCTCGACCAGGTCGGCGCGGATGGCGTGCGGGATCGCGCCGGAGGCTGCGCGCAGCTCCGCCTCGACCAGACGGCGCAGCGAGTCCTCCAGAAGGCGGCGCCTCTGTTCGCCTGCCCGCCCGGCAAGGTGGCGCATCCACTGGTCGCGGCGGCCGAGCAGCCCGGCCATGAGGTCGCGCAGGTGATCGAGGCGGTTGTCGAGATGCCTGAGCAGATGGGCGATGGCGTCCCCCTCGCGCCCCGAACCGGCCAGGCGCGCGAGGGTCCTCTCGGCGGCGCGGCGATAGAGGATCGCGGGGTCGTCGGAGATGCGCGGGACGGCGCCCAGGCGGGTGATCCACGGCATGCGCCGCACCAGCGAGGCGTTGAAGCTGTCGATGGTCTGGATGCCGAGGCGCCCGGGATTCTCCTGAAGCCTCCACCCGCGCTCCAGATCGCGGTCGAGGACGGCGCGGGCGAGATCCCAGGTGCGCCCCGCGTGATCCGCTTCGGGCCTGGGTCCCCGGGCGCGCTCCAGCGCCTCCAGCAGGCGCGAGCGCATCTCGGCCGCCGCCTTGCGGGTGAAGGTGATGGCGAGGATCTCTTCGGGCTTCTCGACGGTCGCCAGAAGGGCGAGGAATCGCTGGGTGAGCAACTCGGTCTTGCCCGATCCGGCCGGGGCCTGGACAATGAACGAGACGCTCGGATCGATGGCGGCGAGACGCTGCGGAGCGTCGGAGATGGCGATCATCGCTCGTCCTCCTCGCCGTCGCCAGGAACTTCGGCGATGCGGCACAGCGGCTTCAGGTCGCAGATGCGGCAGGCCTTCTCGGCGCTGACGGGGTCGACGGCCGCCTCCCCTGCCGCGAAGGCGCGCCCCAGCGCGTCGAGCTGATCGCGCCAGCGCTCCAGCAGCCCGCTCCACTCGACCACACCGGCTGCGGCGGCTTTTTTCCACGCGGCCAGATCCTTCAGCCCGGGCAGAAGATCCCCCTCCGTGCCGATCCCGACAAAGGAAGAGTCCCCCCGGCGCAGACGGGCGAAGGCGACCCCAGCGAGATCTCCCCCCTCGGCGAAGCCATAGATGGGGAGTTGCGGCTCGGTGAGACGCTCGGCGATGAGGTCGGCGGCGTCGATCTGCCCCGTCTTGTAGTCGATGACCACCTTTCGTCCGTCGGCGAGCCGATCGATGCGGTCGACGCGGGCGACGAGCTCGAGGCCGCCGAATCGCTGACGGCGCTCCTGCTCGGGTTCGAGAACCGTGAACGGAGGGCGGCACGCTTCGACTTCGCTCAGCCATTCGCCGACCAGAAGGCGCAGCCTCTCCTTCTCCAACGCGAGGAGCGCCTCGTCGGGCCTTCCCCGCTCTTGCGGATAGACCTCGTCCACGGCCGCCTCCACGCTCTGCGCGAGGCGCTCCCAGAGCTCGCCGGCGTCGAGGGCGAGCAACGAGGCGTGGTCTGTGGTGCGGCGCCAGAAGATTTCGAGGGTCTTGTGCAGCAGCGTGCCGCGCCCCCGGGCGTCGAGGCCGACATCGGGGACCTCCAGCGCCTGCGCCCGCAGACGGTGGCGGGCGAAGGCACGGAAGGGACACAGGGCCTGATCGCGCAGGATCCCCGTCCCGCCGCCGGCGCGCTCTTCGGCGCCGAGGGGGGGGCCGTCGCTGTCGCACAGCGTCTCGGGGAGGGTCCCCTGCGCACGCCACAGCTGCGCCGGCGCGTTGCGGGGCGCGAGGGGGACCTCGCCGTCGGGGACGGCGCCGATCAGCGGGCTCGGCATCAGCTCGGCGTCCCCCTCCCGACAGGGGTGGCTCAGAACGACCGATGGGGCCGAGGCGAACAGGCGCGCGGCGACGCGGCGGGCGAAGTCGCCCTCACGCTGGGCATCGGCGTGGGGCATCCCTGCGGCGACCTGCAGAGAGACAGGGAGAAAGGGATTGGGGCGCGCCGGGGCCGGCAGCGCGCCATCGTGCAGCCCCATGACCCACAGATGCTCGAAGCGAAGCCCCGCCCCTTCGAGCAGGCCGATCACCTGCACCGGGCTTTCGGGCCCTTCGGGCTGAAACTCGGTCTCGGCGGCCAGGCGGCGCAGCAGCGAGAGGGCCTCGCCGCGCTCCAGCGGCGGCGAGACGAGATCGAGGGCCGCCATCTGCGTGAGCACCTTGCGGTTCCAGGCCTCGACGACCTGATAGTCGAGCGAGTCGAGAGGACGCTCTCCGGGCCAACCGACATCGTGAAGAAGCTGCGCGAAATGCCGAACCCACGCCCCCGGAAGACGCTTGCCCTTGAGCGCCACACCCTCCTCCAGCCTGCGGCAGATCCCCGAGAAGGAGAGCTCCCGAGGATTCGCCCCCCGATCCCCTCCGGCAAGTGAACGCAGACGAACCGTGGGGCTTCTGCGCGCTCTGAGGGTCACCTCCAGCCGCGCCCGCGCGCCCCTCTCCCGCAAACTGCCGCCGAGATAGGGGGTGCGCAGAAGAAATCCCGCCTGGGCGAGAGTCGGTTCGCGTCCGATGGAGAGGATCGCCAGGGCGGCGCTGACCGCCCCCCGCGCGGCCAGCGGCTCGCCCAGAGAGAGGTTGAAGCGAAGCTCCGCCGCGTCGGGGCGCACCAGCGCCCCGGGGTCGATCTCCTCGCGGAAGATGCGCTCGATGAGGGGACGGTATCCCTGCAGATCGGGGACGATGACGCCGATTTCTCCCTCGCCCCGCTCCAGAAGGGCGCGGGCCCAGCGGGCCGCACGGCGCACCTCGTCCCGAGAATCGCTGCACGGAACGCGGATCAGCTCGGCGCGCGGCGCGCACGGGGGGGGGATCTCCTTCACCTCGGCCCCTCGGTCGGCGAAGGCGGCGCACAGCCGCTGCAGCCTCGGGGGGAAATCGTCGAAACCGACGAGCCAGAGGGAGGGGGGGAGCGCAAGGCGACCGGCCTCGACCGCTTCGATGACCGCCGCGAAGAGCGAGGGGCGGTCGAGCCACCCTTGCTCGGCGCAGGCGTTCAGGTAGCGCTCGCGCCAGCGCAAAAAGGAGAGATGGTCGGCGCTCAGCGGATGGCGGCGCGGCTCCCCTCCAAATTCGCACAGAAGCTCGTGGGCCTGCATCGCGGCGCGGGCCGTGGCCGGGATCTGCAGCAGTGCCTGCGCCGAGCCGGCCTCTTCGGCCTCGATGATCCGCTCCCACAGACGCCGGGCCCCCTGCGGGGCGAGGAGCCGCCACCCCTCGCCGAGGCGCTCGGCAGCCTCCTGCAGCCAAGCGTCGGAGCTTCGGATGGCGGGTGTGATCCAGGCGCCCCCCCCTTCGGCCGCGCGGGCCGTGTCGAAGTCCAGGCGCAGGCGCCGCGCCAGGCGCTTGGTCGAGGTCAGAACGAGGCTGCCGCCTGCGGCGGCCTTCAGGACATCGTGCCAGGAAAGATCGCTCATCTGCCCTCACTTCTGCCGTGACGAAGAGTGCGAACCAAGGCGACCAACGCAAGGGCGCCGAGCACCCCCACGGTATTGGCCACCGCGTCCTGCCAGTCGGCGAAACGCCCGAGGCGCATCATTCCCTGTCCGATTTCCACACCGATGCCGACGACCACGGCGATCCCCCCCGAGACGAGCCAGCGCGTGCGCGCCGAAAGCACCCACGGGCGCAGGCCGAGTCCGCCGAGCAGAGTCATCACCGCGTAGGCCGCCGCGTGCTGGAACTTGTCCCAGGCGAGCAGGCCCGAATCGGTGATCTGCGGCGGTGTGGGGTCGAGAGAGAGCCAGAGAATGGTCGCCAGCCACAGTACGTACAGAAATGTCCAGATGACGTTGATTCGGACGGACATGGATCATCCTTTCGGGGGAAGCCGAAACCATACCCCATTTCCCAGGGGAGGAGAAGAGGTTGACGCGGACAAAATTTCTAGTATATTGATTTTAATTTATAGTTTTTAACTTTCGAGGCGAATCATGAAAAGAGACGATCTGTTCATCTTCGCGTTGAGGGTGCTGATGCCCGTCATCGGCCTCGTTCTCGCCCTCGATCTCTATCTTCGCTTCGGCGAGGAACCGTCCCCTTCCGCTCGAAAATCGACCCTCGGCCAGGAGTTCGTGCAGACGGCCCATGATCTTCGCGACGATCTGGTCCGGGCGATGGAGCTGATCGAGGAGATCTTCGGTCACCCCGTCGATCTGGACAGCGTCCGCACGGTCCCGGTGACGATCACCGCCTACACCTCGACGGTGTGGCAGTGCGACGAGACGCCGTACCTGACGGCCTCGATGCACGGGGTGCGAAACGGCGTCCTGGCGGTCTCGCGCGATCTCATCGACGAGATGGGACTCTATTTCGGCAAGCGCGTCTTCATTCCGGGGCACGGCATCTTCGAGGTGCGCGACCTGATGAACCGGCGCTGGACGAAACGGGTCGACATCTGGCACGAAGACATCGAAGTGGCTCGTCATTTCGGCCGCCAGAGCGGCACCCTCATGTGGTTCGAGGAGCAGCCCGAAGCCGTCAACGCGCACGACGCCGAGCCCGAGCCGGAGCGGACCGCCTCTCTCTGAGAGCTGCGCCGCCGGAGCCGTTCCTTTCAATCTTCCGCCGCCCCCTTCGGCGGTGCTATACTCGTTCCTGTATCCGGCAAATGAACGAAGGAGACGGGACGATGAAGAAGACTCGGCTGTGGACCTCGCTCATCGGCGCGCTTGCGCTCCTTTTTCTGCTGACCTCCTGCGCGGCCCGCCCCGTTGCACCGGAGGTCAGCCTTGTCGACATCCGGATAGGCGATCTCACCCTCAGCCACGCCAATATCCTTGCCGATCTGCGCATCTACAATCCCAACCCCGTCGCGATCACCATCGGGTCGGTCCGCTACGCCTTTCTCCTCGACGGAGTACGAATCGCCGACGGCCAGTCTCTGCAGCAGGTTCGGGTCGGCGCCGGAGAGTATGCCGACACCACCCTGCGCCTCTCCACCGGCTATCTGAATCTGCTCCAGTTCACCCAGCAGCGCCGCGCGGGCGAAGCGATCCGCTACGCTATCGACGGCAGCGTCACCCTACGCGGGATGCACGTCTTCAACACCGTCTTCCCCTTCAGGCGCGAGGGGGAGATCGATCCGCAACAGCTTCGCCTGCGATAAAAAAATGCCCCGAGGCCAAGGAAGGGATGCCACGGGGCAAATCGTCTCTGTTTACCTTTGCCTGTCGGCTCGTTTCAACCCAGCAAGGCATAAGCGGCTGTCAAGCGCTAGAGCAGCGGGCGGATCGGCCAGATCTTGAAGAACCACAGTTTGAACCTGCGCCACCAGTCGGCGTACCGGTCCGGAGCGTAGTGCTGCGGGTTCCAGCTGTTCTCCTCCCTCATTTCGATGTCGGCCACCGCTTCGATCCTGCGTGCAAGCTCGCGGCTTCGCACGAATACCCCCTCTTCCGTGCTGAGATGGGCCCCTCGGGGGTCGAAATTGTACGTCCCCACGTAGACGAGCTCGCCGTCGATCACGAGGGTTTTGGCGTGCATGACGACAATGGGAGGTTTTTCCTCCGGGGCGACGTATTGCGCCATCGCCTCCTGCTCGATGGAGGGATCGGGGCGGAGCTCACGAAGGATCATCCCCGCCGCCAGCTTGGTCTCGCGGCTCTTGGCGTAGCCGCTGAAGGCGGCGATGTTGTCGGTCGAGGCGAGAGAATTGGTGATGACGCGAATTTCCACCCCCTCGCGCGCCTTGCGGAAAAAGCCGAGCTCCCCTTCGGCGACGATGAAGTACGGTGAATGGACGGTGATGCGCTCCTGCGCCGAGAGGATCGCCTCGCGCAGCGCATCCATCATCTCCCCTCCCCCGCCCAGCCCGGGCTTGCCGAGATTCGTCCCGGGACGATCGCTCACGAACCAGATCTCGTCGGTCCAGATCATCTCGTCGATGATCCTGCGCAGGTGTCTTTCCTGATCCTGCAGAGCGTTGCGCACCACGACCAGCGTGTCGAGGAGCCCGGCGGCGCTCTCTGCGAGGTCGCCGTAGATCTCCTCGATCTGCTGGGGCGTCATCCGGGCCGCCATCCCGGGGAGGAGCGATTCGACCGGCCGGGAGAGCTCGCTGTTCCAGAACGCCTCGAAGTTGGCCGACATCTGCTCGACCACCGGCCCGGCGACGAGGATGTCGCGGTCTCTGAAGTGGTACTCCTGCTTGTAGTCGAAATATTCGTTGGCGACGTTGCGGCCTCCGCAGATCCCGGCCATGCCGTCGACGATGAGGGTCTTGTTGTGGAGGCGCTGGTTGAAGAGACGAAAATCGCTGAGGAGGTTCCAGACCATCCGGATCGTCGAGACCCCCACCGAACGCACCGGATTGTAAATGCGGACCTCGATCAGGGGATGGGCGGACAGCGCCAGCAGCAGATCCATCGGCTCGCGGTACAGCAGAAAATCATCGACGACGATGCGCACATGCACCCCCCTGTCGGCGGCGTCGATGAGGGCCTGGGTAGCGATGGTGCCGATGGTGTCGAAGCTGTAGATGAAGGTGAGGATGCTGATGCTCTCGGTGGCGTTCTGGACGAGCCAGGTGCGCGCGACCAAGTTCTCCTCCCCCTCCTCCAGGATGAACGCTCCGCTCCTGCCCTCCTGGGCTTCGATCATCGGCAGCACGGTGCGCGAGAAGGCGAATTCGGCGACGCCGCCCAGCTCGTTTTCCCCTTCGATTTCGGCGCGGCACGGCGAAGCGATGAGATGAAGAAGGAGCGCCGCCAGCAGCATCGCATGGACGATGGCGGCGCGTCGGCCGAAGAGCGCGGCTGGGGAGAAAGGGTCCATGGCGCCGGATGGACGAATAAAGGCTATTCGTCAAAGGAGGTGGGGGCATCGAACGAAACGGCCGCCGAAGACCGGCGGCCGGGATGTCGTTGTGTTTCGGTTAATCTCGGCCCTCTTGGTAACCGCGCTCGAAGCGATCGGCTCCCCGCTCTATCCCATCGGCGGCTTCGTCGGTGGCTCTGCCGGCGGTATAGCACGCCGAAAGGCTGCTCGCGGTGAAGACGGCAAGGGCGAGCAGAGTCGCGAACTTTCTCAACATGACACGTTCTCCTTTTCTGCCTTCGTACAGACTGCCAGTCTATCGCACTGGGACGAAAGCTCAAGAACGGCCGGGGAACGGGCTTCGGCGGATATGCTCTCGGGTCACCTTCCCGTCGAGATGGTGGATTTCAAAATCGGCGTTCACGTCGCTGCAGAGCTCGCGGCCGAAATGAACGGCCTCGCCCCATGTCTTGAAATGACCCTCGTCGCTGGACGACCCGGGCGCCTTGACGATCCACCCCCCCCGAGGATCGGGCACCATGTGAACAGTCTGTGGCATGACGATTCATCCTTTCTTCATCGAGAAACGATCCGATCCATGCGACCGGATCTCTCTACAACCTTATCAGCCCTGGCAGGAACCGCAACCGCTTGAAAGAACGTCAATAAAAGGGAGTGAGAGTGCGGTGGCGGGGGAGCGCGCGGTAGCGGGGGCTCTGCCCCCGATGCCACAGCAGGTTGTCGAGGTGCAGGGCCGAGAGGGGACGGCGACGACGGCTCGCCTCCCGCACCAGGAGCTCGACGACGTGGACGGCGCAGGCGCGGATCTCTACCTCGGCGGGCGAGCCGCCGGGGAGAAGGTCGCCCCGATCGATCGCCGCGGCGAGATCATCGTCATAGACGAGAAGGCCGTCGTGCCGTAGGACGTGGGGGACGAGGTTGTCGGCGAAAAGGGTCAGGCGGTCGATGTCGTCAAAGCGTCCCGGCCCTTTTGCGTCGAAGGCGATGTGCAGGTCGGCGGCGGCGATCTGCGCCCTTTTGTAGAACGGCACGTTCCTTTCGCGATAGGGCGCCACGTCGCGAAACAGCGGCATCCGGGTCAGAAGGCGAACTAGCCCTTCGGCCGAGCCGCGCGCCTCCTCGATGGGCCCCGAGAACCGTCCGTCGTAGCGATCGAGAAGGAACCGCCCGAGATCGGCGAGAGCCCGCGCGAAGAGCCCCGCAAGCTCGAGGGCCGCGGCGTTGGAGGGGTCGAGCCCGAAAAGCCGGGCGCACGACGCCGGGGTCATGGTGCGAAGCTCTTCGGCGCTCAGAGGACCGTCGGCGTTGAAGCGCCCGGTCAGGGCGGCGGCGACGGTTCGGTAGCCCGAGCGCTTCGGGTCGGAGAGGATGGCCGGAAAATACCCCGACCCGAAGTTGACGCTGTCCAGAGTGAGGAAGAAGGCGACCGTCTGCTCCTGCTCGCCTCGAAAGTGGATCCCGGGCTCCATCTGCAGGGCGAAGGCGTCGCCGAGAAGATCGAGATAGCCGTCGAGCCGGGAGGTCACGATGCGCACGCGAGCCGCCTGCTCGGCGACGCGCCGGCACTCACTGCGCACGGCGTCGAGCACCGGCCCACGATGCAGCTCAGAAGGAGGCGACATGGACAAAACGCTCGTCGCCTCCGGCGAGCCGCACCGCAAGGCCCGCCTCGTCCCTCGCTTCTTCGGGGACCACCAGACAGTAGGGACTGCGATAGTACGCGGCGTAGGCGCAAAATAACGCGATTCGCTGCCGGGCGTCCTCGCCCTGCAGGCTCTGCGCCGTCTCGACCTGAAAGATGAAGCGCAGGCCGTCTCTGGCGGCGCTCACATCGGGCACGAAGCCGATATCTGTATCTTCCCAGAAGATGATCGCCGGCCGTCTTCCTTCATAACCTTCGAGGGCGCTGACCTTCATATCCGCATAGCCGCGCCGCTCCAGGCGCTCGATCAGCGCGAGAAGAAGGGCCTCTCGGCCGGTGTGGACCGTCTCGCTTTTCATGTCCAATCAAGACACCCCCTTTCCCGGTATGACGGCGTTTTTAAGAGAGAAACGCCTGTCTTTATCTTACAGGATTTTGCAACGCCTCAAAAGAGGGCGCCGAGCGGGCGTTCTGGCCGCCTGGCCCGCGAGTTGCATCACCTCCAAGGGCGTTCTCATGATACAATGGCCCCGGAAGGGAGCTTCGGATGTCGACTCAGCTGAGCGTCTTTCTCCTGTTTCTTTTGCTTGCGCTCGTCCTTGTCGTGCGCGCGCTGCGCTACGGATCGCCCGGCGAGGCGGTCCCCCCCGCCCCTTCGATCGGCGTCGACCCGCAGGGGGCGGCGCAGCGCCTCGCCCGGGCGCTGCGCTGCGCGACCCTCTCCGATATCGAACCGCAGCGCATCGATCCCGAACCGTTCCTGATGTTGCACAAGGTGCTGCAGGAGTCGTTCCCGCTGCTGCACCAGAGCCTTGAGCGCGAGAGCGTCGGCGATCTGAGCCTCCTGTACACCTGGCAGGGGCGCGAGCCCGAGCTCAGGCCGATCCTTCTTCTGGCCCATCAGGACGTCGTCCCCGTGGAGCCCGGCACCGAGAAGAACTGGCGCTATCCCCCCTTCGGCGGACAGGTCGCCGAGGGGTTCGTCTGGGGGCGCGGGGCGCTCGACATGAAGTCGGCCCTGACGGGGATCTTCGAGGCGGTGGAGATGTTGCTGCGCGAGGGTTTTCAGCCCCGCCGCACCATCTACATCGCTTTGGGGCACGACGAGGAGGTCGGCGGATTCAACGGCAATGCGCGCATCGCCTCACTGCTGGCCGAGAGGGCCGAGCGCCTCGAATTCGTTCTGGACGAAGGGGGGTTGATCGCCGAGGGGATCATCCCCGGCGTGAAAGAGCCGGTGGCGCTGGTGGGAGCGGCGGAGAAGGGGTTCGTGAATTACGTCCTCAACGCCAGAAGCGAGGGTGGACACTCGGCCATGCCGCCGCGCCGAAGCGCCGCGGGAGCCATCGGCCGCGCGCTGGTGCGCCTGGAGAGGGCCCCCTTCCCCATCCGCACCGCCTTCATCGCCGAGATGTTTAGGCACCTCGGCCGCCGCCTCCCCTTCGCAATGCGCTTGGTTCTGGCCAACCTCTGGCTCTTCGGGCCGCTTGCAGGGCGGGTGCTCTCGGCGAACCCCAAGGTCAACTCGAACCTGCGCACCACCGTGGCGCCGACGATGCTTCGCGGCGGCGTGAAGGAGAACGTCCTCGCCACCGACGTCTCGGCCCTTGTGAATGTGCGGATCATCCCCGGCGAAACCATCGCCTCGACCCGCGATCGCATGGCGCGCATCATCGACGACCCCGGTGTGACGATCTCGCCGACGCCGGGGACCGACCCCTCCCCCCTCTCGCCCCTCGACACCCCGGCCTACGCGCAGTTGCGCCGCACGATCCTCGAGGTCGCCGGCGACGTAGCGGTCGCCCCCTATCTCGTGGTCGGCGCCACCGATTCACGCCACTACGCGCGCTTGACCAGGCAGATCTACCGCTTTTTGTGCATCCCCCTGAGGGCCGAGGACATCCCCCGCCTGCACGGGACGAACGAGCGGATCGGTGTCGACGATTACGCCCGGCTGGTCACCTTCTACCAACGCCTGATCGTCAATTCAGAGACGCTCTGACCCCTTTTTCGGGGAGAGCTTCGCCTCGATGCAGCGGATCATATCCCCGACATTGCGAAACGCCAGCAGCTCCTTCATGGCGAATCGCACCCCCAGGCGCTCCTCGATGGTCACAACGAGGTTGGCGTGGGAGAGCGAATCCCAGGCGTCGATGTCGTCCGCCGTCGTCTCGGGCGCAAGCGCGATCTCGTCATCGTCGAAGACTTCGCGGAAGATCTGCGTCAATCTGTCCAGAAGCGTCATATCCCTTCCTCCAGCGTCGAAAGATCCCCCTCGTCCTCTCCGAGATATCTCGCCTTGAGGACCCGCCGCATGATCTTGCCGCTTTTGTTCTTCGGAATCTGCTCGACGAAGAAGATCTCCTGAGGGGTCGCCACGGGTGAGAGGCGGTTGGAGACGTGCAGGCGGATCGCGATCTGCATCTGCCGTGACGGGGCGAACCCTGGGCGCAGAGCCACGAAGGCCACCACCTTCTCGAAAAGCGTCTCGTCGGCGACACCGATGGCGGCGGACTCGGCCACCTGCTCCATCTCAAGCAGGGTGCTCTCGATCTCGAAGGGGCTGATGAGGTGCCCCGCGGTGTTGATCACGTCGTCGCTGCGCCCCTTGAACCAGAAATAGCCGTCCGCGTCGCGATGGGCCGTGTCCCCGCTGTAGTAATACCCCTTTGCGAAGCGGCTGCGGTACACCTGCGGCCGGTTCAGATACCCCTCGAACATCGAGGCGAAGCCGCTCCTCAGGCACAGGTGCCCCGGCGTGCCGTCGGGAAGACGTTCTCCGTCGTCGTCCAGGATGGCCGCCTCGACGCCGGTCACCGTCTTGCCCATCGAGCCGGGCCGGACTTCAACCCCGGGCCGGTTGGCGATCATGATCGCCCCGGTTTCGGTCTGGAACCAGGTGTCGTAGATCTCCTTTTTCAGCTGCGCCCTCCCCCACCGGATGACTTCGGGGTTGAGCGGTTCGCCAACGCTGTAGATGCGCCGAAGATGCGAAAAATCGTACCGCGCCGCCAGGGCGGGATCTTCACGCATCAGCATCCGAAGGGCCGTCGGCGCGCTGTACCACACGCTCACCCTCTCGCTTTCGAGAACGTCGTACCAGCGCTGCGGGTCGTACTTCCCTCCGTAGTGGATCTGGGTGATCCCCAGGCTCCAGGGGCCCATGATGCCGTACGAGGTCCCCGTCACCCACCCCTGGTCGGCGGTGCACCAGTAGCGGTCCTCCTCCCCCAGCCCCATCACCTCGCGGCAGGTGGCGCGCATCATCGAGAGCCCTTCGTGGACGTGCAGGACCCCCTTCGGCTTCCCCGTCGAACCGGAGGTGTAGTGCACCACCGAGGGGGTGCGCGCCGGGGTCGGCGGGGTCGAAAAGGAAGAAGAGGCGCCTCTCATCAGGGCGGGGAAGCTCAGAAGATCGGGGGCGAGATCCTCCTCCGCATCGATCAGCACGATCCGCCGCAGGCGCGGAAGGCGGTGCCGGATGCGATCGAGCTTCTTCAGAAAGCTGCGCTTGGTGACGATCGCCGCGGCCCCCGAGTCGCCGAGGCGGTCGAAGAGAGCATCTTCTCCGAAATTGGGGAAGAGGGTTCCGCACACGACCTGGCGCTTGAGGGCGCCGAGAAAAGCGAAGAACAGGGGGGGGGATTTGGGCAGGAGCAAAAAGAGGATCTCCCCGCGGCCCATCTCCAAAGAGGTGAGGACGTTGGCGAAGCGGTTCGATTCGCGATCGAGGTCGCTGAACGAGTAATCGACGGGGGGCTCGTTGGGGGCGAGCCACCGCAGTGCCGTCTTCGCGCCGCGCCCCGAGTCGCACTGCAACGTGGTGCAGATATGTCCGATGTTGTACTGATCGTCTGCGATCACGCTTCCTCCTTTCGTCGAAGAGAGAACAGGAGGAAGATATCATTTCATTAGCACTTATCAATCATTCTGGGAAGTTTGTCGGTGAAAGAGTCTCTGTCATCCGTCCTGTGCGGGACGCTCGTCCTGCGATTTGTGCTGGTGCGCCAGGGCATTGATCATCTCCTGATAGCGCGCGGCCTTGACCGCCTGGTCGAGGATGCGCCGCACGGCGCCGAGCTCGTCGAGCTGCAGCACCATCTGACGGATCGGAACCCTCCCCCCGGAGCCCGCCTGGAGGATCTGCGCCTTGATCTGCTGATACTCCTCGAGGGTGCGCGCGAAGAGCTGCTCGAAGCGCTCGGGCGCGTACGCCTCGTCTTCGGGATCGGTGGCCGCAAGCAGCTCGGTGGCGCACTCGCGCAGACGGTCGACGGCGGCGTTGGCCTGCGGATCGTGGAGCCGCACGAGGGTGTTGCGCAGCGTGGCCACCTCTTCGGCGCGCTCCGTCATGTCGGTGTAGTACTGTGTGACGCGCAGGGCGTGCGGAAAGGCCTCGGCGAGCTCCCGCGGCAGGTCGGACTGCTGTGCCTTGGCGGTGAAGTCGGCCACCGCTTCGACGAGGGCGTCGACGGCGCGTTTTCTCTCAGCGAGAGGCCCGGCCGGCGGCACGGGCGCGGCGACGACCGACG
>JBJHBH010000039.1:0-32740 GCA_050485365.1 Desulfuromonadales bacterium | reverse complement strand
CCATCAACTGGGGACGCAAGAACAGCCTGTGGCCGATGTTCTTCGGGCTGTCGTGCTGCTTCGTCGAGATGATGACGAGCATGACGCCGCGCCACGATCTGGCGCGCTTCGGCGCCGAGGTCCTTCGCCCCTCGCCGCGCCAGGCCGATCTGATGGTGATCTCGGGGACCCCCTTCAAGAAGATGGGCGCGTCCATCCTGCGCCTCTACGAGGAGATGGCCAACCCCAAGTGGGTCATCTCCATGGGGAGCTGCGCAAACTCGGGCGGCATGTACGACGTCTACTCGGTGATCCAGGGGGTGAACCAGATCGTCCCGGTGGATGTCTACATCCCCGGATGTCCGCCGCGCCCCGAGGCCTTTATGGAGGGGCTGCTGCTGCTGCGCGAGAAGATCTCCCGCGAGGAACGCCCCGCACGCAAGGTCTTTCACATGAAAGGGGGGAGCGAGGGGACGACCTGCCCGATCCATGTCGAGGACGTCACCAAGAGCCGCGACCCCCGAGGCCCCGGCTACGGCAACTCGTCGATTCGCGGCACCTCGGTGCAGCCCCCCGACTTTCGCGAAAGCCGCTCCCGGCAGATGTGGCGCCCCCCCCAGCCGAAGGTGGAGTTCCCCATCACCACTCCCGATGTGCGCCGGGCCGTGCACCAACGCTTCGGCGAGCGGGTGCGCGAGGTCGACGCCGCCGACATGCCGACCTTCTCCACGAGCGCCGAAGACGCTCCGGAGCTGCTGCGTTTTCTGAAGAACGATTCTCCCCTGCGCTTCCGGCGCCTCGAGGATCTGACCGCCGTCGACGAGCGCCGCCGAAAAAACCCCCGAGAGGAAGACTTCACCCTCGTCTACCATCTGCTCAACTTCGACGACCCGGGCTACCTGCGGGTGAAGGTCCCGCTGAAGGGGGACTACCCGCAGGCGCCTTCCGTCACCGACATCTGGACGTCGGCCGAGTGGTACGAGCGCGAGGTCTACGACATGTTCGGTATCGGCTTCTCGGGACACCCCGATCTGCGGCGCATCCTCATGCCCGAGAGCTGGCAGGGGCACCCCCTGCGCAAGGAGCACCCCTACCGCGCCACGGAGATGCCCCCCTTCACCGCCGAGACGGCGGCGACGATGGTGCCGCGCCCCGCCGACCAGTATTTCAAGGGGAAGCCTCTGGACGACGACGAGCACGCCATGCTCCTCAATCTCGGCCCCCAGCACCCAGGCACCCACGGGGTGCTGCGCCAGATCCTGAAACTGCGCGGCGAGGAGATCCTCGATCTCGACTCCGACATCGGCTATCACCACCGCGCCGCCGAGAAGGTCGGCGAGCGCCAGCACTGGAACCAGTACATCCCCTACACCGACCGCATCGACTATCTCTCGGGCGTCCTCAACAACATGGCGTACCTCCACTCGGTGGAGACCTTTCTCGGGGTGGAGGTGCCGCCGCGCGCCAGGTACGCGCGGATCATGCTCTCGGAGCTCTTCCGCATCGCCAATCACCTCGTGTGGCTCGGCACCTATGCCCACGACGTCGGGGCGATGACGCCGGTCTTCTACGCCTTCGACTCGCGCGAGAAGATCTTCGACATCATCGAGATGGTCACCGGCGGGCGGATGCACCCCTCGTGGTTTCGCATCGGGGGTCTTCCGGCCGATCTCCCCGAGGGGTGGAAGGGGCAGGTCGACGCCTTCGCCTCCGGTTTTGAGGCGCGCCTGCGCGAGTTCGACACGCTGCTCACCGACGGCCCCATCTTTCGCGTGCGCACCGAGGGGATCGGGCCGATCTCCCTCGACGACGCCATCGACCGCGGGATCTCGGGGCCGAACCTGCGCGCCTGCGGCTTCGCGTGGGACCTGCGCCGCGCCATGCCCTACGGCGGCTACGAGGAGTTCGATTTCGAGATCGCCACCGCCGGCGGAGGCGACTGCTTCTCGCGCTACCTGGTGCGCATGGAGGAGATGCGCCAGAGCCTTCGCATCGTGCGTCAGGCCGCCGAGAGGATGCCTCCGGGGCGCTGGGTGAGCGCCGACTACCGCTACGTCATGCCCCAGCGTGAAGACATGCTCGGCGACATCGAGAGCCTCATCCACCACTTCATCAACGTCACCCGGGGGATGACCCCGCCAGTGGGGGAGTGCTATCGGGCCATCGAATCGGCCAAGGGGGAGTACGGCTACTACGCGGTGAGCGACGGCGAGAGCGTCCCCTACCGCATGCGCATCCGCACCCCCTCGTTCCCCCACATGCAGGCGATGCCGCTGCTCACCCGAGGCTGGCTGGTGGCGGACCTGATCACGATCTTGGGGTCGATCGACTTCGTGTTGGCGGATTTGGATCGGTAGGGGAGGCAATTTTGAATTCTGAAATTTAATTGATTCCGAATCCCAGGCTGGGCAAGTAAGTGAATTTAAAACAGGACCAAATGTGTGGCTAAAGTGCTGTTGACCGAAGACCAACTCGACCATTTTCGCGTTCGCGCCGCCGAGATCGCCCACCCGCGCGAGCTCGTCATCGACGTGCTGCGGGCGATCCAGACCAATCGAGGCTGGGTGCCGGACGAGGGGGTGGAGTTGACGGGGGAGATTCTGGGAATCTCTGCCCTGCAGGTGGAGGAGGTCGCCACCTTCTACGACAAGATCTTCCGACAGCCGGTGGGCAAGAGGGTGATTCACGTCTGCGATTCGCTCTGCTGCTGGAGCCGGGGGGGGGAGGAGATCTACAGCCATCTGCAGAAGAAACTCGGCATCTCGCCCGGCGGAACGACCTCTGACGGCGTCTTCACCCTTCTGCCGACGTGCTGCCTGGGAGCGTGCGGAGAGGCCCCGGCCGTCATGATCGGCCTGACGACCTACGGCGATCTGACGCCGGAGCGCCTGGATGAGATTCTGGAGGAAGAGCGCCGCCGAGGCGATTCGACAGATCGACGCTGAGAGATGAAATCCCCCTCGATCCCCCTTTGCTAAAGGGGGAAGTCAAGGCCCCCCTTTGACAAAGGGGGGTGCGGGGGGATTTGAAACGGATGAATCATGAGTGAAACGCCACAGGTCCTCTTCAAGAACCGCCGCCCCGGCGAGACGGTCTTTCTCGACGGCTACCGCAAGACCGGCGGCTATGAGGGGCTGCAAAAGGCCGTGAAGACGATGACCCCCGACGCGGTGCGCGAGGCGGTGAAAGAATCGGGGCTGCGCGGGCGCGGCGGGGCGGGCTTTCCGACCGGGGTGAAGTGGACCTTCTTCCCCGCCGACCAGCTCGGCGAGAAGTACCTGGTGTGCAACGCCGACGAGATGGAGCCCGGCACCTACAAGGACCGCGAGCTCCTGCTGGCCGACCCGCACCAGCTCGTGGAGGGGATGATCGTTTCGGCCTACGCCCTGCGCATCCCCGTCGGCTACATCTTCATCCGCTACGCCTACGAGAGGTGCGCCCAGAACCTCGAGCGCGCCATCGCCGAGGCGACGGAGGCGGGGTATCTGGGAAGAGACATCCTCGGGAGCGGCTTCTCCTTCGAGCTCCACGTCCACCGAAGCGCCGGCCGCTACATCTGCGGAGAGGAGACGGCCCTTCTGAACGCCCTGGAGGGGCTTCGGGCCAACCCCCGCTCCAAGCCCCCTTTTCCCGCGGTCAAGGGGCTCTTCGGCATGCCGACCACCGTCAACAACGTCGAGACCCTCGCCAACGTGCAGCACATCGTCGTGAACGGACCCGAGTGGTTCCGGGGGCTGGCGGCGACGGAGGTCGGCACGGGGACGAAGCTCTACGGCCTCTCGGGGCACCTGGAGCGCACCCCCTGCGTCGAGCTCCCCATTGGCACGACGCTGCGCGAGATCGTCGAGGTGCACGGCGGCGGAGTCTGGAAGGGGCGCGCCTTCAAGGCGTGCATCCCCGGCGGCGCCTCGACGCCGTACCTGACGGCCAAGCATCTCGGCACCCCCCTCGACTTCGAGCCCATCGAAAAGGCCGGGAGCCGCCTGGGGACCGGAGGGGTCACCGTCTTCGACGACACCACCTGCATGGTGGCGGCGACGATCAACCTCAACGCCTTCTTCGCCCGCGAAAGCTGCGGCTGGTGCACCCCCTGCCGCGACGGGCTCCCCTTCGTCTCGTGGCTGCTGGAGAAGATCGAGCGGGGGGAGGGGACGATGGAGGACATCGACGTTTTGCGCGGACAGATCCGAAACATCAACGGCCGCTCCTTCTGCGCCCTCGCCATGGGTGCCATGGGGCCGGTGGAGAGCCTCCTCAACCTCTTCATGGAGGAGGTCGTCGATCACATCAAGCGGGGGCGATGTCCCCTGAAGAGAAACGTGTGATGCGGGACGCGGGACGCGAAAAGACCTGGATATTCCTCGTCCCTCGTCCCGCGTCCCGCGCCCCGGAAATTCTATGCCGACACTGACCATCGACAACCAGCGCGTCACCGTCCCGGACGGGACGAACGTCCTCGAAGCGGCCAAGGCGCTCGGGATCGTGATCCCGCATTTCTGCTACCACGAGGCGCTCGGGGCGGTGGGGGCGTGCCGGCTGTGCGCGATGACCTTTCTGGAGGGGCCGAACGAGGGGCCCAAGCTCAAGGGGGTCCACATGTCGTGCATGGTGACGGCGCGCGACGGGATGGTCGTCTCGACCCTCGATGAAGAGTCGACGGATCTGCGCAAGCACGTCATCGAGTGGCTCATGATGAACCACCCCCACGACTGCCCCGTCTGCGACGAGGGGGGGGAGTGCCAGCTTCAGGACATGACGGTGGCGGGGGGGCACGGCATCCGGCGCTACCGGGGGCTGAAGAAGACGTATGTGAACCAGGACCTCGGCCCCTTCATCTCCCACGAGATGAACCGCTGCATCCAGTGCTACCGCTGCGTGCGCACCTACCAGGACTACTGCGGCGGCACCGACTTCGGGGTGCTGGGGTGCAACCAGCGCATCTACTTCGGGCGCTTCCGCGACGGAAGGCTCCAGAGCCCCTTCTCCGGCAACGTCGTCGACGCCTGCCCCACCGGCGTCTTCACCGACCGCACCTACCGCTTCCGCGCCCGCCCCTGGGATCTGCAGGAAGCCCCTTCGGTCTGCCCCCACTGCTCGCTCGGGTGCGCCGTCGTCCCCGGCGCCCGCTATCGCGAGCTGCAGCGGGTGCGCGGCGGCGTCAACGCGAAGACCAACGGCTTTTTCATCTGCGACCGGGGGCGCTTCGGCTACGGCCACGCCAACCGCCCCGACCGTCCCCGATCCCCGCGCATCGGCGAGAAGGAAGTCTCGTGGCCCGAAGCGCTGGAGTCGCTACGCCGGGGGATCGAGCAGGTGATCGCCGAGCACGGCCTGGCTGCCGTCGCCTTTCTCGGCTCGCCGCGCGCCTCGCTGGAGAGCAACGCGCAGCTTCAGGCCCTCGCCCGCTCCTTCGGCAGCGACCATGTCGCTTTCGAGCTCGACCCGCGGCGCGACCGCACCGCCCGCACGGCGGCGGCCCTTCTCGGGGATCTCGTCCGCTCGCAGGAGGAGGTGCGCAGGAGCGATTTCGTTCTGCTCGTCGGCGCCGACCCCCTCAACGAAGGGCCGATGATGGCTCTTGCCGTGCGTCAGGCGGTGCGAAGCGGCGCCGGGGCGGCGATCATCGACCCGCGTCCCGTCGAGCTCCCCTTCGCGGCGACGCGCCTCCCTCTCCCTGCCGACCGCCTCGCCTCTGCGCTTCGAGCGCTGGCCGAAGGGAATTTCGACGCCTTCACGGCCCGGGAGCGCACCGTCCTTTCGGGGATCGCCGCCCGCATCCGCGAGGCGAAGCGCCCCGTCCTCGTCGCAGGGGGCGACCTCCTCGGCCCCGAGGGAGTCAGGACCCTCGTCGAGGCGGCCGAAGCCTTCTGCGCCGAAGGGCGTCCCTGCGGCGTTGCCGTCCTCTTGTCGGGGCCCAACAGCTACGGGGGGGGCCTCCTCGCCGAAGGGGGCGGCTCCGAGCGCCTCCTGGCGCAGATGCAGCAGGGGCGCATCCGGGCGCTCGTCTGCCTGGAGGCCGATCCCTTCACCGATCACCCCGATCCGGGGCGGGCGCGCATGGCGCTTTCGCGCCTGAAGCTGCTCGCCGCCCTCGACTATCTCCCCACCGAGGCCGCCCGCCGCGCCGACATCTTTTTGCCGACCACCGCGCCGGCCGAGAGTGCCGGCACCTTCGTCAACTTCGAAGGGCGCATGCTCCCCTTCTCAACCGTCTTCGATCCGGGAGTCCCCATCGAGATCACCGGCGGGGGCGACCACCCGCCGCGCATTTTCGAGGCGCGCACCCCGGGGAGCTTTCCGCGCCCCGCCTGGGCGGCTCTCGCCGCGCTGCGCGGCGCGTCCGTCTCGCTCGCACGAATCCGGCGCGACTTGGCGGGGGCCGACGAGCGCTTCGCGGGGCTCGCCTCCCTTGAAGGGGGCGAGGGGCGCCGGGTGAGGGGCGCCGGTTCCGTCCCCGAACCGGCGCCCGAGCCTCTGAAGCATCCCCCCACAGAAGGGGCTCTTCGGCTCGTTGCGACCGAGAGCCTCTTCGGCTCGGAGGCGATCGCCTCCTTCGCCCCCGTGCTCGATCCGGTGCGCCCCGCGCCGCAGGTCTGGCTGCACGCCGAAGACGGCGCCCGTCTCGGCATCGCGGACGGTGAGGCGGTGTGCCTGCGCACCGACCTCGGCGACGTGAGGGTGGCGGTGCGTCTTTGCGACGCCATGGCCCCGGGGATCGTCGTCGTCCCGCGCCTTCGGGGGAGCGAGCTCGAGATCTTCATCCCCGGAACGCCGCGCGACTGTCTGATCGTGAAGGGGGAGGCGCCATGATCGACTGGGTGACCGTCCTTCTGATCGTCCTCAAGCTCGTGGTGATCCTCGCGGTGGTGCTGTCGATGGCCGCCTACCTCGTTCTGGCCGAGCGCAAGATCCTCGCCCGGATGCAGCTTCGCCACGGCCCCAACCGCGTCGGTCCCTTCGGGCTGATGCAGCCGCTGGCCGACGTCATCAAGCTTTTGACCAAGGAGGACGTCGTGCCGGCCGGGGCCGACAGGTGGATCTTCCTTCTGGCCCCGGCGCTGGCGGCGGTCACGGCCCTGCTCGCCTTTGCCGTCGTCCCCTTCTCGCCGCCGATCACGATTCTGGGGCGCGAGATCCCCATGGTCGTCATCGACCTCAACGTCGGCGTCCTCTACTTTCTCGGCCTCTCCTCCCTCGCCGTCTACGGCGTCGCCCTGGGGGGATGGGCCTCCAACTCCAAGTATTCGCTTCTGGGGGGGATCCGAGGGCTGGCGCAGCTCATCTCCTACGAGCTCTCCATGGGGCTGGCGCTGGTGCCGGTGGTGCTGCACGCGCGCTCCTTCTCGCTCACCGACATCGTCATGGCGCAGCAGGGGCTCCCGTTTCTGGTGACGAATCCGGTGGCCTTTCTCATCTTCATGGTGAGCGTGGCGGCCGAGGCGCGCCGCGTCCCCTTCGACATCCCCGAAGCGGAAAACGAGATCGTCGCCGGCTTCCACACCGAGTACTCGGGGATGCGCTTCGGCCTCTTCTTCGTCGGCGAGTACATCAACATGGTGATCCTCGGCGCCGTCACCACCGTCTTCTTTCTCGGCGGCTGGCACGGCCCGATTCTCCCCCCCTTCGTCTGGTTCGCCGTGAAGGTGCTGGCGGTCGCCTTCTTCTTCATCTGGGTGCGCGGGACGCTGCCGCGCCTGCGCTACGATCAGCTCATGCACTTCGGATGGAAGTTCCTGATTCCGCTGGCGCTCATCAACGTGCTGGTGACGGGGGCGGTGCTGTTGTGGATCGGGTGAGGCAATTTTGAATGTTGAATTTTGAATTTTGAATTGGAAAAACCTGAAATCGGAAGAGACAAATGCCTATTTGGCGCGACATAAAGGGGACCGTGCAGCCGTTCTGGGTGACGCTGCGCAACATGTTCCGCAGGCCGGTGACGATTCAGTACCCGGAGCAAAAGCGCGTGCCGCCGCCGCGCTACCGGGCGCGGATCATCCTCACGTGCGACCCCGACGGGGGGGAGCGCTGCGTCGCCTGCTATCTGTGCAGCGCCGCGTGCCCCGTCGACTGCATCTCCATGCAGTCGGCCGAGGCGCCCGACGGGCGCCGCTACGCCAAATGGTTCCGCATCAACTTCTCGCGCTGCATCTACTGCGGGCTGTGCGCCGAGGCGTGCCCGACCTGGGCGATCCAGATGAGCCCGGACTACGAGTTCTCCAAATACGCCACTCTCGACATGGTCTATGAGAAAGAGGATCTTCTCGTCGACCACGGAGGCAAGGACAACGAGTACAATTTCTACCGCCACGCCGGCATCGGCGTCGTCAATCCCCGCGGAGGGAACGAGGACGAAGCGCCGCCGGTAGACATAAGAACAAATCTGCCCTAGGTCTTCGATATGGTTCCAATTCAAAATTCAAAATTCAAAATTCAAAATTGCTCTCTATGGCCGCCATCATCTTTTACATACTCGCACTGACGGCCCTGGGGGCGACGGCGATGTGCATCACGCGGCGCAATCCGGTGCACGCGGTGATCTATCTCGTCAACTCCCTCTTCGCCGTGGCGCTGCTCTTCTACCTTCTCGGGGCGCCCCTTGTGGCGGCGTGGGAGGTGATCATCTACGCCGGGGCGGTCATGGTCCTCTTTCTCTTCATCATCATGATGCTCGAGCTCGCCCCGACGGAGCAGCCGCAAGGGGCGGGGTGGCGCCGCTGGGCACCGGTCCTCTTCTTCTCCCTGGTCATTCTGGGGTGCACCGTCGCCCTCATGGCCGTCGACCCCGGCGCGGCCGAAGGGGTGCCGACCTACTACGCCTCGCCGCGCACCTTCGGCTACACCCTTTTCCAGGAGTACGCCCTGGCGGTGCAGATCGTCTCGTTCCAGCTCCTCTACGCCGCCGTGGGGGCCTACTACGTCGGGCGGGCGCCGAGGCGGCGAAAGGAGCAGGGATGATTGTCCCCATGTCCCACATCCTGGCGATCTCGGCGACGATGTTCCTCATGGGGCTGGCCTGCGTTCTCGCCCAGCGCAACCTGATCATGGTGCTGATCGGGGTCGAGATCATGCTCAATGCCGTCGGCATCACCCTCGTGGGGGCTTCGGCCCTGTGGCAGCAAGTCGACGGGCAGATCTTCGTCATCTTTCTCATGGCGATGACGAGCGCCGAGGTTTCCATCTCCCTCGCGCTCGTCGTCTATCTCAACCGTCGAAAGCACACGCTTGAGGCGGACGCGTTCAGCGAGATGAGGGGTTGATGGCCAATCGAACGCTCGAGAGATGGTTTCGAGGCGTTCGCGTAAGGGGTGACTGGCGCCCGGATGGCGCCAGTCAAGCCCCAGGGATGGGTTCATGCGTCCCCTGGAGCGGACGCCCCGAAACCATCGGACCGCGCTGCTCAAGCAATTAACGAGAGATTCAGGATGAACCCACTCCTTCTCTTCCTCATTCTCCTCTTCCCGCTGGCGGCCGCCGCGGTGAACGTCCTGTTCGGGTCGCGCCTGCCGCGCGGGGCGGTGGTGGCGACGGCGGTGGGGGGCGTCGCCCTCTCGGCGATCGCTTCACTTTTGCTGTGGCCCTTGGCGGCGGGGGAGGGGACGCGGGCGACCCTCTACACCTGGATGGCGAGCGGCGATTTTTCGGTGGCAGTGGAGATCGTCTATGACCGGATCAGCGCGCCGATGGCCCTCATGGTCACCTTCGTCGCCACCCTCATCCACCTCTACGCCGCCGGCTACATGGAGGAAGAGAAGGACTACGCCCGCTTTTTCGCCCTGCTCAATCTCTTCGTCTTTGCGATGCTCGTCATCGTGCTGTCGGACAACCTCCTGCTCCTCTTTCTCGGCTGGGAGGGGGTCGGTTTTTGCTCCTACGGCCTCATCGGCTTCTGGTATTTCGAGGAGCGCAACGCCGACGCCGGACGCAAGGCCTTTCTCGTCACCCGCGTGGGGGACGTCTTTCTCGGCATCGCCCTGCTGTGGCTCTTCGCCCTGACGGGGACGCTGTCGATCTCCCAGATCAACGAGGCGGCCGCGGGATTCGCTCCCGGGACCCTCTTTCTCCTCTCGCTGCTGCTGCTGGGAGGGGCGTGCGGCAAGTCGGCGCAGCTTCCGTTCATGACATGGCTCCCCGACGCCATGGCGGGACCGACCCCCGTTTCGGCCCTCATCCACGCCGCCACCATGGTCACCGCCGGCGTCTACCTGCTGTGCCGCCTCTTCCCCCTGGTCTCCCTGTCGAGCGAGGCGATGGCGGTCATCGCCCTCGTCGGCGCCGCCACCGCCCTGTACGCGGCGACCTGCGCCGCGGCGCAGCGCGAGATCAAGCGGGTGCTCGCCTACTCGACCATGAGCCAAGTCGGCTTCATGTTCCTGGCGGTGGGGATCGGGTCGGTCTCTGCGGCCCTCTTTCACCTCTTCACCCACGCCTTCTTCAAGGCCCTGCTCTTCATGGGGGCCGGGTGCGTCATCCACTTGACCGCCGGCGAGAACGACATCTACCGCATGGGGGGGCTCGCCCGCCGCGACCGCCTCCTCTTCTGGTGTTTTCTCATCGGGGCGCTCTGCCTCGCCGGGGCGCCCCTCACCAGCGGCTTCTTCTCCAAGGACGGCATCCTGGTGACGGCCTTCGCCTCCGAGGTCCCTCTGCACCGCCTTTTGTGGGGGGCGGGCTCGTTCATCGCCCTGCTGACGGCCTTCTACACTTTCCGCCTCCTCTATCTCGTCTTTCTGGGGGCCGAAAAGAGGCCCGTCGGGGCGCACCGGCACCATATCCCTGCCGTCATGCGCTGGACGCTCGTCCCTCTGGCGGCTCTGGCGCTGCTCGGCGGGCTCTTCGATCTGCCCCCCCTGTACGGCGGCGGGCACGCGCTTCGCGAGTGGCTCGGGCCGCTGGCGGGGGTCGGGCCGCATCTGCCGCACGCGGTGGAGTGGCTCCTGGCAGGGGTGGCGACGTCGATCTTTCTGCTCGGGTGGGGGACCGCCCACTGGCGCTACCGAGTCGCGCCGGCGCCGGGGGAGTCGCTTGGGACCCGCTTTCTCCTCTCGGGGTGGGGGGCCGATCGCGCCGTGCACGAGGCGATCGTGCGCCCCTTCGGCGCCCTGGCGCGTTTTTTCTGGAAGAATACCGACGGGCGCCTCATCGACGGAACTCTCCACACTCTGGCCGACGGGAGCAACGTCCTCGGGGAGGGGCTCAGGCGCCTGACGACGGGGCGGCTCCACAGCTATCTCACTGCGCTGGGGTGGGGAGGGGTGGTGATATTGGGATGGTTTCTCATCGGTTATCTGCTTTGAGAAGGGCTGATGAAAAAGGCCCGTCTGCGGCGTTGCCCTCACCCTTCGTCAACGACGTACCTTCGGTACGCCTTATTCCGAAGGATTTCGGGCGCCTTGCATCCGGGCATTTTTGATCAGCCTGGAACAGGCGTTCAAAAAGCACAATTCGTGAAATGAACTGAATTGAGCGGGATTGACCCAACATAACGGACGCGAATGACTCTTCTTCCCGACATAGCGCAAGGGGCCTCCTCCTTTCCCCTGCTGACCCTTCTGGTGGCGATCCCCGCCGTCGGGGGCGTCGTCTGTTTTTTCCTGCGGCGCCATGCGGCGGCGTGCCGCTGGCTCTCGCTGATCTCGACCCTTGCCGTCCTTGTGCTCTGCGTCGTCTATTTCGTGACCTTCTCGGGGCAGGGGGGGTGGTTTCTCTATGAGGACTACCCCTGGATCGAGCGTTTCGGCATCCGCTACACCCTGGGGCTCGACGGGATCTCGCTGCTGATGATCCTGCTGACGGCGCTCACTCAGGTCCTGGCGATCCTCGTGTCGTGGCGGCGCACCTTCGAGCTCCCCCTCTTCTTCGCCACCATCCTCTTCATGGAGGCGGGGATCCTCGGCGTCTTTCTCGCCCTCGACCTCTTTCTCTTCTATCTCTTCTGGGAGGTGATGGTCATCCCGATGTTCTTCCTCATCGGGGTCTACGGCCACGGGCGGCGCGTCTACGCGGCGGTGAAGTTCTTCCTCTACACCATGGGCGGCAGCCTGCTGATGCTGCTGGGGATCATCGCCCTGGTCTTCATCCACGCCGGGCAGAGCGGCGAGATCACCTTCTCCCTGCCGGCGCTGCAGGAGACGGTCCTCACCCCTGCGACGGAGTGGTGGCTCTACGGCGCCTTCCTCATCGCCTTCATCATCAAGGTTCCGCTGGTGCCGTTTCACACCTGGCTCCCCGACGCCCACACCGAGGCGCCGACGGCCGGCTCCCTCGACCTGGCGGGGCTCCTGCTGAAGACGGGGATGTACGGGCTGATCCGCATCGCCTTCCCCCTCTTCCCCGCGGCGGCGATGGCGAGCCTTCCCTTTCTGGCGACACTGGCGATCGTCGGGATCTTCTACGCCGCCTGGATCGCCTACGCCCAGATGGACGCCAAGCGCCTGATCGCCTACTCATCGATTTCGCACGTCGGGCTCATGGTCCTGGGGCTGTGCGCCTGGAACCAGACGGCGGTGGAGGGGAGCATTCTGCAGATGTTCAACCACGGCATCACCACCGGCGCTCTCTTCATCATGGTCGGGATGATCCAGCACCGCGCCCACACCCGCGATCTCGACAGCCTGAGCGGCCTGTGGGCCAAGGCGCCGATCCTTTCGGCCTTCTTCCTCTTCTTCGCTCTTTCGTCGCTGGGGCTGCCGGGGCTGAACAACTTCGTCGGCGAGATCCTCATCCTCATCGGCGCCTTCCAGGTCAACCCGTGGTGGGGGATTCTCGGGATGGCGGGGGTCGTCTTCGCCGCCGCCTACACCCTGCGCCTGGTGAAGGAAACCCTCTGGGGGCCCCCCGACGACTCCCCCCAATGGCAGGACCTCACCCCGCGCGAATACCTCGTCCTCGTCCCGCTGGCGGTGCTGGTACTGTGGGTCGGCGTCTATCCCGCCCCCTTCCTCGAGCCGATCCGCGAGCCGGTGCGCATGATGCTCGAGGGGGGGATGTTCACCGCGCTCAAAGGAGGGATGCCGTGACCGCTGCCGACCTCGTCGCCCTGGCGCCGATCCTCATCCTCGCCCTCGGCTCGGCGGCCGTTCTGCTCATCGGAGCCTGGTTTCCCCGCTGCGCCCCCCTGCTCGCCGGCGGGGCCGTCATCGCCCTGGCCGCGGCGCTCACCGCCGCCCTCTACTCGCCGCCGACCCTCGAAATCGCGGGATTCTTTCGCGCCGACGCCTACGGGCGCTTCTTCACCGTGCTGTGGAGCGCGGTGGCGGCGCTCACCCTTCTGACCTCTTTGCGCTACGCCGATGAGCGGCACTTCGAGGGGGGCGAGTTCACCGCCCTCATTCTGTTCGGCGCGGCGGGGATGGCCCTTCTGTCCGCCTCCGTCTCCTTCGTGGGACTTTTTCTCGGCCTCGAAGCGTTCACCCTCGTTCTGTATATCCTCATCGCCTTTCACCGAGAAGACCCCCTCGGGGCCGAGGCGGGGCTGAAATATCTCGTGATGGGGGCGGTCGCCACCGGCTTTCTCGCCTTCGGCATCGCCCTGATCTATACCGCCTCGGGAACGTTCCGCATCGCCGAGGCGATGGCGGCGATGGCGGCCGGGGGGGAGATGCGCCCCGTGGCTCTGGCGGGGATGGCGATGTTTCTGGTCGCCGTCGGCTTCAAGGTCTCCCTCGTGCCGTTTCACCTGTGGACCCCCGACGTCTACCAGGGGGCCCCCGCCCCGGTGACGGGGCTCCTCTCCACCGGCTCCAAGGGGGCGGTCTTCGCCGCCCTGGTGACGATGTGGGCCGGCGCGACCGACGGCAGGACGTTCCTCGACCCGCTGCTCTGGGTGCTGGCGGCAGCCACCATGCTCGTCGGCACCTTCTGCGCCCTGCGCCAGGAGAACCTCAAGCGCCTTCTGGCCTACAGCTCGGTAGTGCACATGGGGTACGTCCTCATCGGGCTGCTGGCCGGCGGCGCCGACGGCAACAGCGCCGTCGTCTTCTACCTGGTCGCCTACACGGTGGTGAATCTCGGCGCCTTCGGCATCATCGCCTCCTTCTCCTTCGGCGAGAGGGAAGCGCAGAGCTTCGACGACTTTCGAGGGCTCGGCTACCGGCATCCGCTGCGCTGCGGCACCATGGCCGTCTTCCTCTTCTCCCTGGCCGGCGTCCCCCCCACGGCGGGCTTCATCGGCAAGTTCGGCATCTTCTACGCCGCCGTCGGGTCGGGCTATATCCTGCTCGCGGTGCTGGGCGTTCTCGCCTCGTTGATCTCGCTGTACTACTATCTGCGAGTCATCGTCGTGATGTTCATGTCCGACATTGCCGCCTTCCCCCTGCACCGAGGGACGCTGTGCGAAAAGGCCGCCGTCGGCCTCTGCCTGCTGGCGACCTTCTGGCTCGGGGTGCTGCCGGGCTCCCTTCTCGATTTCATCGTCGCCATCGTCCCCTAGTGCCGAAGCGCCGCGCTGTCCGATTTGTTGACAGCCGGCAGTGGCAAAGGGGGCGCCGGACTGTTGCGATCTCTGACAATGCTGCGTCGGGAAGGACGCAAGAGCGCGATTGTTGGAGAAAAATAATCATGGTACGTCTTCTGCAAAAGAACAGCTTGTGAAGAGCGGGACTCTTCTCCGAAGCCGTTACCATAGCGCGCCATTGCCCCCACCTCACTGCATGGCGCGCATTTTTTTTGCGATTGGCGCAGCCGCTCCTGCCCGCGGTGCGCGCAGCCCGCGTCGCTCTCCCCTCCGGCGAACGAGATTGGCGGGAGCGGCTTGCCCCCCTATCTCCCCTCTGCTACAATCGGCGCCTCATTTCGCGAGCCCATCCGCCGGAGGTCGGTTCCAGCACCATGAAACTTTTTCGGAAAAAACCTTCCGAGGGCGATATCGCCCTTTTCCTCTCCTGCAACGCGATCATGTCCGAGGAGGACCTGCACCGCTTTCTCGATCTGCTGCGCACGGAGAAGGCCTTCCATGCCGAAGAGCGCAAGCGCCTGCTCGACTTCCTGGCGTTTTTCGCCGCCGAGCAGGAGCGCCGCTTCGACGATGCACGCCTGCAGCGCCTTCTCGAAGCGCTTCTTACGTCCCTGGCCGAGCTCAAGGTCGTCACCGCCACCCACTTCTTCGTCTTTCCCCGCAACCAGAGCGGAGAGAATCTGCGCCACTGTCTGCACCCCGACTATTTCGTCTTCGGGATGGACGACATCTCCATCGACGAGCACCACTTCTTCATCAAGGCCGAAAATCAGCTCGGCAGCGCCGTGGAGAAGGTCTCCAGCGACTACGACGCCTTTCGTGCAAAGGTTCGCAAACGCCTTCGGATCTGATCCCTCCCGAGTTGACAACCGAAATTGCCCGGCGATACTTTCATTCGTGTGGTCAAGGAGGTAGATCCCATGGGGAAAAATTCCATCGAGGTCGTCGCGGGCGACATCGTCCGCATGGAAGTCGACGCCGTGGTCAACGCCGCCAATACCTCGCTGCTCGGCGGCGGGGGCGTCGACGGCGCCATTCACCGTGCGGCGGGACCCCGCCTGCTGGAGGAGTGCCGCGCCCTGGGAGGGTGCCCGACGGGGGAGGCGAAAATCACCCGCGGATACGACCTGCCCGCCCGTCACGTCATCCATACCGTCGGCCCGGTCTGGCACGGCGGCGACAGGGCAGAGGAGGAGGCGCTGGCGAACTGCTATCGCAACTCCCTTCGCCTGGCCGAGGAAAACGGCGTAAAGACCATCGCCTTCCCCTCCATCAGTACCGGGGCCTACCGCTTCCCCATCGAGAAGGCGGCCCGCATCGCCGTGCACGAAGTGCGGGAATTCCTCGCCGCGCACCCCGGGATGAAGGTCTATTTCGTCTGTTTCAGCGAAAAGGATCTCGATCAGTACCGACAGGCGCTTCGCGAGGGGGACAGATAGCCGATCGGGGGGCGGAGTGTTTTTTTATAGCGATGGCGATTGACAAAAAACCGGTGGTGGGGTAAATAGGGAAATCGAACTGCAAAAAGCCTTCCGAGATTCAAGCAGCATTTAACCGATCCCCTTTCGAGCCATCCAGCAGCCTCATATATTGTACGACGTCGATCATTTAAACGCTCCGGCGGATTTGGGCGGAAACGTCGCTTGTTTCGCTTTTTCGGAATACCGTTTCCCCTGCCATTCTGTGCCACCCTGCCTTTTTATCAACCATACGATCTCATAGACAGCGCGACATTATCTTGATTCCCGAGCATTCACCCCAAAACCTGCCTGAATGGCCCGCCCCCCGACATCATCGATGCGGATCGTCGCTACAGAACCGTGCGGCCGAGGAGAACACATGAACCTGAAAGAGCTCAAAGAGAAAAAAATCGTCGACTTGGCCAATATCGCCAAGGATCTGAAGATCGAGGGCGCCGCCGGTCTGCGCAAGCAGGACATGATCTTCGCCATCCTGAATGCGACGTCAGAGAAGAACGGGGCGATTTTCGGCGAAGGGGTCCTTGAGATCCTCCCCGACGGGTTCGGTTTTCTGAGGGCGCCCGATGCCAACTACCTCCCCGGTCCCGACGATATCTACGTCTCGCCTTCCCAGATCCGGCGCTTCAATCTGCGCACCGGCGATACCGTCGCCGGCCAGATCCGCCCTCCCAAGGAGGGGGAGCGCTATTTCGCCCTGCTCAAGGTCTCCGAAGTCAACTTCGAAGACCCCGCCGTCGCTCGCGACAAGACCCTGTTCGACAACCTGACTCCGCTGTATCCGGAGAACCGCTTCACCCTGGAGACGACGACCGAGAACCTCTCCATGCGGGTGATGGATCTTGCGGCGCCCATCGGCAAGGGGCAGCGCGGTCTGATCGTGGCTCCACCGCGCACCGGCAAGACGATGCTGCTGCAGAACATCGCCAACTCGATCACCACCAACCACCCGGAGGTCTACCTCATCGTTCTGCTCATCGACGAGCGACCCGAGGAGGTGACCGACATGCAGCGCTCGGTGAACGGCGAGGTTATCTCCTCGACCTTCGACGAGCCGGCGACGCGCCACGTGCAGGTGGCCGAGATGGTCATCGAGAAGGCCAAGCGCCTGGTGGAGCACAAGCGCGACGTCGTCATCCTGCTCGACTCGATCACCCGCCTCGCCCGCGCCTACAACACCGTGGTTCCTCCGTCGGGCAAGATCCTCTCCGGCGGCGTCGACTCCAACGCCCTGCACAAGCCCAAGCGCTTCTTCGGCGCCGCGCGCAACATCGAGGAGGGGGGGAGCCTCACCATCATCGCCACCGCCCTGGTCGACACCGGGAGCAAGATGGACGAGGTCATCTTCGAGGAGTTCAAGGGGACCGGCAATATGGAGCTTCATCTCGACAGGCGTCTGGTCGACAAGCGCACCTTCCCCGCCGTCGACGTCAACAAGTCGGGGACGCGCCGCGAAGAGCTCCTCATTCCGGCCGCCACGCTGCAGCGCATCTGGCTGCTGCGCAAGGTTCTTTCGAGCATGAACGTCGTCGACGCCATGGAGTTCCTGCTGGAGAAGCTCTCGGAGGCCAAGGACAATCAGGAATTTTTCGAGAGCATGAACCGCTGAGCCGCCGCCCCGTCTGCCGGGAGGAGAAAGTCCTTGAACTGCCGGGGCGAAAGTGGTAAAAGGCGAAGTTCATTCGTGCCGAAAGGCCAAGTCCCGCCTGTACACGCCAGGCATCTGAAGGAGAAAGCGATGAAAGAAGGCATCCACCCCAAGTACGAACCGACGAGCGTCAAGTGTCACTGCGGTCACTCTTTCGAAACCCGCTCCACCAAGGGGGGAGAGATCATGACCGAGATCTGCTCTGCCTGCCACCCGTTTTTCACCGGCAAGCAGAAGCTCATCGACACCGCAGGGCGCATCGAGCGCTTCCGCAAGAAATACGGAAAATAAGCTTGCCATGGAGACGGCCTCTCGAAGGCCGTCTCAGCGTTTTTGCCGTATCCGTCCCGTACCCCCTTCCGGTTGGCCCGCCGCCGGTCTTTTGCCGGCAATGGGGAATGATCTATGCTGGTTCAGCTTCTCACCCACACTCCCGAGCCGGAGGAGGTCGTCGTCGCCGCAGCACGCCTGTGCTATTCGGCCGCCTCCATCGATCGCCTCCTCGAAAAGAGCCGCCTGGACCGTCAGACCCTTCTGGCCAAGATCCTCTCGCTGGGCCATTTTTCCGTCCTGGAGCACGCCTCCTTCACGTTCGGCGTCGAGGGGATCAGCCGCGCCTGCTCGCATCAGCTCGTGCGGCACCGTCTCGCCTCGTACTCTCAGCAGAGCCAGCGCTACGTCTCCCACAAGGAGCGTTTTGCCGCCGTGACCCCCCCCTCCATCGCCCGGCGCCCCGACCTGCAGCAGCGCTACGACGCCCTGCTCGACGAGATCCACGAGGTCTACCGTCAGATGCTCGACGCCGGCGTTCCGGCCGAGGATGCGCGCTTTGTCCTGCCCAACGCGGCGCAGACGAAGATCGTGATGACGATGAACGCGCGGCAGCTGCGGCACTTCTTCGAGCTGCGCTGCTGTCGCCGCGCCCAGTGGGAGATCCGGGAGATGGCGGTTCGGATGCTGCGTCAGGTGCGCGCCGCCGCGCCGTTGATCTTCGCCGACGCAGGGCCGGGGTGCCTGCGGGGAGCCTGCCCCGAAGGGGGAATGAGCTGCGGCGAGGCGGCGCAGGTCAGAGAAGAATTCAAAAATCTGTAAAGGGCGTGATTCATCACGCCCAGGGCGTGCCGCATGCGTGCACCCCCACGGGATAACGCCATATGTTCGACAAGCTGGAAGCCGTCGTGGATCGATTCCGCGAGGTCGAGGGGCTCCTCTCCGATCCGTCGGTCGTCTCTCGTCAGGAGAAGTTCCGCGCCCTCACCAAGGAGCACGCCGATCTGGCCGAGGTGGTGGAGAAGTACGCCCTCTACAAAAAGATCGGCGAGGAAATCGAGGGGAACCGCGAGCTGCTGCGCGACGGCGACCCCGAGATGCGCGAGCTGGCCAAAGCCGAGCTCCCCGAACTGGAGAGCCGGCGCGAAGCTCTCGAAAAAGATCTTCGCCTGCTGCTGCTGCCCAAAGACCCCAACGACGACAAGAACATCATCCTCGAGATCCGCGCCGGCACCGGGGGCGAGGAGGCGGCCCTGTTCGCCGGCGATCTCTTCCGCATGTACTCGCGCTACGCCGACCGGCGCCGTTGGCGGGTGGAGATCCTGAGCGCGTCGGAGTCGGACGCCGGGGGGTTCAAGGAGGTCATCGCCCTGGTCAGCGGCGATCGCGTCTACTCGCGCCTGAAGTTCGAAAGCGGCACCCACCGCGTGCAGCGCGTCCCCGCCACCGAAGCCCAGGGGCGCATCCACACTTCGGCGTGCACGGTGGCGGTCCTCCCCGAGGCCGAGGATGTCGACGTGCAGATCGACCCCTCGGATCTTCGCATCGACGTCTACCGCGCCTCCGGCGCCGGGGGGCAGCACGTCAACAAGACCGAGTCGGCGGTGCGCATCACCCATATCCCCACCGGCGTCGTCGTGGCGTGCCAGGACGAGAAGTCCCAGCACAAGAACAAGGCCAAGGCGATGAAGATCCTGCAGTCGCGCATCCTCGACAGCATGCGGGCCGAGCAGGAGGCGAAGATGGCCGCCGACCGCAAGAGCCAGGTCGGCTCGGGGGACCGCAGCGAGCGCATCCGCACCTACAACTTTCCGCAGGGGCGCTGCACCGATCACCGCATCGGGCTCACTCTCTATCGCCTCGAAGCGATCATGGAGGGGGATGTCGACGAGATCGTCGACGCCCTCCTCACCAGCCATCACGCCGAGGCGCTGAGCGGCCTGGAGGCCTGAATCTTGTCTGACGTGTGGACCGTCCTGAAGATCCTGCAGTGGACCGAAGGATATCTCAGGGACAAGGGGATCGAAGGGGGGCGTCTCGACGCTCAGCTGCTGCTCGCCGAGATCCTCGGGCTCGACCGGGTCGGTCTTTACCTGCAGTTCGATCGGCCCCTGGAGGCGGCGGAGCTGGCGGCCTTTCGCGAGATGGTGCGGCGCCGCGCGCGGCGCGAGCCCGTCCAGTACATCTTGGAGAGGGCCGAATTCTGGTCGCTTCCCCTGCGGGTCACCCCCGCCGTCCTCATCCCGCGGGCCGACACCGAGGTCCTGGTGGAGGAGGCCCTGCGGGTCGGCTCGGCGGCGGAGGCGATCCTCGATGTCGGCACCGGAAGCGGCGCCATCGCCCTGGCCCTCGCGTCGGAGCTCACCGCGGCGCGGGTGCAGGGGATCGACCTCAGCCCCGAGGCGCTGGCGCTCGCCGAGTATAACGCCCGGCGCAACGATCTGCACGGGCGGGTCGCCTTTTGCCGGGGGGATCTTCGGGATCTGCCCGAGGGGCCGTGGGGGCTCATCGTCTCCAACCCCCCCTACATCCCCGCGGCAGATATCGCCGCACTGGGTCCCGAGGTGCGCGACTTCGAACCGCGCCTCGCCCTCGACGGCGGCCCCGACGGGCTCGACGCGTATCGGCGCCTAGCCGCCCAGGCGTCGGATCGGCTCGCCCCGGGGGGGTGGCTCGTGGTCGAGGTGGGGATCGGCCAGGCCGAAGAGGTGTCGGAACTCTTCTTGCAATCCGGTCTCACGGAAATCTTCACCCGAGACGACTACGCCGGAATTCCCCGGGTGGTCGGGGGACGAAAGCAGTAGCCAGGAGCCGGAATCCAGGAGCCAGGAGAGATTCACAGGCATTCGTTCTGGCTCCTCGACTCTGGGCTCTGGCTCCTATAAGGGATTTTGAAATGGACAAGATCGTCATTCGCGGAGGCAACAGACTCAAAGGGGATGTGCGCGTCAGCGGAGCGAAGAACTCGGCGCTCCCCCTGCTGTTCGCCACCCTGCTTGCCCCCGGGGTGCACCGCGTCTGCAACGTCCCCAACCTGCGGGACATCGCCACGGTGGAGAAGCTCCTGACCATTCTCGGCGCCGGCGTGCGGCGAGAGGGCGACGTCTTCAGCGTCGACGCCACCCGCATCGAGAGCGTCGAGGCTCCCTACGACCTGGTGCGCACCATGCGCGCCTCGGTCCTCGTGCTCGGCCCCTTGCTGGCGCGCCTCGGCCATGCCAGAGTGAGTCTGCCCGGAGGGTGCGCCATCGGCGCCCGCCCCATCAACCTGCATCTCAAGGGGCTCGAGGCGATGGGGGCGAAGATCACCCTCGATCACGGCTACGTGGAGGCGAAGGCAAGGCGCCTCAAAGGGGCACGGATCTACCTCGATTTTCCCACCGTCGGGGGGACGGAGAACCTGATGATGGCCGCGGCGCTGGCCAAGGGGCCGACCACCCTGGAGAACGCCGCCGCCGAACCGGAGATCGTCGAGCTCGCCGGCGCCATCAACGCCATGGGGGGGAAGGTGAGCGGCGCAGGGACCGACACGATCCGCATCGAGGGGGTCGACGAGCTGCGCCCTCTCGACTACGCCGTCATGCCCGATCGCATCGAGGCGGGGACCTTCATGATCGCCGCCGCCATGACCCGGGGAGACGTGCGGGTCTTCGGCGCGCTGCCCGCCCATCAGGACGCCCTTCTCGGCAAACTGCGCGAGGCGGGGGTGGAGCTGAATATCGAGGAGGGGGCGATCCGTGTGCGCGGCCCCCGCCGCATCGCCTCGGTGAACGTCAAGACGCACCCCTATCCCGGCTTCCCCACCGACATGCAGGCGCAGTTCATGGCGCTGATGGCGCTGGGGAGCGGCACGAGCATCATCTCCGAGAACGTCTTCGAGAACCGCTTCATGCACGTGTGCGAGCTGCAGCGCATGGGGGCCGACATCACCATCGACGGCCACACCGCCGCCGTTCGCGGGGTCAAATCCCTGCTCGGCGCCCCCGTGATGGCCACCGACCTGCGGGCGAGCGCTTCTTTGGTGCTGGCCGGTCTGGCGGCCGACAACACCACGGAGATCTCGCGCATCTACCACCTCGACCGCGGCTACGAGCGCCTCGAGGAGAAGTTCGGCGAGCTCGGCGCCGACATCGAGAGGGTGGCGGAGGCCAAGGACGTCGGCGCCCCCTCCAGCCTGAAGGTCGTCGGGCTCGCAAGCGGCGCCTGACCCGAGATCAAGGACGATTTTGCCATGAGCGATTGGATCACCTTCGCCCTGCCCAAGGGGCGGATCATGCAGGACTCGATGGAGCTCTTCTCCCGCATCGGCATCACCTGCCCGGAGATGGAGGAGGGGGGGAGCCGCAAGCTCGTCTTCGAAAATCCCGAGAGCAGGCTGCGCTTCATGGCGGTGCGGGCGACCGACGTTCCGACCTATGTCGAGTACGGCTGCGCCGATCTGGGGGTGGTGGGCAAGGACACATTGCTGGAGCAGGGCAAGGACCTGTACGAGCCCCTCGACCTGAAGTTCGGCTACTGCCGGCTGGTCGTCGCCGAGCCGAGGGAGCTGCGCAAGAACGACGACCCCGCCGCCTGGTCCAACATCCGCGTGGCGACCAAATACCCCAACATCACCGAGCGCTACTTCGCCGCCAAGGGGGTGCAGGTCGAGATCATCAAGCTCTACGGCTCCATCGAGCTCGCCCCGCTGGTGGGGCTCTCCGAGCGCATCGTCGACCTCGTCTCCACGGGGGCGACGCTGCGCGACAACGGCATGGCCGAGGTCGAGACGATCGCCGAGATCACCACCCGCCTCATCGTCAACCGCGCCAGCCTCAAGACCAAGCACGCCCGCATCGTCCCGATCATCGAGGGGCTCGAGAAGGTCATCGGCGAGGACGTCAGGATATCGGGATAATCGAGGCCTAGGCAAGAGGCAAGAGGCGATGGGCAATAGTAAAGCAGAACCACCCCATGGCCTATCGCCCATAGCCTATCGCCCATAGCCTATCGCCTGGAATTTTTTATGATTCAACTGCTGCGTTTTACAGATCCCGGATTCGAGACGGCGCTGCGCCGCATCGTCGAGCGCGGAGAGAATCCGCCGCAGGGGGTGGAGCAGACCGTCGCCGCCATCATCGCCGACGTGCGCGCCCGGGGGGACGAGGCGCTCTTCGACTACACGGCGCGCTTCGACCGTCTGGAGCTCACCGCGCAGACGGCGCAGGTCACGGCCGGAGAGATCGACCGCGCCCTGGCGGCGGTCTCGCCCGAGTCGCTGCAGGCGCTGCGCCTGGCGGCGACGCGCATCGCCGACTACCACGCCAAACAGAAGACCGAGACGTGGCTCTCCACCGCCGAGCAGGACATCCTGCTCGGGCAGATGGTGCGCCCGCTGGAGCGCGTCGGCATCTACGTCCCCGGCGGCAAGGCGGCCTACCCCTCCTCGGTGCTGATGAACGCGGTGCCGGCCAAGGTCGCGGGGGTCGAAGAGGTCGTCATGGTCGTGCCGATGCCCGGCGGCGAGGTCAACCCCCACGTCCTGGCGGCGGCCCACCTGGCCGGCGTCGATCGCATCTTCAAGGTCGGCGGGGCGCAGGCGGTGGCGGCCCTGGCCTACGGGACGAAGACGATCCCGCGGGTCGACAAGATCACCGGCCCCGGCAACATCTACGTCGCCACCGCCAAGAAGATGGTCTTCGGCCAGGTCGACATCGACATGATCGCCGGTCCCAGCGAGATCCTCGTCATCAACGACGGCAGCGGCGACCCCGCCCATCTCGCCGCCGATCTTCTGGGGCAGGCCGAGCACGACGAGCTCGCCTCCTCGGTCCTGATCACCACCGACGAGGCCTTCGCGCACAAGGTGCGCGAGGCGCTCGAGGAGCAGCTCGCCGCTCTTCCGAGGCAGCAGATCGCCCGCAAGGCGATCGAGAATTACGGGGCCGTCATCGTGGCGCGCGACCTCGACGAGGCGATCGCCTTCTCCAACCGCATCGCCCCCGAGCACCTGGAGCTCGCCGTCGACAACCCCTTCGAGATCCTGCCGCGCATCCGCCATGCCGGCGCCGTCTTCATGGGGCACTACACCCCCGAGGCGGCCGGAGACTATCTCGCCGGCCCCAACCACACCCTCCCCACGGGGGGGACGGCCCGCTTCTTCTCCCCCCTGGGGGTCGACGATTTCGTCAAGAAGTCGAGCATCGTCTCCTTCTCGAAGGGGGGGCTCGAGCGGCTGGGAAAGGACATCGTCCACATCGCCGAGCTCGAGGGGCTCGATGCCCACGCCCGCTCGGTGGCGATCCGGATGCAGAAACCAGAAGCCCGGAGCCAGGAGCCAGGAGATAAAGCCGGTTGAAATCCGGACACGATGGAGGAAAGAGGATGAGCCGCAGCGCCATTGTCGACCGCAACACCGCAGAGACCGATTTTCACATCCAGCTCGATCTGGACGGTTCGGGGCAGAGCGAGATCTCGACCCAGGTCCCCTTCATGGACCACATGCTGACCCACATCGCCAAGCACGGCTTCTTCGACCTGACGGTGAAGGGGACGGGGGATATCCACATCGACGACCACCACACCGTCGAGGATCTCGGCATCTGCCTCGGCAAGGCGTTCCGCATGGCGCTGGCCGACAAGGCCGGAATCCGCCGCTACGGGCAGGGGACGATGCCGATGCACGAGGCCCTCGTGTCGGTGCACATCGACTTCTCCGGACGCCCCTACCTCGTCTACAACGTGCCGATGCCCAAGACCAAAGTCGGCACTTTCGACGTCGAGCTGGTGGAGGAGTTCTGCGTCGCCTTCTGCAATCACTCCGGCGCCAACATGCACGTGAACCTGCACTACGGCGACAACCTGCACCACATTATCGAGGCGGTCTTCAAGGCCCTGGGACGCGCTCTGGACGACGCCACCCAGCGCGATCCCCGCGTCAAGGGAGTCCTCTCCACAAAGGGTTCCCTCGACTGATGATCACCGTCATCGATTACGGCATGGGAAACCTGCGCAGCGTGCAGAAGGGGTTCGAGAAGGTCGGCTTCGCGGCGAAGGTGACCTCGGACCCGCGCGACATCGAGACGGCCGAGCGCCTCGTTCTGCCCGGCGTCGGCGCCTTTCGCGACTGCATGGCCAATCTGCGCGAGGGGGGGTTCGTCGAGCCGATCCTTGCGCACGTGCGTAGCGGCCGCCCCTTTCTCGGCATCTGCCTGGGGCTGCAGCTGCTGTTCACCGAGAGCGAGGAGTTCGGGCGCCACCAGGGGCTCGGGATCATCCCCGGCAAGGTGGTGCGCTTCCCCGACGGGATGCGCAACGGGGCCGAAGCGCTCAAGGTCCCGCACATGGGGTGGAACGGCATCGCCCTTCGCCGCGCGGCCCCGATTTTCAGCGGCATCGACGACGGCGCCTCGGTGTACTTCGTCCACTCGTACTACGTCGTCCCGGACGATCCGGAGGTCGTTGCCACCGAGACCGACTACGGCATCCCCTTTTGTTCGAGCATCTGGAAGGACAACGTCGTGGCGACCCAGTTCCACCCGGAGAAGAGCCAGCAGGTCGGGCTGAAGATTCTGGAAAATTTCGGAAGAATGTGATGTAGGGGCGCAATTCATTGCGCCCTGGGCGTGATGAATCACGCCCCTACGAAAGGACATACATGATCGTCATACCCGCCATCGATCTGAAGGAAGGGCGCTGCGTCCGGCTGGAGCAGGGGCTCATGGAGAAGGACACCGTCTACTCGGACGACCCCGGCGCGCAGGCGCTCCACTGGCAGCGCGAGGGGGGGGAGCTGCTGCACATCGTCGATCTCGACGGCGCCTTCGCCGGCGTTCCGCGCAACCGCGAGGCGATCGCCGCCATCGTGGCGGCCATCGACATCCCCACCGAGCTCGGCGGGGGCATCCGTGACCTCAAGACGATCGAGGCGTATCTGGAGCTGGGGATCGGCCGGGTGATCCTCGGCACCGTCGCCAAGGAGAATCCGCAGATCGTCGCCGAGGCGTGCCGCCTCTTTCCGGGGCGCATCGTGGTGGGGATCGACGCCAAGGGGGGAAAAGTGGCGGTTCGCGGCTGGGCCGACGTCACCGAGAAGAGCGCGACCGAGCTCGCCCGCGAGATGGAGGGGTACGGCGTCGAGGCGATCATCTACACCGACATCGCCCGCGACGGCATGATGCAGGGGCCCAACATCGAAGCGACCCGCGCCCTGGCCGAGGCGATCTCCATCCCCGTCATCGCCTCCGGCGGCGTCTCGAGCCTCAAGGACATCGAGAACCTCATGGCCGTCGAGGATTCGGGGGTCGTGGGGGTCATCACCGGAAAGGCGATCTACACCGGGGCCCTCGATCTGCGGGCGGCTGTAGCGCTCACTAAAGGCAGATAGGTATCAGGTATCAGGTATCAGGTATCAGGTTTAAAGGCATGGATCTGAAACCTGGAACCTGAAACCTGCGACGCAAGGAGCTTTATGCTTTCCAAACGCATCATCCCCTGCCTCGACGTCAAGGACGGCCGCGTCGTCAAGGGTGTTCAGTTCGTCGAGCTGCGCGACGCGGGCGACCCGGTGGAAGCCGCCGAGGCCTATGACGCCCAGGGGGCCGACGAGCTGATCTTTCTCGACATCACCGCTTCGCACGAGAAGCGCGGCATCATCCTCGATGTCGTGGCGCGAACCGCCGAGCGCGTCTTCATGCCCCTGACCGTCGGGGGCGGGGTGCGCGAGATCGCCGATATCCGCAACCTCCTCAACGCCGGCGCCGACAAGGTCTCCATCAACACCGCCGCGGTCCACCGCCCCGAGTTCGTGCGCGAGGCGGCCGAGCGCTTCGGTTCCCAGTGCACCGTCGTCGCCATCGACGCCCGGCGCGTGCGCGACGGAGACCAGGAGCGCTGGGAGGTCTACACCCACGGCGGCCGCAACGCCACCGGCATCGACGCCGTCGAGTGGGCCGCCCGCATGGAGCGCCTCGGCGCGGGGGAGATCCTGCTGACCTCCATGGACAAGGACGGCACCCGCGACGGCTACGACGTGCGCCTCACCCGTGCGGTGAGCGATCGGGTGCGCATCCCCGTCATCGCCTCGGGGGGCGTCGGAAGCCTGGAGCACATCCGCGAGGGGCTCGTCGAAGGGGGGGCGAGCGCCGCCCTGGCCGCCAGCATCTTCCACTTCCGCCAGCACACCATCCGTGAGTGTAAAGAGTATTTGGCTGGACGCGGCGTGGCCGTAAGGTTGTAAAAAATCCGGAACGCGGTACGCGGTACGCGGTGCGAGGGATGCGGACTTCCTCTCGCCTCTGGTTTTCGCGTCCCGCGTCCCTCGTCCCTGCGAAACGGAATTTCCATGTCTCCTATCGACCAGATCAAATTCGACGAGAACGGCCTGGTGGCCGCCATCACCCGCGACGCCGAGAGCGGCGAGGTGCTGATGATGGCGTGGATGAACGCCGAGGCGCTCGAAAAGACGGCGGCGACGGGGAAGGTTCACTACTGGTCGCGTTCGCGCCGGGCGCTGTGGATGAAGGGGGAGAGCTCGGGGCACGTTCAGACGGTGCGCGCCATTCGCCTCGACTGCGACGGCGACGCGCTGTTGATCGACATCGAGCAGGAAGGGGCTGCGTGCCACACCGGACACCGCAGCTGCTTTCACCGCGTCCTTGCGGCCGACGGGTTTCGCGCCGAGGGGGAGAAGGCCGTCGACGCCGCCGCCCTGTACGCCCGCACCGATATCCTCGACGCCCTCTACCACGTCATCCAGGAGCGCAAGGCGAACCCCTCGCGGAAGTCGTATGTCGCCTCCCTCTACGCCAAAGGGCTCGACAAGATCCTCGGCAAGATCGGCGAGGAGGCGACGGAGACCGCCGTGGCGGGCAAGGGGGGCGATCGCGACGAGATCGTCAGCGAGACGGCCGACCTCTTCTTCCACGCTCTGGTGCTGCTCGGGTACTACGACCTCCCCCCCGAGCGCGTCTATGCCGAGTTGCGCCGCCGCTTCGGCCTCTCCGGCATCGAGGAGAAAGAGGGGCGCTCCCGAGGGGAGAAATAGAGATTGTATCCCCGGCCGAAATCGGCTACCATGTCCAATTGCTGAGCAGGGCGCCGGATCACCGGTTGCCCTTCTTTGCGTTTCTCCGAAAAAATCAACGGTTCGCCCGGGCACGAGCCCCCTCTCGCACCTGGTGAATGGGACCGCCCGAATAAGGGAGCAGACATGGATCTCAAAGAGCGACTCGGCGAAGCGATGAAGGAGGCGATGCGGGCCAAGGATTCGTTGCGCCTGAACGCCATCCGACTGATGCGCACCGCGATCAAGAACAAGGAGATCGACGAGCGCCGCGAGCTTGGCGACGACGAGGTGGTGGCCGTGCTGTCGACTCTGGTGAAGCAGCGGCGCGAGTCGGCGCAGCTCTACCGCGAGAACGACCGGGACGACCTCGCCCGCAAGGAAGAAGAGGAGCTTGCGATCCTGCTGGAGTTTCTGCCGTCGCAGCTCAGCGCCGACGAGATCGACGCCCTCATCGAGGAGGCGGTGGCCGAGACGGGCGCCTCGTCGATGAAGGACATGGGCAAGGTGATGAAGGTGGTGAGCGCCCGCACCACCGGACGGGCCGACGGGCGTGAGGTCAGCGAGAGGGTGAAGGCCCGGCTTTCGCGCTGATGAAAAAGGTGCAGAAGGCGCGATGAACTACCTCGACATCGGCATCCTGATCGTTCTGGCGGCATTTCTGATCAAGGGGGTGTGGCGCGGCCTGCTTCGGGAGGTATGCGCGCTGGCGGGTCTTTTGCTCGGCGCTTTATTCGCCTTTCGCTTCCATCTCCCCCTGGCCGACGTGCTGATGTCGATCTTCGGCATCTCGTCACAGGTTGCGGTCGTCGTCGCCTTCGTCCTTCTGTTCGTCAGTACCGTGCTCTTTTTCGCCGTTCTGGGCTATCTGCTCTCGCGTTTCGTCCAGTTGCTCTTTCTCGGTGGGCTCAACAGAGTCGCGGGAGGATTCTTCGGCCTGGCCGAGGGGGCTCTGCTCGTGGCGGTCGTCCTGTTCACCTTCTCTCTGGCCGATCTGCCCGAGGGGGTCGAGCGCACCCTCTTCGAGTCTCAGCTCGCCCGCCCCTTCGTCGACCTGGGGGAGACGGCGTTTCAGGAAAGCCGGCGCTTTTTCGCCGAGTGGCGATAGATGGCGGATCGCCGAGCGGCCTCTTCGATGATGGAAGAAACCCTCCGGGTTCTCGAATACGACAAGATCACGGCGATCCTCGCCGGGTTCACCTCCAGCGCTCCCGGACGGGAGCGGGCCGAGGCGCTGCGCCCCCTGGAGGACGACGCGCAGGTCGCCGCCTCCCTGGCACTTACCTCGGAGATGGCGGGGTTGCTGGCTTCGACAGGCGCCCCCCCCCTCGGTGGGGCGCGCGATCTGCGTGCGACGCTGCGGCAACTGCGGGCTGAAGGGGCGTGGCTCGCCCCCGATGCTCTCCTCGACGTTCTGGCGTCGGTCGAGGCGGCCGATGACTGCCGGCGCTACTTCGCACAGGCGCAGCAGGCGCCGCGCCTGGCGGAGATCGCCGCGGGGCTCGTCGCCCTGAGCGAGCTGCGCCGGCAGATCCGTGAGGCGATCGGGGCGCGGGGGGAGATCCTCGACAGCGCCTCCTTCGAGCTCGGCGATCTGCGCCACGACATTCAGCAGACCCGCACCCGCATCCGCCGGATGCTGGAGAGGCTTCTCACCAACGAGCACCTCGCTTCGGCGTTTCAGGAGAGGATCGTCACCGAGCGCGGAGGGCGCTACGTCATGCCGGTGCGGGCCGACCACCGCGGGCAGGTCAAGGGGTTCGTCCACGACGAGTCGGCCAGCGGACAGACCCTCTTCGTCGAGCCGACGGCGGTGCTGGAGGAGAACAACCGCCTGCAGAAGCTGCAGCGCGACGAGCAGCGCGAGATCGAGCGCATTTTGCGCCGCCTGTGCGCCCTGGTCCGCCGCGACGCCGCGGCGCTGGCGGCGAACCAGCAGATTCTGGCACAGCTCGATTTCACCGCCGCCTGCGCGCGCTTCTCCATCGCCTGCGACGGCAGCGCCCCGCATCTGACCGACGAGCCCCTCGTCGAGCTCGTCGGGGCGCGTCACCCGCTCCTTCTTCTCAACCCCGACGGCACGCCGCGGGGGATCGAGGCGGTGCCGGTCGACATCCGTCTCGGCGAAGGGCGCGACACTCTGGTGATCAGCGGCCCCAACACCGGCGGCAAGACGGTGACCCTGAAGACGGCGGGGCTGCTGGTGCTCATGGCGCGATCCGGGCTGCACTTGCCGTGCAGGGGGGAGAGTCGCCTGCACCTTTTCGGACGGGTCTTCGCCGACATCGGCGACGAGCAGAGCATCGAGGAGAGCCTCTCGACCTTCTCCGGGCACCTGACGCGCATCGGGCGCATCCTGGCCGAGGCCGACGGCGACTCCCTCGTCCTTCTGGACGAGGCGGGGACCGGCACCGACCCCGCCGAAGGGGGGGCGCTTGCCCTGGCGGTCCTCGATGCGCTGCGGGGGCGCGGCGCGCGGGTGATCCTCACCACGCACCTCAACCTCCTCAAAGGGTACGCCCACCTGCGCGAGGGGGTCGAAAACGCGGCGGTGGAGTTCGACGGCGTTTCGCTCGCTCCGACCTATCGGCTGCATTACGGCATCCCCGGGGCGAGCAACGCCTTCACCATCGCGGGGCGCCTCGGTCTTCCGGGGGACGTCCTCGAGGCGGCCGGGCGCTACCTGGGGGGAGGGGAGCGCGAGGGGCTCGAGCTTATCGAGGAGCTGAACCGGCTGCGCAAGACCCTGGCGGCCGAGCTCGAAGAGGCACGGCGTCTTCGGGCTGAAGCGGCTTCGGATCGGGAGCGCCGCAAACGACTTTTACGCGAGATTGAGGAACAGAAGCGCGCCCTTCTGGAGAAGGCCGCGCGGCGCGGCGAGGATCGTCTGAAGGCGGCCGAACGCTCTCTGAAAACCTTGCTCGACGAGGCCGCCAAGGCGGGGGCGGCACCTCCCGAGCGCGCGCGCATCGTGGGCGAGCTTCAGCAGGTGCGCCAGGATGTGGCGGCCCTCAGGCCCGAGGCGCCCCGCACGGGGAGGGTCCCCAAGGGGGTGCGCCCCGGAGAGCTGCTGCGCATCCCGGCGCTGGGGGCCGAAGGGGAGGTGGTGCGCATCGTCGGCGACGAGGTCGAGCTCTCCCTCGCCGGCAAGAAGCTGCGTCGCCCTCTGGCCGAGCTTGAGCAGCCTTCTCCGCGCCGCTTCGCCTCGAAGGGAAAAAAGGGGGCGGCGCTCAGAAGCAGCGTCGAGCGCGAGGGGTTTAAGCCGCGGATTGTCCTGGTGGGGATGCGCGTCGACGCCGCCCTGCCGCTTCTGGAGCGCTTCCTCGACGATGCGCTGCTGCACGGGGTGAAGCTGGTGGAGATCGCGCACGGCAGCGGCGAGGGGATTTTGCGGCGGGCCGTTCGCGACGCCCTCGCCCGCCACCGGGAGGTGAGCGCCTTTTACGGCGCCGACCCGGCGCACGGTGGCGAGAACGTCACCCTCGCCGAGCTCAGGGGGTAGCGCCATGATCCCCGAGGAGACGATTCAGCAGATCCGGGACCGCTCCGACATCGTCGAGGTCGTCTCTTCGTACCTGCCGCTCAAGAGGTCGGGGGCCAACCACCTGGGGCTGTGCCCCTTTCACTCGGAGAAGACGCCGTCGTTCAACGTCAACGCGGCGCGGCAGATCTTCCACTGCTTCGGCTGCGGCGTCGGCGGCAACGTCTTCTCGTTCCTGATGCGCATGGAGGGGCTCACCTTCCCCGAGGCGGTGCGGCGGCTCGGCGAGCGTGCCGGCGTCGCGGTGGAGGAGGAGGCGCCGACGCCGGAGGAGCAGCGTCGCAAGGAGGAGATCGAGCGACTGGCGCGCATCGCCGAGGTCGCCTGCGATTACTACCATCAGATCCTGATCGAGGCGCCCGAGGGGGCGCCGGGGCGGCGCTATCTCAAGGCGAGGGGGTACGACGGCGAGATCGCCCGCGCCTTTCGCCTCGGATACGCCCCCGAGAAGTGGGACGGCCTCGCCGCCCATCTGGAGCAAAAGGGATTCGATGCGCGCTGGGGACGCGAGCTCGGCCTGGTGCGCCCGGCCAAGAGCGGCAAGGGGGACATCGACCAGTTTCGTCGTCGGCTCCTCTTTCCCATCGTCGATGAGCGGGGGCGGGTGGCGGCCTTCGGCGGGCGGGTGCTCGACGATGCGCTCCCCAAATACATCAACTCCCCCGAGTCGCGCCTCTATCACAAGGGGCGGATGCTGTACGGGCTGCATCAGGCCAAGGACGCCATGCGCCGAAGCGGCGAGGCCATCGTCGTGGAGGGGTACTTCGACCACCTCGCCCTGGCGCGCGCCGGCATCCACAACGTCGTGGCGACCTGCGGCACCGCCCTGACGGGCGACCACGCCCGGCTCCTCAAGCGCTACGCCCCCAGGCTCCTGCTCCTCTTCGATCAGGACGCGGCGGGGCGCAAGGCGGCCTTTCGCGCCATGGAGACGATGCTGGGCGAGGGGGTCCACCCCGCGCTGATCGATCTCGATCCGGGGGACGACCCCGACTCCTTCGTGCAGAAGAAGGGGGCCGAGGCTTTCGCAGAGCGCCTCGCCGCCGCCCGCCCGGCGCTGGAGGTCTTCATGGAGGCAGAGCTCGCCGCCGCGGGTCAGGGGATCGAGGGGCGCGCCAGGGCGGCCAGAGAGGTCGCCTCGCGCATCGCCCTGGTGTCCGGCGACATCGAGAAGGATCTGTACCTGAAGGCGCTGGCGGCCCGCACGGGGGTCGACGAGGCGCTGCTTCGGCGCGACGCCCGGCGGGCGCCCGAAGCGGCCGGAGGGGCGACGGCGCCCCGCCCGCGGCCGGTTTCCCCCCCGCCCCACGCGGCGCCTTCGCGCGCGGCG
>JBJHBH010000038.1:0-33005 GCA_050485365.1 Desulfuromonadales bacterium | reverse complement strand
GATGCGGATCAGGCGCAGCAGCGGCCCCTGCTTGGCGTACTCGCGCAGGTAGATGGCGGCGAGGATGCCGAAGGGGGTGACGATGATCGACATGACGAAGACCATCGTCACGGTGCCGAAGATGGCCGGGAAGATGCCGCCTTCGGTGTTGGCCTCGCGGGGGTAGCCCGAAATGAATTCCCAGACACTCTCAGCGTACCAGGCGCCTTTGGCGCCGATCCCCATGGCGTTGGGGCGGCTGACGCGCACGATGTTGGCCAGAGAAATCTCGACCTGACGCCCGTCCATGATCTCGGCCGTCAGGGTGTCGCGGCGGACCTCGCGGTAGAGCGCGTCGAGGCGCTCCTGGATCACGGCGTAGCGTTCGTCGAGCTCCCGACGCTCCCGGGCGAAGGGTTCCAGCTGCGCCTCAAGCTCGGCAGGGGCAAGGCCTGAGGTGAGCTGCAGCCGCCGCTCGGCCAGCCGGATGCGCTCGAGGCGGAAGTTGATGTCGCCGATCTCCCGGCGCTCGATGCGGCGGATCTCATCGAACAGATCGTTGCTGCGGCGCACCCGCTCGTCGAGCTCCCTCCAGAGAGCCTCCCCTTCGGCGACGACCCGATCCCCCTCGCGAAGCTGCAGGGGATAGCCGTAGAAGTTCCCCCACTCGCGCCGCTCGATCATCACGGCGTCGCGCGGGGTGCTGCGCTCCCCCATGCGGGCCTCGAGATACCAGACGAAGTCGCGCCCCAGCAGATCGCGGTTCCCCTGCTTGACGAGGTGGCGGGTGACGAACCTCACATCCTCGGGGACGTCGACCCCCGACTCGCGGATCTGCGTGGCGGGGAGGGTCTCGCTGCGGGCGATCTCCCCCAGCAGGCGCATCTGCGCCCCGTCAGGGAGGGTGTAGCTCGTCTCGACGATGGGCGAGGGCCAGAAGTGGCCGAAACCGCGAACGGCGATGAGCGCCAGCAATCCGACGACCGCCACCAGGGAGATCGTCACCGCGCCGCCGGTGAGCCAGATCCAGGGGGTGCCGCTTTTGAACCAGTTTCTCATTCGTTCTTCTTTCCGATCGGTTGTAGGGGCGCAATTCATTGCGCCCTTGTTCCGTTTGTGCGTCTGCCGTTCTGGGCGCGATGAATCGCGCCCCTACGACGTATCCCCTCCCATCAAGGGAGGGGGTGAATCAAAGGGAGCTGTATTTTTTGCGCAGTCTCTGCCGCACCACCTCGGCGATGGTGTTCACCACGAAGGTCATGGCGAACAGGACGAGGGCCGCCAGAAAGAGGATGCGGAAATGGGTGCTCGCCACGGCGGTCTCGGGGAGCTCGACGGCGATGTTGGCCGAGAGGGTGCGCATCCCCTCGAAGATATTGAAGTTGGTGATGGGGCTGTTGCCCGTCGCCATAAGAACGATCATCGTCTCGCCCACCGCCCGGCCGAAGCCGATCATGACGGCCGAGAAGATGCCGGGGCTGGCGGTCGGGAGGACGACCCCCACCACCGTCTGCCAGGCGCTCGCCCCCAGGGCCATCGACCCTTGGGTGAGGTGCTTGGGGACGTTGAAGACGGCGTCCTCGGCGATGGAGAAGATCGTCGGGATGACGGCGAACCCCATGGCGATGCCGACGACGAGGGCGTTGCGCTGGTCGTAGGCGATCCCCACGTCGGTGAGCCACTGCCGCATGCTCCCGTCGAAGAACCAGACCTCCACCAGGGGGCTCATCGAGACGCTCACCCAGCCGACCACAAGGACTGCCGGCACCAGCAGCGCCGCTTCCCACCCTGCGCCGACGCGCGAGCGCACGGCGGCGGGGAGAAACGACCAGGCGAGAGAGACGACGAGCATCGCCAAAGGAGTGAAGAGGAGGATGGCGAAGAAGGCCGGGAGATTCCTCTCGAGGAAGGGGGCGAGCCACAGACCGGCGAGAAAGCCGAGGATGACGGTCGGAAGGGCCTCCATGACCTCGATGGTCGGCTTGACGAAGCCGCGCATCACCTTCGTCATGAAGTAGGCGGTGTAGACCGCCCCCATGATCGCCAGCGGCACGGCGAAGAGCATGGCGAAGAAGGCCGCCTTCAGGGTGCCGACGGTCAGGGGGACCATGCTGAATTTCGACTCGAACTCGTCGCTCCCCGAGGACGACTGCCAGATGTAGTCGGGGGCGCTGCGCCCCTCGTACCACACCTTCCCCCACAGCGCCGAGAGGGAGACCTGGGGGTGGGGATTGTAGAGGTCGAACTTCTGCACACGCCCTTGCGCATCGAGGGTGAGAAGGGCGGTGTTGATGGGCGAGAGGGCCAGATGGCGCACCTCGCCCCCGATGCGCTCCATCATCAGGGTGCGGTGCGATGTGGCGTAGTGGACCCCGACCCCTCCGGCGGCGTCGGCGGCGACGAACCCCTTGCGGTTGTACTCGGGGGCGATGGCGACGATGGCGACTCCGTGGGGAGCGAAGTCGCGGATCCGCGTCAGGTGCTCGACATTGTCGGCATCGCGCACCAAAAACCACTGGCTGAGGGAGCCGTCGGAACCGCCGACGATGAGAGAGACGCTCCCGGTGAGAAACTCCATCGCGGTGACCCGCTCCCCCTGCGCGACGACGGGGACGCTCTGCACGAGGCGCGCCTGGTCGGGGCGGCTGATGTCGTAGTAGTGGATCCGCCCGGCATCGTCGGCGACGAAGAGGTTGCGCCCGGTGCGGTCGAGCAGAATCCGCTCGGCCGAAGCCGGCGGCTGCGGCAGGAGGTACCCGTCGCGGCGCACCGTCGTCTCGCCGGTGAAAAGATTTGTCGAGGCGCTGAAGCGCACCAGAAGGAGCCGGCCGTCTTCGGTCGCCGCCGCGACGGCGAGCCCCTGGCCGGTCTCCTGCACGCCGAGAGTCCGAAGAGCGCTCCCCTCTTCGTCGACGACGACGGGGGCCTCGCCGAGGGGGAGCTCCACCGCCGGGTCGATATGGCGGCGATCGTCGGGGTAACTCAGCAGATATTCGGTCCGGGCCACCAGCGCCGTTCCGTCGCGCAGACCGTAGGCGAAAAGGCCCCTGTTCGGGTCTGCGGCGGCGAAGGACGACGGCTCGACTCCCTCGGGAATCGGCAGAGCCACTTCACGGCGCACCCTTCCGTCGGCCGCCTCGAGGAAGCGCACCTCCCCGTCTGCGGTAAAAAGCGCTCCGAGTTCGTTGTAGCGCTCCAGGGTGAAGCGCTCGATGCCTGGGGAGGGATTGTGCGCCGCTACGGACCAGGACGTCACCGGGGTGATCTGCGCCGAGCGCAGCAGCGGAACGACCTCGTAGAAGAGATAGAGAAAGATCAAGGCCAGGGAAAAGACGACCCCCAGGCCCCCGACGGTCACGCCGACGGTGGAGAAGCGGTCCTTCAGGGCCCGCCATGATTTCAGACGCGCCCGCCGCTTTTCGGCCGGGAGGCGACTTTCCCGGGATTTCTCTTTTTTTCCTGCGCTGCTGACTGCTGCTTCGCTCATGATGCTCCGTTTCTTCTTCTAACTTCGCCCGGATCAGGGTTCAATGAATTGCGCCCCTACGCCTTCCATTGATCGGCTTGACTTTTCATTGCGCCGACGCCCCGCCCTGCCGGAAGCGGCAGAGCGGGGCGATTCAGGACGAACCCGGGCAGACACAGGGGTCTGCCCCTACGATCACTTGATCCCGAGCTCCTGCAGCGTCTTCTGGGCCAGAGACGCGGGGAGCGGGATGTAGCCGTCGCGCACCACGACTTCCTGCCCCTGCTTCGAGAGGATGAGCTTCACGAATTCGCGCTCCAGCGGGGCGAGATCGCGGTTCGGGTGCTTGTTGATGTAGACGTAAAGGAGGCGCGACAGGGGGTAGTCGCCGCTCGCGGCGTTCTCGGCGGTCGGCTCGAAATACCTGCCGTCTTCCTTCCCGAGGGGGACGGCCCGGACGCCGGAGGTGATGTAGCCGATGCCCGAGTAGCCGATGCCGTTGAGCGACTCGGTCACCCCCTGCACCACCGAAGCGGAGCCGGGCTGCTCGTTGATCGTCGGCTTGAAGTCGCCGCCGCACAGGGCGTTGTCCTTGAAGAAGCCGTAGGTCCCCGAGACGGCGTTGCGGCTGTAGATGGTGAAGTCGCGGTTCGCCCAGGCGCCGCTCATTCCGAGCTGACCCCAGCGGGTGATGTCGGCGGGGGCGCCGCAGCGGCGCGTGGCCGAGAAGACGGCGTCGACCTTGGCCAAGGACATCCCCTGAACGGGGTTGTCCTTGTGGACGTAGACGGCAATGGTGTCGATGGCGACCGGCAGGGCGTAGGGCTTGTAGCCGTGGCGCTTTTCGAAGGCCTGGATCTCCGAGTCGCGCATCGGACGGCTCATCGGCGCGAAGTTGGCCGTCGCCTCGATGAGGGCCGGAGGGGCCGTGGAGGAGCCGGCGCCCTGGATCTGCACCCGGACGTTGGGATAGAACTTGTTGAACTCTTCGGCCCACAACGTCATGAGGTTGTTGAGGGTGTCGGAGCCGATGCTCGAGACGTTCCCCGAGACGCCGGCCGCACGGCTGTAGTCGGAAAGACCAGGATCGACCCGGACCTGAGCCAGAGCCGAAGCGGGAATCACCAGCGCCGCCGCGAGAAGTCCCCCGGCTATGAAACCTTTTGTCACCTTCATCTGCCATTCTCCTTGTCTACGCATGAATTGAAATTTCGTCCGATTTCGAACTGCGCAGAGTATCGCCGCGGTATGTTAGCGGCGCATTACGATGCCGTGAGAAGAGCGCAAGGGAGCTTTTAATCTCCCTCGGTAAGGCGAAAAATAGGATTGCGTTAGCGTTTCGTTAGGACCCTGTAGGGGCGCGATTCATCGCGCCCTTTTTTAGCGCCGGTGCAATCTGTGTGGGGGGAAAAGATGGAGGGGTGTTCGGATAAGGGCGCAATGAATTGCGCCCCTACATGGACGGCGATTATTCCGTGAGCGGAGGTGTGGGCGACGGCTCGCGCCGCCGCCCACAGGACTTCTACGCTTGCGAGCCCGCCGATACCTCTACGGAGAGCGCCTCGTGCAGGTTGACCGTATGGTTCTTGATCCGGCGCAGGGCGACGGCCATGTCGCTGAAGGTCAGGGCGGGGAGAGCGCCGCAGGAGCCCGACTTCATCCGCTCGAGGTGTGCGGTGCGAACCCCGTCGGCGTAGTCGTTGAGGCGGGCGGCCGCGTCGTAAATGGCGGGGGAGGCGCCGGGCTCCTCGTTTCTGAAGGTCTTGCAGACCTCGTTGAAGAACGTCAGGACCTCCTGGTGGAAGTCGATGAGATGCTTCCACGCCTCTTCGCTGAAATCGAGCTCATGTTTCGCGAGTCGCTTCATGTAGGAGCAGAGCGAGGCGGAATAGTCGGCGATCGACTCGAGCTCGTCGGCGGCACGCACATAGGCGTAGGCGAGATCGGATTGCTCCTTGCTCGCCTTTCCGGCCTGCATGAGCGTGACGATGAAGGTCGTGATCTCGTGCTGCATGGTGTCGGTCTGTTCTTCGATCTCCTTCACCTTGCGGTAGAACCGGTCGCGCCCCTTCAGATCTCGCTGCAGCAGACTCCCGGTATGGCGCAGAGCCTTGTGAACCCGCCCCTGCATTTTCTTGAGCTCCTCGAAGACCATCGAAATCCCCATCGCCACCGGCATGCTGCCGGGCGGGCCGATATATCTGAGGGATCCCTTTGCGGCAATCTCTTTTTCGGGGACGATTCGGGTGACCAGGCTCGCCAGCCGATGGATGAAGGGGAGCATCGCCAGGGTGGCGGTGACGTTGAACATGGAGTGCGCCAGGGCGATGTGGGCGGCGATGTAGGGGCGATTTCCTTCGGCATTGACGAAGTCGGCGGTGCCGGGGACGATCGCCTCGACCAGAGAGACGAAGGGCGAGAAGATCGCCACGACGATTACGACCCCCAGGACGTTGAAGAGGGTGTGGGCCATCGCCGCGCGCCGGGCCGAGACGGTGCCGCCGATGGCGGCGAGCTGGGCGGTGATGGTGGTACCGATGTTTTCTCCCATAACGAGAGCGACGGCCGTGTGGAGGGGGATGGCGCCGGTGGCGGCCAGAGCGATGGTGATGCCGAGCATCGCCGAGCTGCTCTGCACGATCATCGTCATCACGCAGCCGATGAGGACGCAGCCGAGGATGCTCACCAGCGACTGGGCGTCGAGGATCAGCATCAGATTCCTGAACCCCTCGTCGTTGCGAAGCGGCCTGAAGGCGTCGCTCATGATCTCCAGCCCGAAGAAGATCAAGCCGAGGGCGACCAGGACCTTGGCGCTCGCCGAAATCCGATCGTTCTTGGAAAAGATCATCGGAAAGATGCCGAGGCCGATGAGGAGCAGCCCGTACTTGCCGATCTTGATCGCCAGAATCCAGCCGGTGATCGTGGTGCCGATATTGGCCCCGAGGATCACGCCGATCGCCTGGGTGAGCTGCATCAGGCCGGCGTTGGTCAGGCCGACGACCATGACGGTGGTGATGGTCGAGGACTGAACGAAGGTGGTCACGAAGAGACCGACCAGCACCGCCAGGAAACGGTTCGTCGTAACGGACGAGATGGCCTTGCGGATCAGACCACCCGAGAGCATCTGAAGGCTGTCGGAGAGGTACTTCATGCCGAGGATGAAGACCCCGAGGCCGCCGATGGCGGTGTAGGCCATCTTGAAAGGTTCGATCATGCGGTGCGCCTGAGCTCCTGATGGCCATCCGGCATCCCGGGATGGTCATCTGTTAGGAAAGCGTTGCGTTGAGGCGAGGAAAGTGCGAGGGAGCTATTAATCCTCCCCCGTAAGCGCATTGCTAGGATTGTGTTAGGTTTTCGTTAGGACGCCTCGCAGGGGCGCGTTTCGTCGCGCCCTCGACTTCGCCGGGTGCAATTCTAATGTGGCATGATCGAAAATACCAGGGCGCAATGAACAGGGCGCAATGAATTGCGCCCCTACAGGGACAACGATTATTCAGGAAGGGGGAGGTGGAGGGAGAAGGTGCTTCCGTGGCCGGGGGTGCTGTGGACGACGACTTCGCCGCCGTGGGCCTGCACGATGTGCTTGACGATGGCGAGACCGAGGCCGGTCCCTCCTTGGGTGCGGCTTCGGGCCTTGTCGACGCGGTAGAAGCGCTCGAAGAGACGCGGCAGGTGCTCTTTTTCGATGCCGCACCCCCAGTCCTGCACCCGGATGGTGATCCGGTCGTGCCAGCGCGCCGCCTCGATGGCCACCGTCCCTGCGCGGTGACTGTACTTGACGGCGTTGGTCAGCAGGTTCACCACCGCCTGTTCGAGCAAAGGGGCGTTGATGCGGGCGGTCAGCTCGGCGGAGCAGAAGAGGTTCACCTGGATCTCTTTTTCATCGGCGACGAGGGTGCACCCCTGGATCGCCGCCTCCAGCACGGGGCGCAGCGGCATCTCCGCCAGCGGCAGCCCCCCCTGGTCGACCCCCTGCTCGATGCGCGACAGGGCGAGCAGATCGTCGATGATGGCGTTGAGGCGGTCGGCCTGGCGAACGATGATCTCGAGAAAGCGCCGGGCGTCGTCGGGGTCGTCGAGGGCCCCCTCCTGCAGCGTCTCGACAAACCCCTTGATGGCGGTGACGGGGGTCTTGAGCTCGTGGGAGACGTTGGCGACAAAATCGCGGCGCACGTTCTCCAGACGCCGCAGGCGCGTGATGTCGTTCAGTACGATGAGCGCGCCGAACTCCTTTCCGTCCTCGCCGCGAAGGACGGTGCCGTGGGCCTGCAGATAGAGCTCTCCGGCGTCGCGAAGGACGATCTCCCCCTCCACCGGGTCGCGGGCGGCCAGGGCCCGGGTGACGAAGCGCTGCAGGTCGGCCTTGCGGATCGCCTCCTGGATTCGTCTGCCCTGCACCGCCTCGGGCTTGACTCCCAGAAGGGTCGCCGCTGCGCGGTTGATGCGCAGGATGCGCTCCTCGGTATCGACGGCCAGGACCCCCTCAACCATGCTGGAGAGGACCGCCTCCTGCTCGCTGTGCTGTCGCACCACGGTGCGCATGCGCTCGTCGAGCTCGCGGGCCATGCTGTTCATGGCGGCCGCCAGCGCGCCGATCTCCTCGGCCCCCCCGGACGCGAGGCGCTCCGAGAGGTCGCCTTCCGCGAAGCGCTCCGCCCCTTGGCGCATCGCCTCCAGGGGGCGGCTGATGCGGCGGCTGATGAAGACGCCGACCGCCGCGGTGAGCAGCATCACGAAAGCGCCGCTCAGGGCGATGCGCTCGTAAACGAGATGCAGCGCCCGGTCGATGGCGGTCACAGGAAGGGCCGCGCGCACGATGCCGGCGAGCTCGCCCCCTTCCGCGTACACCGGCAGCGCGACGAACATCATCGTCTTCTCCACCGTGTGGCTGTAGCGGATCGCCCGTCCCACCCCGTCGGCCAGGGCCGCGGCGACTTCCGGCCGCCCGATATGGTTCTCCATGCGACGGGGATCTTCCAGGCTGTCGGCCAGGACCTCTCCCGCGGGGAGGATGAAGGTGAAGCGCGTCCCGGTCTCCTCGCCCAGGCGCACGCTCAGCCGGTCGAGCTCGGCCATGGAGGCGGGATCGAAGCGCCCCTCGATCTGCACCGCCGCCAGGCGCGCGCGGGCCTCCAGCCCGACGGCGCTCTGCTCCAGATAGAAATCGCTCAGCGAGCGGGAGAAGAGCCAGGTCAGCAGCACGAGAGTCAGCAGGATGACCAGAAGAAAGGAGGGGAGGAGCTGCCAGAGCAGGCGCAGGCGCATCACGTATCCTTGAAGCGGTAGCCGACGCCGCGCACCGTCTCGATCAGCTTGCCCGCCGAGCCGAGCTTCTTGCGCAGCCCCACGATCTGCACATCGACGGCGCGGTCGGTGACGCAGTAGTCGTCGCCGCGCACCGCGTTGACGATCTGGTAGCGGGTGAAGACCCACCCCGGACGCGAGGCCAACAGGTGCAGGACGCGAAATTCGGTAAAGGTGAGATCGACCGGCTCGCCGTCGACCACGACCTCGTTTCGCCCCGGATGGATGGCGATGCCGGCGATGCGCAGCGCCTCATCCTCCGGGGGGGCCTCCCCCTTCTCGCGGCGCCGCAGCACCGCCTTGAGGCGCGACAGCAGAATCTTGGGGCTGAAAGGCTTGGTCACGTAGTCGTCGGCCCCCAACTCCAGCCCCGTGACGATGTCGTGCTCCTCTCCCTTGGCGCTGAGCATGACGAGCGGGATGTGGCTCGTGGCGCTCTCGCGCCTGAGGACGCGGCAGACCTCCAGCCCGTCCATCCCCGGCAGCATCAGGTCGAGGACGATCATGTCGGGCGCCAGCTCACGGGCCGCCTTCACCCCCTCTTCCCCCGACTGGGCGCAGCTCACCCGGAACCCCTCCCTGGAGAGGTTGTAGTGCACCAGGGCGAGGATGTCCTCTTCGTCCTCGATCACCAGGATATGTTCTTTGGCCATGAAGCCTCCCGTAATTCCACTATTTTCCATCAATACCGAGGAAATTACCACCTTTGTGTTAGAGCTTCATTAGCGCTCACGGGGCCACTTTTTGACGCAATTCAATCGAAAGTCTAACAGGAGGTTAACACTTCGGCGGCTTAATCCTCTTCGACTTTCCGGATTTCATCCTGAAGCGGAAAGGAGGCGCGGAAAGAAATCGGCTTCGGGGACGAACGGCTATCACTCATTCAGGTATCAGGAGGAAGAAAAAGCAATGAAACGAATGATCGCATCGGCGGCCTTCATCGCCGCGCTGGCCGCAATGGCTCCCGGCGTAGCCGAAGCCGCCAAGATCGACACCAACGACCGACTGCGGATCTCATCCGATGACGGCAGCTTCTCGCTGCGCCTGAGCGCACGGGTTCATGCCGACGTCAACTTCTACGACAGCGACACCAAAGCGCTGACCAGCGGCGCCTTCATCCGCCGCGCCCGCATCGGCGTCAGCGGCAATCTGCACGAGTGGGGGTACGAGGTGACCTTCGACAACGCCGGCGACGCGCCGGACCTCAAGGATGCAAGGCTCACGCGCAGGGCCGGCCCCGGCACCCTCGCCATCGGGCAGTTCAAGGTCTTCGAGGGTCTCGAGCAGCTCACCAGCTCCAACGACATCACCTTCATCGAGCGCTCGCACGTCGGCAACACCGTTGCCGGCCGCAAGATCGGCCTCGGCTACAACGGCACCGCCGGCATGGTCGGATACGCCGGCACCGTCTACAACCTGCGCGAAGCGGCCGAGGGGGGAACCCGCGCCATCAACGACGGCATCGGCGTCGCCGCGCGCGCCTACGTCGCCCCCATCAAGGAAAGGGACCGGGCGCTGCACTTCGGCGTCAGCTACGCCCTGGAGAACACCGACAACGCAGGAGCGCGCGGCCGCGTGCGCCCGGCGGGCCGGGCCAACGACTACCGCGACGGCGACGCCTTCCGCTTCGTCACCTTCGACCGCCGCGGCGAGCGCGCCGAGATCGACCGCCTGAACCTGGAGGCCGCCGCCGTCTTCGGCCCCTTCTCCGCCCAGGCCGAGTACCTGATCGGCAACGCCGACACCGACACCCGGGCCAAGGACGATTTCACCGTCTGGTACGCCCAGGCGAGCTACATGCTCACCGGCGAGACCCGCAGCTACGACTTCGGCCGCGGCCGCATGCGGGCGCCCAAACCCCAGAGCGAATGGGGCGCCGTCGAGCTCGCCGCCCGCTACCAGTACGCCGAGCGCGACAACGTCCCCAACGCCGAGCTCACCACCATCGACCTCGGGGTGAACTACTACGCCAGCGCCAACGTGCGCTTCATGCTGAACTACAGCATGGTCGACAACAAGCTCATCGACGACAAGCCCAACCTGGTGTCGATGCGCGCCCAGTGGGCCTTCTGAGAGCGCCCATCGAATAACGGACTTCTTGCCGCCAAGCGCCTCCTTGGCTGTCCATGCGATGACCGGTTTCCCCAGGGAAACCGGTTTTTTTTGCAACGACTACGAAGAGGATGCCGGACATCGATCGAGAAGTCCCCATGCCTATCCCATCGGTTGATTGAATATTTCCTTGCTCTTGCCGCATTTTCCAATAAAATCGGGACTATGGTGGACATTGCAAAACAGATCGCACACTGGCAACGTGGTGGCCTGGAAGATCTTCAGGTCGCGAACGAGCTCGTTCGCAGCGGCAGGATCCGGCATGGACTTTTCTTCGCCCATCTGGCTGTAGAAAAAACATTGAAAGCTCTCGTGTGCGGTGCGACCAATGAGCTCGCACCGCCGATTCACAATCTGGTTCGCCTCGCCGACCTCGCAGGTGTTACACTGGAAACAACCCAAAGAGAGCTTCTCGCCGAAGTGAACAGCTTCAACATTGAAGGACGGTATCCCGAATTGCTCCTCCCGGAGCCGCCCCATGCGGAGGCGGACCGCTATCTCGCGCGAATTGGAGAATTGCTGGCATGCTTGAACCGACGATTCTGAAATCAGTGGGAAATTTCCTGTCCGCCCTCAAAGAGGCAGGGATTGACGCAGAATTCGTCGTCGTCTTCGGTTCGCAGGCGAAAGGTACGGCGAAGGAGTGGAGCGATATCGACCTACTCGTGGTTTCACCGCAGTTTGACCACATGGAGGACCGCCGCTTCATCAACCTTCTGTGGCACATTGCCGCCCGCATCGACAGCCGCATCGAACCTCTCCCCTGCGGATCGCGGCAGTGGCGGGAGGACGACTCCAGCGCGATCATCGAGATTGCTCGACGAGAGGGTGAAATTCTGAAGGCGGCGTAGCGGCGGCGCCGCTCCCCATGCGCATTTGTGCCCATTGCGCCCCAAGGCCCCCGGAGAACTCCGGGGGCCTTTTCAATTCCACCTCAATGTTTCGAGACCGCTCCAGCCGAGGTCGCACGGGTGTAGGTCATCTCCATCATCTTCTCTTCCTTGCCGCTTTTGTCGGTCGTGAACATCTCGAACTCCATGGTGTCGTCGTCGACGGGGCGCGTCACCGAGCGCCACTCCATCGGCCCCTTGATCGGGTCGTCGTAGCGGCTAGTCTGCGTGATGGTGCCGCCGTCGGCGTCGGCGCTCCCCTCGAAGACCATGACTGTCGTGCTCATGCTGTCCATCCAGGTGGACACATACTTCTCAGTGTGGTTGTCGTACCCCATGAAGCTGAGGCCGGTGAACGGAGCGCCCATCATCTCGCCGGTAAACTCCTCCTGCAGGAAGCGCCCGTCCAAAATCATCTTCTGCTCGCTGCGGCCCTTCGACTCGACGGGGGGCCTGCCGGGCTCCATCCAGAACCTGCCGCTGACGTTCCAGCTCCCTTCCATGTGCGCCAACTCCCGATGAGGAGCACCGGGAGTCCCCAGCTTTTTGTATATTTCCATCATTTCGTGGATTTCCATCGGATTCTCCTTTCGTGGAAACGCTCGCCGCGAAAAGACGCGCCTATATCTCTAACTGTATGGCGTTTTTGGCCTTCGGCAACATAGGAGAGCCCACGAAAAATGAGGCTCCATGAACCGGAATCTAATAATACCGACACGTTGCCGTAACACGTGGCGATTAACATCGGTCATCTGGAGCTCGACATCACATTCAACAGGAGGTTTTCGATGAAAAAGACGATCCGGATTCTTCAGATCGGTGTTCTCGCCGCAGCGCTGCTCCTCTCGGGTGCAGCCGACCAGCAAAAAGCATGGGCCGACGCATGTCCGCCGACCTTGCGCTTCGCCGATACGGGCGTGGAAGGGCTCGAAGAGTTGCGCCGCAAGTTCGGTCCGTTCGTGGAGGAGATGGAGAAACTCACCGGCTCCAAGGTCCAGTTCTTCCCCGTCGGCAACCGCACCGCGGCGGTCAACGCCCTTCGCTTCAATCAGGTCGACATCATCATGGCCGGCCCGAGCGAGTACGTCGCCATCGAATCGCGCATTCCCGGAAACAAACCGATCGTCTCTCTCTCGCGCCCCAGCTACGCCTCGATCTTCATCGTCCCCGCCGACAGCCCCTACCGCAATGTCGCCGATCTCAAAGACAAACGCATCGCCCTCAAGGATGTCGGCTCGACCACCGGGGACATCATCCCCCGAATGATGCTGCACAATGCCGGCCTCAATCTCGACAGGGACGTGCGCCTGCTCAACGTGGACGGAGCCCGCTTCGAGGCGCTCATCTCCGGCGACGTCGACGCCGTCGGGACCGGCGTTCGCGACTGGGATCGTTTCGAACAGCGCGCCGGCAAGGGGAACTACCGCATCCTCGCCCAAAGCGAGCGGATGCCCGACGACGTGATCCTTGCCGGTCCCCACATCGGCAATGCCTGCGTCGATTTGGTGCGCGAGCAGGTCATGGCCAACGGTGAAGCGCTGCTCAGCGCCCTTCTGGCGCCGGGAGAGCTGAACAAGTTCAAGGGGGCCGAGTGGGTGCCGGTGAGCGACGGCGACTACGACGTGGTGCGCGAAGCCTACCGCGTGCTCGGATATCAGAACTGATGCGGGTCACGGTCAAAGACCTGGCGAAAGTCTATCCGGACGGCACCCGGGCCCTCGACTCGGTCGATTTCGAGATCGCCCCCGGAGAGGGGGTGGTCATCCTCGGCGCCAACGGCTGCGGCAAGTCGACCCTGCTGCGCTGTCTGCTGGGGCTCGAGACGATCAGCGCCGGGCAGGCGCTCCTCGACGGCATCGACGTGACCCGCGCCCGGGGGATCGAACTGCGAAAACTTCGCCGCCGCATCGGCTCGGTATTTCAGCAGTTCAACCTGATCGGAAACCTTTCCGCTTTCCAGAACGTCCTCTTCGGTCGCCTCGGACACGACGGCCTCCTCAGGAGCCTGAGCATCGCCTCCCCCCCGCAGGTGCGGGATCGGGCCATGGCCTGCCTGGAACGGGTCGGACTGCCCGAGAAGGCGCGGCACAGGGTCGATCAGCTCTCCGGCGGGCAGCAGCAGCGCGTGGCCATCGCCCGGATGCTGATGCAGGATCCGCAGATCGTCTTCGCCGACGAGCCGGTGGCGAGCCTCGATCCGAAGGCGGGGCGCCAGGTGATGGATCTGCTCTGGGAGGTGGTGGAAGAGAAGGGGATCTCCGTCATCTGCGTCCTCCATCAACTCGAGTTGGCCCGCGCCTATGCGCAACGGATCATCGGCCTCAAGGGGGGCAGAATCGTTCTCGACGCCCCGCCTTCGGCCATCTCCGCCGCGGCTTTCGAGGCCCTCTATGAAGGGGGGAACCAAAAACCCGCACAGGACGAACACAATGAGAACCATAACCGCACCGCCGCCTAGGTTCAGCTCTCCTTCGATCCTGAGCTGGATCATCCTGGTCGTTTTCGCGGCTTTCTTCATCGCCGGCCTTCAGGGCGCCAATGTCAGCCCCGGGCGCCTCTGGCGCGGCGTGCTGAACATGGGTACCTTTCTCGGGGAGGCCTTTCCCCCCGATTTCCGGCGCATCGAATTCATCCTCAGGGCCATGCTCGAGACGGTCAACATGGCCATCGTGGGGGTCGCCTTCGGCGTAGTGCTCAGCCTCCCGATGGCCCTGCTGTGCGCCCGCAATACGACACCCTACATCTGGATCCGCACGCCCGCCCGGATGCTCGTGGCCACATTGCGCACCATCCCCGACCTGATCTGGGCGCTGATTTTCGTCGTCGCGGTAGGGCTCGGGCCCCTCGCCGGGATTCTCGCCATCGTCATGGACACCATCGGCTTTTGCGCCCGTTTTTTCGCCGAGCGCATCGAAGAGGTCGATCCGCGCCCCGGTCGGGCGCTGGCGGCCGGCGGCGCCGCCAACATCGCGGTGGTGGGGGGAGCCATCCTGCCGGAATGTCTCCCCTCCTTTACCGGCACCAGCCTCTACGCCGTTGAGAAAGCCGTACGCTCGGCCGTCGTTCTGGGGCTGGTGGGCGCAGGGGGGATCGGGGTCGAGTTGACCTCGGCGATGAATCTCTTCCGCTTCCAGGAAGCAGCGGCCATCATCCTGGTGATTCTGGCGGTGGTGATCGCGGTGGAACAGGTCACCTCGGTGATCCGCAGGAGGGTTCTGTAACGGTTCGAGCATTGATCCGACCGGAGAAGGTCGTCAATTTCAAAGGAGATTGCCCAGATGAAGAAACGGCTTGTACTTCTTGCCGCCGCCCTGATGCTCCAGAGCGGCCCGGCCATCGCGAATGAGCTTTCGCCCTCCGCCCTCATCGACGTCAAGGAAGGGGACGTCATCGAGCTGCGCCTGCGCCAGATGCACCCCACTCAACCTTCGGTCGGATTCGATCAGGTCTATTACAAGCTCGGGCGCTTCGAAAAAGACCGGGAAAAGCTCTTCGACGAGATCTGTGAAAACAACGGACAAAAAGGGGTGCGACGATTCTCGGGAAGCTCCGACATCGGCGACCCCGCCTCCTTCGCCTGCCTGGAGCCGGTCGGCTCGCGGAAAAACGAGATGAAGACGGTCGTGATCGCCCCCGACGCAAGACCTTATCTCACAGACGGACACCACACCTTCAACGTCTACTGGCACATGGCCGGCGGCGGCCCCGACTTCGCCGCCTACGTGGTGGTGGCGCGCGACTACCGTCATCTCCCCTCGATGGACGCCTTCTGGCAGCAGATGGAGGCGGACGGCAACGTCTGGCTCCTCGACGCCGAAGGCATGGCGATCTCGACGACGGATCTGCCTGCGTCCCTCGGCCTGGAGCATTTCGGCAACGACCGATACCGCAGCCTGATGTACTTCACCCGCGGCATCGCCTGGCACAAGCCGGAGAGGCTCACGAATCCCGCCACCGGCGAGCCCTACGCCTCCATCCCCTTCGTGGAGTTCTACTGGAGCCGCGAGGTGCGCAAGGAGGTCGACCTCGCCGCTTTCGATTTGACGAAGCGCAGGGGGTATCTGGCCGCCATCCGGGCCGTGGGCGATGTCATACTGAAGTTGCAGACACAAGACGTCGGGGGCTCGGGCAGGAACGTGAAAGAGATGGGGCAATACGGCTACTTCAATCGCCAGGAGCTCGCGAGAATCGACCGACCGGACCGCGGAAAGCTCACCTATATGCTGGCCTACAAGTCGAAAGCGGCTTCCGGCTCCCCGAACAGGTAGATCCTTCAGCGGAGGTCTCCGAGCCGCTCCCGGTTTCGTCCTGCTCGTTGAGGGGTGCAATGGCCGGCTCCCTGGAGGAGCCGGCACTTTTTTTCCGCACGATCATTTTCTCCGGAACCTTGAGAGAGGGGCTCACTGCTTCTGCCTCTCAATTTTCTTCTTCCTGCCCCAACGAATCGGTGCTAAGCTGCGGTGCTTTCTGAATACTTGGCTGTCGAACGCGTTCTGGCGCAATCAGAGAAAGCCGCCTTCAGATGCAATCCGCCATTCGCCGTTTTCTCCAAAAAATCCCGCCCGGCCAGATCCTCATCCTCTATTATGCCGCCGCCATACTCGTCGGCACCGTCGCCCTGGCCACTCCGTGGGCGGCTCACGGCGAACCCCTCTCACTGCTCGACGCCCTCTTCATGGCGACCTCGGCGCAGTGCGTCACCGGCCTCATCGTCGTCGACACCGGCACCGACCTCACCCTCTTCGGACAGCTCGTCATCCTGGCCCTGATTCAGATCGGGGGTCTGGGGATCATCACTTTCTCGGTCTATCTCTTCTTGTACCTACGCCTCGGAGTCAGCATGCGGGGGCGGTGGATTATCCAGGAAACGCTCCTGCATACCCCCGTCGATTCGTGGCAAAGCCTCGTCAGGAGCATCATTCTCCTGACGCTTGTGATCGAGGGCGCAGGAGCCGTCCTGCTCTGCTTCGCCTTCGTCCCCGAGCTCGGATGGTCGAAGGGGATCTACTACGCCGTCTTCCATTCCATCTCGGCCTTCTGCAATGCCGGTTTTTCCCTCTTCAGCGACAGCCTCGAAGGGTATTGGGACAGCCCTCTGGTCAACCTGACCGTCGTGGGACTGATCATCTCGGGGGGGATCGGCTTTCTGGTCATCCGGGAACTTCTCGGATTCGTCTCGACTCGCGGCAGAACAAGGGCGAGGCTCTCGCTGCACAGCCGCTTGGTCCTGCTGACGACCGGATTTCTGATCGTCTTCGGAGCGGTGATGATCTACCTGCTCGAGGCCGAGGACGCGCTCGCCGGGATGACCTTTGCGGAGGGGCTCTGGATCACCCTCTTTCAGTCCGTGACGGCCCGCACGGCGGGATTCAACACCATCGACCTCAATGTCTTCCGGGACCCGACGCTCTTTCTCTTTCTCTTTCTCATGTTCGTCGGCGCCTCCCCCGGATCGGCTGGAGGGGGCGTCAAGACGACGAGCCTGGCCCTCTTCTTCGGCATCCTCTACAATCGGGTCAGGGGGAGCGATCACACCAACCTCTTCCGGCGAACCGTTCCGGAGGAGGCGACCACCAAGGCGCTGGCGCTGGTGCTGCTGGCGATCATCCTCATCGCAGCGGCCCTCTTCGCTCTGCTGATCGTTCAGAGCCCGCACGTCGTCGAGGACGATCCGCGAAATTTTCTGAAGGTCACCTTCGAAACCTTTTCGGCCTTCGGGACGGTGGGGCTCTCGATGGGGACGACGGGCGAGTTGAAGGAGGCGGGAAAGATGATCATCATCCTCCTCATGTTCGTCGGCAGGGTGGGCCTTCTGACCGTCGCCTTCGCCATCGCCCACCGCAGGCACCGCGTCGAGGTGCGCTATTCGGAAGAGAACATCATGATCGGATAAGGGGAGAGGCCTTGAAAAAGCGATTTTGCGTCATCGGACTGGGAAATTTCGGTTTTCATGCCGTCAACGAGCTCTTTGTGCAAGGGCACGAAGTGATCGCCATCGACATGGACAAAGAGAAGGTCCAGCATGTGCAGGACTGCTGCACCTACGCCATCATGGCCGATGCCGCCAACAAGGATTTCCTGCGCGCGCAGGGAATCGGCGAGATGGACGCCGTCATCGTCTCGACGGGGGAGCGCTCCCACCTCTCGACGCTGATCACCCTCTATCTGAAGGAGCTGAAGGTGCCGCGCATCCTCGTCAAGGCGATCAACGAGGACCATGGACGCATCCTTGAGAGGATCGGCGCCACCGACATCATCTTCCCCGAGAAGGACATGGCCCGAAAGACAGCGCGCAGCCTCTCCCAGCCCAACGTCCTCGAGTTCATCCCTCTGGCCGAGGAATACTCCATCTCCGAATCGGCCCCCCCTGCGCACTTCATCGGCAAGACCCTGGCCGAGCTCGGACTTCGAAACAGATTCCACGTGACGGTGATCGCGATCAAGGACGTCCTGACGGACGAATTCATCATGGTCCCCCCGGCAAGTCACCTCATCAAGGACAGCGATCTTCTGGTGCTGATCGGAAAGACGGATGATCTGGATCGGGCGATGACGAGAAGGTAGGGAAAGGAAGGGACCATGGCAACAATGCAAAGGGCGTAAAGAAGGGTCGCAACCTTCTTTACGCCCTTTGCACGAGGGGGGGGGTGGATCGTTCTTAATGTTTCAGCACCGGCGTCGCATGGGTGTAGGTCATCTCCAAGGGCTCCGGCAGCCGCAATGAGGGGAGGGAGTCAAGGGAGGCGCATCCACCTTTCACTTCGCCAAACACGGATGATGCTCAAGCTCCCTGCGTCACGACGGTTAACGATTCTAAAGGGGGGATGAATCAATTCTCGGAGCTTGGACCGGTTGAATTCAGGAACAACTCGTCCCCTGCCCGAAAACGACATACAGTTGAAGAGTAGCGCGCCTTCATCGGGCGCCTGTTTCGAGAAAAGGAGAACCCGATGGAAACCCAGGAAATGATGGAAATATACAGGAAGCTGGGGACTCCCGGCTCCTCCCACCAGCAGATGGCGAACATAGCCGGGAGCTGGAACACCAGCGGAAGGTTCTGGATGGAGCCCGGCAAGCCTCCCGTGGAGGCCCCTGCCTGATCGTGGGGGCCGCTTTCTATTTGCGGGGAACAGAGGAAAGAATCAGCCCGAGCGCCTTTGATCCCCCGACTCCTCACGGTAGTGATGGGCGAGAAAGGTGCATGCCCCGTCGCGGCCGAGATAGCGCTCCAGCGTTTTCGGCTCGGTGCGGCGCAGATCGACCAGGACGAGTCCGTCGAGAACGTCGCTGAAGTCGGGGTCGACGTTGAAGGCGAGGATCTTTCCGCCGAGGTTCAGGTACTGGCGCAGCAGCACGGGCACCCCCTTGCCGTCGGGCTCCAGATCGGCGATGACGGAGGCGACTTCTTCGAAATCCGACAGGAGGGCGCGGGTCGCCCGTGAATCGCACCCGGCCATCCGCACCCCTTTCAGCGGAACAGGTCGACGCCCCTTCACCAAACGTGCGAGCTCGGGGATGGTGCAGCTCTCTATCAGAGAGGCCGCAATCAAAGCGCGCGAACCGCATCCGTACTCGCGGCTGATGCTCACGGGGCCGAAGAGCGTGGCGTATCGGGGATTTTGCGCCACGAAGTGCCCGATCCCCTTCCACAGCAGCAGCAAGGGGGCATACGACTTCTGGTATTCCGGACGGACGAAGGAGCGTCCCAGTTCGATGGCGGGGCCGATGCGATCGAGGAACTTGCGGCGATACTTGAAAAGAGTCCTGGTGTAAATCCCTTCGAGACCCCCTTCGAGAAGGAGCCTGTCGGTTCGCCCCAGCCGGTAGGCGCCGACGACCTCCCGCGTCTCGGCGTTCCAGACGAAAAGGTGGGTGTAGAGCGCATCGAATCGGTCGAGGTCTACAGACCGCCCCGTCCCCTCCCCCACACCACGGAATGTGAGTTCGCGAAGCCTCCCGATCTCCTGCAGCAGATGGGGTATCTGCTCCGCTTCGGCCTGCAGCACCCTGAATGGCCCGCTCTCCAGAAGGAGCTGCCGCGCAGGGAGGCGGGCAATCTCCTCTTCCAACAGGGCGGGAGAGACGGCGGGGCGAAGGGGCTCGAGCACCGGTGCGGGGACGCCGAAGACCTTCTTCACGGCACAGCGCCTCTCGGCCAGCAGGTAGGTTCGCGTCCGCAGGTACCCGGTCATCTCGTCGTCTCTCATCTTTTGCAACTTGCGATGGGGGACGGCCGCTCCGATACGAACCTCGACCATTTTGTCTTTTTTGTTCAGCAGTTCGTGGGGAAGAAAGGCGGTGCGCAGACGGGGATCAATCAACCCGGCCAACTGGAAGAGCGGTCCGTTGCCGCCGCGAAAGTAGACCGGCAGCACCGGCGCGCCGGCGCGGCGCACGATGCGGGAGAGGTCGGCCGTCCATGGGGGGTCGACGACGGCGCGCTTGGAGAGCTTCAGGTGCGACACCGCCCCGGCGGGGAAGATCACGAGGACGCCCCCCTGCTGCAGCCAGCGCAGGCTCTCGCGCAGGGGACGCACGTTGGCGCGAACGGCCCCCGGCCTCTCGAAGGGATCGACGGCGATCAGCTTCTCGTGAAACTCCGGGAAGACCCCAAGGAGAAAGTTCGCCATTACCCGCACATCGGGGCGCACCTTGTGGAGGAGATGAAGCAGGATCAGTCCCTCGACGGCTCCGAAGGGATGGTTGGCGACCACCACCAGAGGGCCGCTCTTCGGAATGCGGGCGAGATCCTCCGACGTCACCCCGACGCGCACGCCGAGAACGTCGAGGACTTCGGCGCAAAACGCCTCGGGGCGCGAAGCGCTCAACCCTGCATAAATTCGCCGGCAACGGTCGAGGGCCAGCAGATGCTCGGCGGTGCGCCCGATGGGGGAGAAGAGCTTTTGCTTGAGAGGCCCGCGAAAGGGCTGGAGGCGGAAGATCTCCACCGCGGTTGTGGCTTGGGGCATCGTTCGGCACTCCTTGAAGGACCCGGCAATCCGGGTGCGAAGTATTAGACGACCCGAACAATGCCCTGTGAATGTTAATCACAGACGAGAAATTCGTTATATTTCCTCTTTCACTCCCGGTCCCTTGCCATCCCCTCCTATCTGCCCGCCTCATTGAAAACACACAAAAACCATACAACCGTCTAAAACTCCCCTGTGAGACTTGCGAGGCATCGCGAAAGGATCTGTGCGCCGAGTGGCCCGCCAGACCCTACGCTCTTGAGGAGGCAAAGCAATGAAATGTCCGCTCTGCAAAGGCTACGAACAGACGACGTACAATCTCGGTGCAGGCTCTTTCTCAGGCAGGCTTGTCGAATGCCGATGCTGCGGCACGACATGGGCCGTTGTTCATGGAAGGGTCGAAATCGTCAAGGATGTCCAGGAGCTGTCCTTTCTCGAAGTGTTGTCCGAAAGCGTCGAAGGCAATGATTATTCTCTGGTTGCGTAACATCGGAACCGGTGAAGAGCAACTGGGGCCGCTCTGAAGAGGAGATCCCATGAAAAAAGACCTGTGCGCGAAGTGCGGAGCGGCATCGACCAACATCGATCTGCGCCGGGAACATATGATGAACGGCACGGTGATGCTGGTGGCCCAATGCCTTCTGTGCGGGTGGCGCATCGAGGGGGACGAAAGTCTGCGGCGGCCGTGGCGGGGCAGGCATCTGCCGAATGAGGCATTCAGGGATTCAGGGTGCAGCAAAGCGGCCTCAAACGGTCTGCGGAAGGCCGCTTCGATAGGATCCAGAGCTTGAAATGCTCTCTTTCTGCCTTTTATGGGCGATTTCCGCCGGCGCATCCGCTCTTCTTTTCACCGCCCTTTCCCTCATCATCGACCGGAGGGTCTTCTTCTCCACTTGGGTGCTGCTGGCCCTCTCACTGACGGCCCTGCTTGGCCCCTTCGGCACCGTGCTCACCCTTTATTTTCTGATCGATACCGCTGCCGCCGTCCATCGCCTGCGCAGGCGACGGACGGTCGACGAAGAGGCGAGCTCCGGCGCTTCTCCGGTCACTCCTTTGCCGCGCAACGGGTCCGGGTGAATCCGCCGGGATTGGGAGCCTTGGTGTGGCGCGGCCGGTACTGGTTCCGGCAGGAAGATGGGTTCGAAGCGCCGAGCGTTTTGCCGGGCTCCCCCTTGACGGTGATCGAGCTGTGCACCGAAAGACGAACGATCGATTCGGAAACCTCCGAATTGCCAACCTTTTAATGATGCTCTAAACTGAACTTTCCGGAGGCAGAAAAAAGGACATGGAGAATTCTATGCAGGAGCTGGTGAAAGCTCTGTCACGAATCAAGGGGATCGGCGCAGTGCTGGCGGGGCGCCTCATCGAGGCGGGGCTTGACGGTTATGAAAAGGTCGCATCCGCATCGCCCGAGGAGCTCGGCCGCATCCGAGGGATGAACCCCAAAGCGGTACCGGGCATTCTCGCCCAGGCCGCGGCACTGGCGGCCCCGCACCCGGAGCCATCGGAAGAAAAAGAGTTGGGGGTGCGGCAGGCGGCCGAGCAGCTGCGACGCAAGGTGGCATCGCTCGCAGCCTCCGTGCATGCGCGCTTCGCCGGCGACGAGCCTGGACGGGGGGCTAAAAAAATGGAAAAACAGATTCTCAAGCTGGTCGATCTGCTCGACCGCATCGAGGCCGCCCCCGAGCGAAGACCCAAGAGGACACGGCGCCGCCTCGCGAAGGCCGACCGTCGTCTGAGCTGCGCCGAGGAAAAGTCGCCGGCGGAGCTCGCTCGCGGCCTGAAAAAAACCCGTCGGAAACTGCGAAAGGCGATCGAATAGGTCAAGGGTGTCCGGTTTCAGGTGTCAGGAGAAAACCTGAATCTGGTTTTAAGCCGACGCCTGACATCTGAGACCTGGAACCTGTTACTTTCAGGATGGACAATGCGGATCGAAGGATCCACTCCCCTGTGGCTCGCATCGCGCGCCCTGCTCAACGAGCGCGGCGACGCTTTCTTCACCCTGCTGCGACACGCCATCCGCGACCCGCAGACGAAGGCGATCCACGACCTGCGGGTCGCCTCCCGGCGCGTGCGCGAGGCTCTTGCACTTTTCGCCCCCTGCTACCCGAAGAAGACGCTGCGACCTTTGCGCCGCACGGTTCGTGGGGTGACGAGTGCTCTTGGCGAGTTGCGCAATGCCGACGAGGCTTTCCTCTTTCTGGACCGTCTGTCATCGCAGCTCGCACCGCCCGGACGCGACTTCCTGACAGCGCCGATCGAGCGCTGCCGCCGACGCCGCAAGAAGGAGCGCGAGCGGCTCCGCCCCGTCCTGGAGGGTTGGCAGGACGGCTCCCTGGCAAAGCGCTTCTACCGCGCCGCCGGACGCCCGATCCTCCTCACCGCTGGGCCGGACCATCCGGTCTTCCTCCCGGTGGCCGAATTTGCCCGGACCGCCCTCGATCCGCGGGACTCCGAGATCCCGCAGCTCTTGCCGCAGACCCTGCGAGAAGAGGAGATCGAGGCCCAGCACCGCCTGCGCATCGCCGTAAAGCACCTGCGCTACCGGGCCGAGATCCTCTCCCCCCTCTTCCAATGCGGCTTCCGGGGCATCCATGATAGACTCAAGACTTACCAGGAAGAGCTCGGCAAGATGCACGATCTGGACGTCTTCGCCGCCCTCCTCGCCGCAGAGCAGGACCAGGGGCCCGGGCGCGAAGAGGTGCTGGCGGCGATCTCGGGGGAACGGCACGAGCACTTCGAGCGCTTCGTCGCCCTGCACGGTGAGATGCCCCTGACGGCGGTGGCGGAGGAGTTGCGGAGGTTGGTTTAAAATCATCGTGTGGTCGCAGGGGCAGGGCCTTGTGCCTGCCCTGGCCCCCGTGTCTGCCCTGCGCGGCCACAAGGAGGGCGTCCACAAGGGGCGCCCCTACAAACACGTTTTAAATCGGTAGGTGGAAAACGAAGATGAAAACGCTGCGCCTAGCCGCCATCGACATCGGCACCAACTCCATCCGCTGCATCGTCGTCGAAGGGGACGAGCGGGGGAAGTACCGCGTGCTCGACGACGAGAAGGCGACGGTACGCCTGGGCGAAGGGCTTTCGTCGAGCGGACGGATCTCCGCTGCGGCATGGGAGCGGGCCCGCGAGGGGCTGCTGCGAATGAAGAAGATCGCCGACGGCCTGGAGGTCACCGCGGTGGAGGCGGTGGCGACGAGTGCCGTGCGCCGGGCGACCAACGGCCGCGAGTTCCTTGAGGCGATGCGCCGGGAGACGGGGGTGGAGATCTCACTCATCTCCGGGGAGGAGGAAGCGGAGCTGGTGGTGCTGAGCACTCGGCACCACTTCGACCTGGAGCATGCGCGCCACGCCCTCATCGACATCGGCGGCGGCAGCCTCGAGGTCGTCACCACCGTCGGCCCCCATGTCGAGGAGATCTCCTCCCTTGAGCTCGGGGCGGTGGTCCTGACCGAGCGTTTCGTCCGCAGCGACCCGGCAAGCGATTCTGATTTCAACCAGCTGCGACGCCACATCCGCGCAGGGCTGCGCAAGGCGATGGCCGACCCCGAACCGGTGGCGGGGCTCATCGGCTCGGGGGGGACCCTGACCTCGCTGGCCCCCATGGTGATGGCGATGCGCGGCGAGCGCTACGATTCGGTGCACGGCTACGAGGTGCTGCGCTCGGAGGTGGTGCATCTGCTGGCGATGCTGCGCCGCAAGGACCTCAAGGCGCGCCGCGAGATTCCGGGGCTCAATCCCGACCGCGCCGACATCATTCTTGCGGGGGTGACGGTCGTCAACGAGTTGATGCGACACCTCGGCGCCAACGTTCTTCGGGTCAACGAGAAGGGGATTCGCGAGGGGCTGATCCTACGGGGGCTGCAAAGACACGGCATGATGCCGCAGGAGCAGCCGACGCGCCACTGGCGTTCGGCGGCGCGCGAGTTCGCCCGCTCGTGCCAGGTCGACGAGGGGCACACCCGCCAGGTGGCGGCTCTCTCTCTTCAGCTTTTCGACGCCCTGGCGCCGACCTTCGGTCTGGACGAGCGGGCACGCCGCCTTCTGGAGGCGGGGGCACTACTGCACGACGTCGGCTACTTCATCGGCTACGCCGGCCATCACAAGCACTCCTACCACCTCATCCGTCACGCCCGGCTCTTCGGCTTCACCCCCCGAGAGCAGGAGATCGTCGCCAATATCGCCCGCTATCACCGCAAGGCCCTTCCGAAAAAGAAGCACGAGCCCTTCGTGCGCCTCTGCCCCGAGGATCAGGAGATGGTCAGGCGCCTCGGCGGCATCCTTCGCCTTGCCGACGGTCTCGACCGCCGAAGGGGCGCCCTGGTTCAGCAGGTGCGATGCCGCCTCTCCCCCAAGGAGATCGGCCTGACCCTTCTGGGGAGCGAGGATTTGTCGGTGGAGCTCTACGGCGGGCGGACCAAGGGGGACCTGCTGGAGAGCGCCTTCGGCCGCAGGGTCTCGCTCACGTCACAAAAGAGCGGCCCCGTTCCGCCCCCCTGAGCTCGCCTCCGATTTTCCCCTTCGCGTCTTCAGCCTACTTCTTCTTTTTCTTGTCCTTGATCTTTTCGGGGCGACAAAGGTGTTTCTCTTCGTCGCTGACGGCGTCGCATTTGTCGCACCTGTAGTTTCCCGGCTTCTTTTTCGCTTCCGATTTTCCGTGGAGGCACCCCTTCTTTTTTTCCTTTCCCATCGCATTTTCCTCCAATGACCCGGCATCTTCGATCCGCCGCGGGGTGGCCGTGAAGACTTCCTGCGCACTCCCCTCGCTCAGATCGTTCCAGGACGCAACGGCGAAGCGCAGGCTGAAAACGCCGCAGGTCGGAATGTTGTCGAGCGCCGTGGTCGCCAGGTGATTCCACAGATCGGTCAGGCCGGGGTTGTGCCCCACCAGCAGGACGTGATCGGCGCCATCGTCGAAATCGCGAACGAGCTTCAGCAAACGGCCGAGATCGGCTTCGTAGATCGCCTCGCAAAAACTCAGCCGCTCGGCGCCGAGCCCCAGCGCCTCGACGATCGTCTCGGCCGTCGCTCGGGCACGCAGAGCGGGACTGGCGACAACCCGATCGGGCAAGACCCCCTTAACGCGCAGCCATCTCTCCATGCGCGCCAGATCCTCTTTGCCGCGCCGGTTGAGAGGACGGTCGAAATCGGCGAGCGTCGGATCCTTCCAGCTCGACTTTGCGTGTCGCAGCAGCGTGAGTTGTTTCATTGCCGATCCTTTTCGGATTCGCTCGACGGTCCGTTCTCCATCACCCGTCAGTGATCCTCAGGTTGCGACGACCAGGATAGGTGCTCTTTCGCTTGCGCAGCCGCGTCACATCCTGGCTTCGTTTCCGGGCCGCCTCGATGAGGCTCTCCTGGCTCGATACGCACGGCCCCTTCTCCGGACCGAGAAGGCGGTATTCACCGTCGGGCTGCAGCTCCCAGGCGAAGCAGCGCTCCTCCCACTGAATATCGAGCATCTCGCGAAGCTCCCGCCGCAGGGCCGGCGCCTCCACGGGAGCGAGGACCTCCACCCGCGACTCGAGGTTGCGCATCATGGCATCGGCCGACCCGATGAAATACTCCTCATCCCCGCCGTTTCGGAAGTAGTAAAGGCGCGCATGCTCCAGAAAACGCCCGAGGATCGAAATCACCCGGATGTTCTCGGAGAGCCCCGGCACCCCCGGACGAAGACGGCAGTTGTCGCGCACGATCAGATCGACCCTCACCCCCGCCTGCGAGGCGCGGTACAGGGCGCGAACGATGTCGACATCCTCCAGCCCGTTCATCTTGAACTGAATGCGCCCCGGGCTCTTGGGAGAGTGCAGGGCGATCTCGCGCTCGATCCGCTCCAGAAGAGCGCGCTTGAGGATCTTCGGGGCGACCAGCAGTTTCTTGTAGTTGCGCTTGGGGGTGTAGCCGGTGGTGAGATAGTTGAAGAGCTCGGTGGCATCCTGCCCGAAGCTCGCGTCGTAGACCAAAAGACCCAGGTCCGAGTAGAGCCGTGCGGTAAAGGGGTGGTAGTTCCCGGTGCCGATGTGAACGTAGCGGCGCAGCCCGTTGTAATCCTGCCGCACGGCGAGCACGACCTTGCAGTGCGTCTTCAGACCCATGACCCCGTAGGTCACGTGGATCCCCGCCTCCTCCATGCGGCTGGCCAGACGGATGTTCGCCTGCTCGTCGAAGCGCGCCTGCAGCTCGACCACCACCGCCACCTGCTTGCCGTTCTGCGCTGCGGCGATCAAGTTCTCGACGATGGGGCTTCGGGCCGAGGTCCGGTAGAGGGTCATCTTGATCGCCCGCACCTTGGGATCGGTGGCCGCCTCCCGTAAAAAACGCTCGACGGAGGAGTCGAACGACTCGTAGGGGTGCTGAAGCAGCAGAGCGCCGCTGTCGCGGATGACGTGAAAGATGCTTCGGGAAGTCTTCAGGGCCGGATGCCCCACCGGCTGATGAGGGGGATCCTTGAGCGCCGGGAGGTTCAGCGCCGCAAGGGCCTGCAGATCGTGCAAACCGATCATCCCCTCGACCTCGAAAACATCGGCCTCCTCGTCGAGGCCGAGCTCCATGGCCAGGCGCCCGCGATGCAGCGGGTCCATGCCGGGTCGCACCTGCAGCCGGACGATGGGGGCGAACTTGCGCTCGCGCAGGGCCGACTCGATCAACGAGAGAAGATCCTCGGCGTGCTCCTCCCGCGGGCTGGTGTTGGCATTGCGGGTCACCCGAAAGAGCTCGCAGCCGACCACTTCCATTCTGGGGAAGAGGAGGTCGAGGTTGTTCTCCATCACCTCTTCGAGAAAAACGAAGCGCAACCCCGATCCGACCCGCACGAAACGCGAGGCGCCGGAACCGACGGGGACCTTGACCCGGGCCAGCGAAGTCTCACGATCGTCGGGATAGCGCAGCGTCACCAGTAGGTTGAGGGAGAGATTGGAGACGAACGGAAAGGGGTGCGCCGGATCGATCGATTGCGGCGTCACCAGCGGAAAGATGTTGCACAGATATTCCTCTCGAAGCGCCTCCTTCTCCCCGGCAGAGAGGTCGGCATGGCGCACGATCTCGATCCCCGCGTCGCGAAGCTCCTTGAAGAGGCGGCGCAAAGATTTCTCTCTCTCCTTCTGGTGCGAGCGGACAAACGCGTAGCACTCGGCGATCTGCTGCTTCGGGGTGCGCCCGTCGACGGTGGACGCCTGCACCCCTGCGGCGAGCTGCTGCTTGAGCCCCCCGATGCGCTTCATGAAAAACTCGTCGAGGCCTGCGCCGGCGATGGCCCGCTCCAGCAGGGGTATGCGCCCATCCTGGACCTGATGAAAGACACGGCGATTGTAGGCCAGCCAGCTCAGCTCCCGGTTGAAATAGTGCTCGGGAGACTGCAGGTCCGGAAGGATCGGCTGAGGCTGCGCCTTGGGCATTTCGTTCTCCATGGACCGGATGAAATCATCGACGTGTAAGGAAAATATTAGCACCCCGAAAAGTTCATTTCAGCTCTACATCTGATTTGCGCCTCGTATCAACCCCATGGGGAGCCCGTGCGCGCTCCGGATCCGCTCACGAAAAACAAGGCGACTCGTAACTTCTTTGCAACAATCGGCCGCTATCGTCATAGCGCAAAAGCCAAGAAAAGAGGAGGGAAGAAGGGATGAGTCTGCTCGAAATCGTGATTCTGATCGTTGGCCTCGGCGTCATCGGCTATGTGAACTACAAAAGCATCCGGCGCAGCGCAAAGCGCCTGCAGGAGACATTGAAACGTGATTGATTTCGACCGCGAGGTTTTCGCACCCGCCACCGCCGCCGTCCTGAATGCGACCCCAGCGAACGGCGCCGCCGTCCTCGTCGTCGAGGACGAACCGGAGCTTGCCGAGATTCTGCGCTACAACCTGCGCAAAAACGGCTACGAGGTTCTGCTCGCCGCCGACGGGCTGAGCGCCTGCCGCCTGGCGTCGAGCAGGCGCCCCGACCTGATCCTGCTCGACGTGCTCCTGCCGGACCTGAGCGGCTGGGAGATCTGCAGGCTGATCCGCGGGCACGCGGACGAGGAGATCGCCGCGACGCCGATCATCATGGTGACCGCCCTGGGGACGCTGGAGAACCGCCTGAAGGGGTTCGAGCTCGGCGCCGACGCCTACCTGCCCAAGCCCTACTCGGTGCGCGAGGTCCTCGTGCGGGCGGCCGATCTTCTGAAGAAACGACGCGAGGTGCGCGCCCTGAAATCCGAGCTGGCGTCGCTCAGGGCGGGCGTCGATCTTCAGCAGGACATCCAGGGGATGCTCTTTCACGAGCTGCGAAATCAGCTCGTCGTTTTGGGCGGGTTCTCCAGCTTCCTGGCGCGAAAGCGCGACGAGATCCCTGCGCAGCAGTCGGCCGAATACGCCGAAGCCATCTGCCGCAGCAGCCGCTTCCTCTCCACCCTGGCCGAGGAGCTCCTTCTGGCGAGACATCTGCACTCGGGGCGCCTCGAGTTGCCCGCGGAGCCGATCGATCCGCGCAAGCCCATCGACGACACCCTCGTCCTTTACCGCCCCCTGATGGACGAGAGCGGCTTTGAGCTGGCCGTCCGGGAGTCCGACACCCTCTCCCCCGTGAGGGGCAACTACGCGGCGATCCGCCTGATCCTCTCGCTCCTTCTGGAGAACGCCCTCAAGTACGGCGGAAGGGGCGCGACCCTCTCGGCGGCGGCCGACAAAGAAGGGGTGCTGATCAGCCTGAAGGACAGGGGCGAGGGGATCGACCCGGAGGAGATCGAGCGGATCTTCACCAAGTTCTACCGCGGCCGCAACGCTTCGCAAAAGGCCCGCGGCACGGGGCTGGGACTCTTCTTCGCCCGGACATTGGCCGAGTCGATGGGGGGACGGCTCGACGTCTACTCGCGCCCCGGGGCAGGCTCGCGCTTCACCGTGCGCCTCCCCCTGGCGCTGCTGGACTCCTGATGCGCATCGCCCTCGTCTCCGAGACCTATCCCCCGCAAATCAACGGCGTCTCAGCCACCCTGGAGCGCCTGGCGGCCCATCTGTCGCGGGCCGGGGATGAGGTCCTGCTCCTCGTTCCCCGCTATGCCGCACCCCTGCCGGAGCTTCCGCCGGGGGTGCGCAGGCGCGAGTTCGCCGCCGTCCCCCTCCCCTTTTACCGGGAGGTCTTTCTCCCCCTCGCCGCGCCGGGGCGTCTGGAGCGCGAGCTTCGCGCCTTCGCGCCGGATCTGGTGCACATCGCCACCGAGGGGCCGTTCGGCTGGGCGGCCCTTCGGGCAGCCCGATCTCTGGGCGTGCCGACGGTGAGCTCCTACCACACCAACTTTCCTCACTACTTTCGCCTCTACGGCTGCGGCTTCCTCGAACCGGCCGCATGGGGGTGGCTGCGGCGTTTCCACAACGCCACGCTGAAGACCTTCTGCCCGACGGTCTCGATTCGCAACATCCTCGAGAAACGAGGATTTCGCAATGTGGCGATCTGGAGCCGGGGGGTCGACGCGGTGCGGTTTCATCCATCGAAGCGGAGTCAGGCGATGCGCGCCGCATGGGGGGCCGCTCCGGACGAGACGGTGCTGGCCTACGCGGGGCGCCTCGCTCCGGAGAAGAACCTGGCGATGCTGATCCAGGCGTGGCGTCTACTCCCCAAAGGCTCCGCCCGGCTCCTGCTCATCGGCGACGGCCCCCTTCGCGTCGGGCTCGAAATGCAAAACGACGAGGGGGTGATCTTCGCCGGCTACCGCGTCGGAGAAGAGCTTGCGCGCACCTACGCCTCGGCCGATCTCTTCGTCTTCCCCTCGGTGAGCGAGACCTTCGGCAACGTGATTCTGGAGGGGATGGCCTCGGGTCTGCCGGCCGTCGGCTTCTACGCCCCCGGCCCCGCGGACATCATCGAGAACGGCGTAACGGGGCGCCTCGTCGAGACGCTCGATGCGCCGAACCTGGCCCGGGCGATCGAAACGCTCATCGGCGACCGCAGCGCGCTGACACAAATGGCCCGCAGCGCCCGCGCCTACGCCGAATCCCAGAGCTGGGAGGAGATCCTCGGCCGTCTTCGCGAACATTATCTTTGCACCCTTGCACACGCCGATGGAGCCCTGAATGCTGAGCGATCTGCTTGACGAGATCCTGCAAAAACGCCTCCTCGTCCCGGCCTTTCAACCGATCATCGACCTGCGCGAGGGGACGATCTACGGCTACGAGGCGCTCATCCGGGGGCCTTCGAACAGCCCCCTGCATTCACCCGCGACCCTCTTCGAGGTCGCCGAGCGAAGCGGGCGCCTCCTCGATTTGGATCTGCTGTGCCGCGAGATCCACATCCGCGCCTTCGCCCGGCTGCAGCTCCCGGGACGCCTCTTTCTCAACGTCAACCCGGCCACATTGCTGCAGCCCGGATTTCCGCCGGGAGTGACCAGGCGATTCCTGCGCCAGCAGGGGGTCGGCCCCGAGCGGCTGGTGATCGAGCTGACGGAGCAGGCGCCCATCGAAGACTACGATGTGGTGCGACAGGCCCTCGCCCATTACCGCGAGATGGGCTTCGCCGTCGGAATCGACGATGTGGGCGCGGGGTACTCGGGCCTGCGGCTCTGGTCGGAGCTTCGGCCCGATTTCGTCAAGCTCGACCGGCACTTCATCCAGGGGATTCACGAAGACAGCTGCAAGCGCCAGTTCGTCTATTCGATCCAGGAAATCGCCGGCTCTCTGGGGTGCATCACCGTCGCCGAGGGGATCGAGACGGCCGATGAATTTCAGGTGGTCCAATCGCTGGGGGTCTGCTTCGGGCAGGGATATCACTTCGGCCGCCCCTGCGCGACGCCGCATTGCGAGCTACCGAAATCGCTGTTCTACATGCGCCGGGCCAACGGCGCCCCTTCGGCGGGTCGCACCGAGACGGTCGGCGTCCTCGCCCGCAGCGTCCCCACCATCTCCCCCACCCTCACCGTCGATGAAGTCGGAGAGATCTTCGCCGGCGCCTCCCATCTGATGTCTCTGCCGGTCCTCGACGAAGACGCACCGGTCGGCATGGTGCGCCGCTATGACTTCATGAACCTTTACGCCGGCCGCTTCGGGCGGGATCTCTATGGGCGCGAAGCGATCCGCCACTTTATGGACGGCGCTCCCCTGGTGATCGAGGAAGACCTCCCCGTCGAAAAGGTCAGCAGCCTGATCACCAATCAGGGGGAGATCTTTCGCGGCGACGAGTTCATCATCACCTCGAAGGGCCGCTATGTGGGGGTCGGCACCCTCATCGATCTGCTGCGCAAGATCACCGAGCTGCAGATCCGCAACGCCCGCTACGCCAACCCCTTGACGATGCTGCCGGGGAACGTTCCGATCAACGAGCAGATCGAGCGCCTTTTGCGAAGCGGCACCCCCTTCGCCGCCTGTTATTGCGACATCGACCATTTCAAATCACTCAACGACGCCTACGGCTACGGTAGGGGAGACCTGGTCATCCGTACCCTCGCCGGCGTTCTGACCGAGTGCGTCGATCCCGAGATCGATTTCGTCGGCCACATCGGCGGGGACGATTTCATGTTGATCCTTCAGAGCGAAAACTGGCGGGAGATCTGCGAGTCGATCCTCGAGCGTTTCGCCGCCGACGTCCCCGCTTTCTATGACCTGGAGCACCGGTCGGCCGGCGGCATCTGGGCCGAAGACCGAAGCGGAAAGCGGCTTTTTCATCCGATGCTGAGCCTCTCCATCGGGGCGGTGCGCCCGAAGGCGGCACAGGCCCAGAGCTGCCACGACGTCGCCGTCATGGCGAGCGAGGCCAAGAAGATGGCGAAAAAGCAGGCGGGCAACGCCCTCTTCGTCGAACGGCGGGAATTCAATGCCGACAGGGCGCTGCCCTCTTTGCGCAATCCTTACGACGCGCCGACACAACCCGAATGCCGAAGCTTCATCTGACGCCCGACAAGGGAGTGAGGAGGAAAACGTGTTTCCGCCCAACGAGAAGGAGTCGTCATGAACGCCCCATCCGCCCTGCGCAGCCTCACCGACCTGTGCTCCCGCCACATCACCGCCAACGAGGCGCTGCTCATGCGGCGCCTGTGCATCGCGGGGCGTCACCCGCGGCTGATCGCCTTCTTCATCACGGTGACTCGCCTGGGGGACGGCGCCTTGTGGTGGGGAAGCGCCCTTGTCCTGCTCGCCTTCGGCTCGGCATCGAGCCGCTGGGCGGTCGCCGCGGCGGCCGTCGCCGTCGCCCTGTGCGTCCTGCTCTTCATGAGCCTCAAGAATCTCATCGGCCGCCCTCGCCCTTTCGCGGCCTGGGCCGGCCTCCCCTGCCTGCTCGCCCCGCCCGACCGCTCCTCCTTCCCCTCGGGGCACACCATGACCG
>JBJHBH010000037.1:0-33785 GCA_050485365.1 Desulfuromonadales bacterium | reverse complement strand
GTATAGGCCAGATGCCCCGCCCGACGGTAGGTGCGCAGATCGCCGATGAGGAACTCCCCCCCCCAGATGCGCCCGTCGGCGCCGTACCCGATGCCGTCGAAGATGACGCCGATGGCCGCCTCCTCGCTGCCGTGCTCGGCCAGGCAGCTCGCCAGGTGGGCGTGGTGGTGCTGCACCGCCATCTTGCGCGCCCCGGGGTACGCCTCGGCGAAGCGGGTCGAGTCGTAGTCGGGGTGCAGATCGTGAGCGACGATCTGCGGATCGATCTGAAGCAGATCCTTGAGATGCTCAACGGTGCGGCGCAGGGAGGCGTACGTCTCGGGGTTCTTCAGATCCCCCACATGGTGGCTCAAAAAGGCACGCTCGTCGCGGGTCAGACAAACGACGTTCTTGAGCTCCGCCCCGACGGCCAGGACGCTCGGCTGGGAGCGGGGGAGCAGGATCCCCCTTGGGACGTAGCCGCGCGAACGGCGCAGCAGCAGCGGCCGCCCCGCCATGGTGCGGGCGATGGAGTCGTCGGTGCGGGTGTGGATGCGCCGGTCGTGGATGAGGAAGGCGTCGGCGATCCCCGCGAGGCGCTCGATGGCGTCGGCGTCCTCGAAGGCGATCGGTTCGTCGGAGCGGTTGGCGCTCGTCATCACCAGCGCCGTGAAGGCACCCTCAAGCAGCAGGTAGTGCAGGGGCGCATAGGGGAGCATCACGCCGAAGTAACGGTTTCGGGGGGCGACCAGGGGGGAGAGAGGGTGCTGTTCTTTCCGGGGCAGAAGGACGATGGGGCGCTCGGGCGCGCTCAGAAGGCGCGCCTGCGTCTCGTCCGCGTGGGCGTAGCGCTCCACCTGCGGCAGCCCCAGGGACATGAGGGCAAACGGCTTCTCGTCCCGGTCCTTTCGCCGCCGCAGCTCGGCGACCCCTTCGTCGTTTTGCGCGTCGACGGCCAGGTGATACCCCCCGATCCCCTTGATCGCCACGATCTTCCCCCCCTTGAGCAGCGCGACGACGGCAGCGACGGGGTCTTCGCACGAAAGGGGCGCCCCCCTGCCGTCGAGCAGGGCGAGGCGCGGGCCGCACGCGGGGCAGGCGTTGGGCTGGGCGTGGAAGCGGCGCGACGACGGATCTTCGTACTCGGCGCGGCACAGCGGGCACAAAGAGAAGTCGGCCATCGTGGTATTGGGGCGGTCGTAGGGGATGGCGGTGATGAGGGAGTAGCGCGGGCCGCAGCTGGTGCAGTTGATGAAGGGGTAGCGGTAGCGGCGGTCGGCGGGGTCGAAGAGCTCGGCCAGGCACTCGGGGCAGACCGAGGCGTCGGGGGCGACCTGCGCCCTGCCTTGCGCCTCGGCGCTGCTGGCGCGGATGACGAACCCTTTCGCCCCCGTCGCGGGGATCTCCTCGACGTGAAGGCGGGTGACGCGCGCCAGCGGCGGATGCTCGTGCCGCAGGGCCGAGGCGAAGGCCGCGAGGGCCGCCGCCTCCCCTTCGGCCTCGACGCTCACCCCGCGGGCATCGTTGAGAACCCACCCCGCGAGGGACAGGCGCCGGGCGAGCCCGAAGACGAAGGGACGAAAGCCGACCCCCTGGACGATCCCTTCGATCTCGAATCTGTTACGGCGCAAAACAAATCCCCTCTGACGGAAGTTCCCCATTTTTATCACCGATCGGTATCGAAGAGCAATGCCGTGCCATGGTACGCGGATCAAATCTGATGCACGCGGATAAAAATCCGATTAGACACTCCAGAAATCGTAACGGTTCAGCATGGGGCCCCACCTCCCATGCCAAGGGACGCTTTTCGCCGTCCATGGCCGCTTGACTGGCGCCGTCCATGGCGCCAGACACCCTTGTCAGAGCCCATTGCGCGAAAATCCGCGTTTCATTCGCCTTCACGATTGGGAAAGCAGTCGCGCGCCGCGCGCAAAAAAGCCCCGCTCCGGAGGAGGCCGGGAGCGGGGCACGGGCCCGGGGGAGGGCCTTGTTACCAGCGGGTAATTGTTAGTTTGCCGCGCTCGCCCACGCAGGGATTTCGTTGAGCACGACGTCGAAGACCGGGATCACCAGCGCGTAGGTCAGCGCCGTCACCAGGATGATGCCCAGGATATTCAGGCCGAAGCCGCTTCGCACCATCTGGGGGATCGTCACGTAGCCCGAGCCGAAGACGATGGCGTTGGGCGGGGTGGCGACCGGGAGCATGAAGGCGCAGGAGGCCGCGATGGCCGCGGGGACGATGAGCAGCAGCGGGTTCTGCCCGAGGCCGATGGCGACGGCCGAGAGGATCGGCATCGACATCGCCGCCGTGGCGGTGTTGGAGGTCATCTCCGTCAGGAAGATGATGAGCGCCGCCACCGCGATGACGAGGATCAGAATCGGCGCGTTCTCCAGCAGGCTCACCTGGGTACCGATCCAGGCGGCGAGGCCGGTCCTGCTGAAACCGTCGGCCAGCGCGAGACCGCCGCCGAAGAGGATCAGCACCCCCCACGGCATCTTGGTCGCCCAGTGCCAATCCATGACGAAGAGGTTCTTCTTCATGTTGATGGGGATCAGAAAGAGGATCAGTCCCCCCGCCATGGCGATGGTGGCGTCGGTGATGAAGGCAGGGTTGGGGAAGAGCGACGCGAGCGGCTGAGCGAAGATCCAGGCCAGGGCGGTGCAGGCGAAGACGAGGGCGGTCCAGCGCTCGCCGGCGTTCATCGGTCCCATGGCGCGCAGCTCTTCGTTGATCAGCTCGCGGCCGCCGGGGACTTTCTTCAGCTTCATCGGGTTGATGATGCGGGTCAGCCAGAACCAGCACAGCGGCAGCATGATCACCACGAGGGGGACGCCGACCATGAGCCATTTGGCGAAGGTGATCTCGTAGCCGTAGGTCTTCTGCAGGTAGCCGGCCAGAACGGTGTTGGGGGGGGTGCCGATGAGGGTCATCATCCCACCGATGGAGGCGGCGAAGGCGATCCCCAGCATCAGGTTGAGACCGAAGGCGAACTTGTCGGGCGAGAAGTCGATGACCTTGTCGAGCCCTTCCTTCTTCCCCTCTTCAATGACGTGGGCGATGATCGCCAGGCCGATGGGCATCATCATGACCGCCGTCGCCGTGTTGGAGACGAAGGCCGACAGGGCGGCAGTGGCGACCATGAAGCCGAAGATCAGGCGGCTCGGAGAGAAGCCGACGACCTTGACGATGCTCATGGCGATGCGCCGGTGCAGGTTCCAGCGCTGCATCGACAGGGCGATGATGAAGCCGCCCATGAACAGGAAGATCAGATGGTTCGCATAGGGAGAGGTCGCGTTGCCCGTCGACATGATCCCCAGCACGGGAAAGAGGACGATCGGCAAAAGGCTCGTGGCGGGAATCGGAAGAGATTCGCACATCCACCACGTCGCCATGAGCAGGGCGATGGCCGCCATCTTCTGGGCCGCCGGCTCCATTCCGGCCGGAGCCGGGAGGATCAGCATCAGGATGAACAGGAGCGGGCCGAGCCACAGACCCGTCTTCTGGCGGGTGGTGTACTCGCGGGGCTCACCTTCCTGAACGCCGCCCGGTCCCGCCGTGACGCGACGGGTGTGCTCCGCCGGCGCCTCCTCCATCTCGTCGGCCAGATCGACTTCGCGCTCCTGACGGCCGTTGCTGAAGTGGAGGTGGTTTTTTTTCAATTTGCGCAGCATGGCGCGGGGGCTGTAGAGGACGAGGCCCTTGACCTCGTCGTGCATCTCCCAGAGGCGGTTCCAGGCGGTGGTCATCATGCGTTTCTCTCCATGGATGGGGGATAGAAAAGGAATTCGACATCCCTCCACAAGAGCAACCATGGTGCCAACGATGGGACGAAACAAACGACGTTCACTTTCAGCAGAAATCGTCTCTTTAAATTCCGGCCACTTAGATCGAGGCGGAGAAGATTTTTCCAAATATCGTTATAAAGATCCCTCGCGCTGGGCCGCCATCGCCCCTGCGTGAAGTGGCGGATTTCCATCTCTTCGCAAAGAAGACGGTATTCACATGGTCGAAAATGAGCCCGTTATGGCGAATTTCGGCCACGAAGAGGTGCATTCCAGGGAGGAGGGGGTGCTGGGCGAATCAAGGGGACTAGGCGCAGAAGCTCGCCGGAGGCGCCCTTCTCGGCAGGGCACCGGTAGCGTACGACGGAAGCGGCGGCGAGGGCGCCATCGTATCTCCTGCGTTGCGGCGCGGGGATGATCGCGACTCAAACGCAGGATGATTTTTCGCTCAGGCACCGAAGGCTGCGGCACGATCGTGCGGCGCTGCGCTCTGCGCCCGATCGGCCGGGGCGCGTGGGGCGCCGGGAAGATCGATCCGCACGATCCTGCCGCAGGGGTCGTGCTCCATCGCCATCCATTGCGCGCGGCGGCACTGCAGCAGGGCCGCCGGCTTGAGCTCAAAACGCCGTGCCATCTCGGCCAGGGTCACACCGGGCGCCTGACGTCGCCGTCGGAGGCCGCGAAACCGCCAATAATTCACCAGCGACCATCCCCCCAGGGCCGCGGCGATGGCGACGACGACGGCGCCGTACCACCCGGCAGAATCGAGCAGCGCCTGAGCGCCCCCGTCGGCAATCATCGTTTCGGAGACGATGGAGAAGCCGAAGAACCACGCCACGAGGGTGAAGAGCGGGCGGACCAGGTAGAGAAAGAACGCCCAGACGCCCACGGTCAGGAATCGATAGCCGATGCGCTGCGTGCGGCTCTGGAGCCGAGGCTTTTCGATGATCAGCTCTCTCATCCGATCCTCCCTTCGCTGCGGATCCCCCGATCGGAGCCCGACCACAACGCCCGCTTCCCCTTCTGCCTGCGCAGCGCCCGGGGGACGCCGACGATGGTGGTCAGAAGGTTGATGAGCCAGAAGACGAGGGGATACCACACCATGACGTATCCGTAGCGGGCGAGGCCGCGCTCGTAACGCGAATCGAGGAGCATCCCCAAAGCGAACTGCAGCATGCACGTCATCCCCAGAACGACCCCGGGCCAGGCCGGAAGCACGCTCCACCCCTTCACCCCCTCCGGAAGCGGAAGGAACCACCCCAGAACGAAGAAGAGGGCGACGACGAGCATCGCGTAGCTCCACACAACGCCGGCGAAGTACTCCAGATAGACGGGCCACATCCGGCGCGCGCGCCAGCGCCCGAGATCGGGCAGATAGCGGATCAGCACCTCGCATCCCCCTTGCGCCCAGCGCAGGCGCTGACGCCAGAGCCCCCGCAGCGTCTCGGGCATCAGGATCCAGCAGAGCGCGTTGGGCTCGAAGCGGATGTCCCAATGGTTGAGCTGCAGCTTCCAGCTGATGTCGATGTCGTCGGTGATCATGTCCAGATCCCAATATCCGACGTGGTGCAGGGCCGAGCGGCGAAAGGCGGAGACGACCCCCGAGACGGTGAAAATCCTGCCGTAGATCCGCTGGGCGCGTTTGATCAGGCCGAGGATGGCGGAGAACTCTCCGACCTGGATCTTTCCCAGCAGGGTGGAGCGGGTGCGCACGCGGGGGTTGCCGGTGACGGCGCCGACCCTGGGCGCGTCGATGAAGTGGCGCATCATCCACGAGACGGCGTGACGGCCGAGGAGCGCATCGCCGTCGATGCAGACCAGAAACTCGTGGCGCGCCACCAGCGCCCCCATGCGCAGCCCCATCGCCTTGCCCTGATTGCGCTCGAAGTGCAGCACTCTCAAACGCTCGTGGCGGCGCGCCAGCGCGTCGAGGATTTCGCCGGTCCCGTCGGTGCTGCCGTCGTTGACGGCGACGATCTCGTAGTCCGGGTAGTCGAGATGGAGGAGGTGCTCGATCGTCTCCTCGATCTGCTCCCCCTCGTTGTGGCACGGAACGATGATCGAAACGGGGGGCTTCTGCGCGAGCGGGGGCGCCTGAAGGGGGGAGATCTCGCGGCGCTCCCAGCGCAGATGATAGTAGATCGCTCCGATCATCCACAGATAGGCCATGAAGAGAGGGTAGTAAAAGACGAAGCCGAAGAGCCACTGGATGGCCGAATCCGTCATGGCGCCTCCCTGAAGGGGTGGGTCTGCAGCGAAAAGGCGCCGTGCAGCACCTCGGTGCGCGGGTGACCCGCCGGAAAATCGTCCGGGTAGTAGCCGTAGTTGAGGGCGCCGAGGCTCTGCAGCAGACGCATCTGCCGCGCGAGGGTCTCGCTCGGCAGGGGCTTGCCCCCCTTGCGCCAGTCGACGCTCTGCAGCTCGAAGACGGTGCGCTGCAGCCCCTCGGGGTGGCCCGCGACGCTCTGGACGAGGCGGCGCAGCCAGCGCTCGGGGTGGCGCGCGTTCTCCATGTAGGGCATCGCCATGACGGCGGCGTAGTCGTAGTGTTCGAGGAAGACGTCGAGACTCTGCGCCGTCCAGGCCTCGCTGCGCGGCTCCAGCACGGGGCGGGCGTACAGGTTGCGGGCGGTCTTCACCGTGGGGCGCCAGATGCGCACCGTCTCGGTGAGCTCGTCGGTCCACTCGGCCAGATGACGTGTCTTGAAACGGCTCCACTGGGCCTTGAGCGCGGCGTCGGCGCGGATCGCCTCGATGGACGGCGGGAACCCTGCCCGGCGGTACGCCTCCATCGCCTGCGGGTGGGCATCCTCGAAGTCGGACAGGATCGCGTCGTCGTGAAAAAGGATGCCGTTGAAGTCGGCATGCTTGGCCAGATCCTCGTAGATCTCCGCGATCAGCGCCCGCGCCTCGGGCGAGAAGGGGGAGAGGCGCCGGTAGGCGTCGGGGTCGAAGGGCTCCTCCCCCTCGGGGCGCACGGCCCGCACGCGCAGATCGTCCCTCCCCACGTCGAACCCGAGCACGGGCATCCAGGCGAAGACTTCGACACGCGCGCGGGTGCGAAGCTGCCAGGCGACGCGGTTGAAGAGGTCTGCGCGCATCGGCAGGTGGCGGTTGGGGAAGTAGAGCGCGTCGGCCACACCGTCGCCGTCGGGGTCGGCGAAGGCCTGCAGGTAGACGGTGCTGATCTGCAGATCCCTGATCCGGTCGAGGAGGCGCCCGAGGTTCTCCTCCTTCACCCGTGGATCGGGGTCGTAGACGTAGTCGAGATCGACGTGGACGACGCGGCGCGGGGAGCGGTGCCCGGGGTTGGCAAGGCGCCAGGCGAAGTGCGGCAGCTCGGTCTCCCCCGTGATCAGAAGCCGCCTGACGGCCGAGAGATCGTCGGTGCGGTTCACCCCCTTCTCCAGCGTGAGGGCGATCTCCATCCCCTGCTCTCCGGCCGACTGGAGGGCGGGGAGGTTGTATTTTCCGTAGGGCCAGACGATGACGCGCGGCCGCTGCCCGGTTTCGCGCGCGATCAGTGCGGCCCCCGCCGCCATGTCCTCGCGTATCCGCCGCAGGTACGCTTCATCGCTTTCATAGCTTCGCGTGTCGGGGTCGTAGCGCCGCGCCGTGAGGGCGAACTGCTCGTTCCCCTGCGGATTGGCGACGATGCCGTGGTGCATGTCGAAGGAGTGGGAGGCGATCTCCACCAGGCCCGAGGACTGCATCTCCCTGACCTGATCCCAGCTGAGGAACGTCTCGCGGGGGAGCGCCTCGTCGCCGATGAAGACCGACTCCCCTTCGGCCACATCCATCCAGGCTCCGACCAGGGCGAGCACCGCCGGGTAGTCGAAGAGCTTGAGCAGGGGGAAGACGCGGGTGTAGAAGTTGGCGAAGCCGTCGTCGAAGCTCAGAAGGACCGCCTTGTCCGGCAGGGGGCGCTTGCCGTCGCGAGCGGCGATGAGGTCGTCGATGCCGACGGGGCGGTATCCGTTCTCGCGCAGCCAGCTGAGCTGGGCGATGAAGCGGTCGGTGGAGAGGGTCATCCCGTCCGGGTCGTCGGCGCGGTCCTCGATGCCGTGGTAGCACAGGGCGATGAAGCTCTGGGCCGAGGCGCCCGCGGCCACAGAGATAAAAAGCGCCACCAGAAAGATGATCAGGCGAGCTCTCATCGCTAGAACCTCCAGGCGAGGGCGGCATGCAGGCGGTTGTGGTACTCGCCCTCGCCGTCGTAGAAGCGTCGGTGACGGCTCGCGCCGTAAAGGAGATCGAAGCGATCCCCCAACTCCCAGATGTGCTCGTACGTCGCTGAGGCGAGCGTCACGGTGCCGAAGCCCCTCTGCCGGTACGGTCCCGCCGAGACGCTCAGGCGATGACTGAAGGCCCGCTCGTAGCGGCGATAGAGGCGGTGGGTGCCTTCGAGAGTCGCCAGCGCCGAGGCGTCGCGCTCGGGGTTGAAATAGGGGGTATCGATGCGGCGATTGGCCGAGGCATACAGATCGATGCCGCCGTCGACGCTGAAGAGTGGACGCGAGAGCACGCGCTGGCGCATCTGCGCCGACAGGGTGCGCCGCAGATTGCCGTCGCTGAAATCCATGACCCCGCCCCACAGCTCCAGGCGTCGCGACTCGCTGTGGCGGTAGATCACGCCGAGGTCGGCTGCGTCGGCGCGGATGTCGTGCCGGAGCGCGCGCAGCGGGGTGCGAGCGCTGAAGCGCTCGGCCGATCCGGCCACGGACCAATGATCGCCCCAGCGGCGGGTCGCCGCGAGGCGTGCGCCAAGGTCGCGCCCCCCCTCGACGTTGTAGGTCAGCTCGGCCGAGCCGTTCCACGCCGCACGGCGATATTCGACACCCGCGCCGGCGCGCCGGTAGATCTCGTCCCCTTCGGGGAAGCGCGCCCGCGCCGCCGCCGCGCTCAGGAAGAAGCGGTAGTGGTCGGCGAAGGGGGAAGAGAAGAAGGTCGCCCCGAGGGAGAGGTCGCGGCTCCCCAGCTCCGTTCCGGTACTTCGCCCGCCGTTGGCGTCGAGGCGCAGTTCGCGCCGCTGTCCGTTCTCCCACCAGCGGGCAAGGCGACGCACCTCCCGATCCTCCGGAAACTCGTCGGCGAGCTCGCGCACCAACGGCGAGGCGATGCCGTACTCCTTCAGGTCGAGGGCGCTATGGGCCAGCCCAATGCGCAGCCCGCGGTGACGAGGCTCGGCCGCCAGCCCCGCTCGGTAGATCCCTTCTGCGCGGCGCGGCCATCCCCGCACCGCATAGAGGTTGCCGAGCTCGCGCTGCAGGTCGCGGTTGTGAGGGGCGAGGGCGTGCAGATCCTCCAGGAGCGACTGCGCCTTGGCCGGCTGCTCGGCGAAGATCCTCGCCAGCGCGGCGCTCACCTCGGCGTTGGTGCGCTCGGAGACCGGCACCGGCTGCGGCCCGCCGTCGTGGCGCCAGGGGGGGAGTTGGTCGCGGGTCTCGTCGATCAGCGAAAAAGCCCTCCGAAAGTCTCTCAGCTCGACGTATGCATAAAAGAGGGCGAGCCTCGTCTCGAAAGGCTCAGGGTCGGTTTCGAGGGCCTGCAGGTACAGATCCCTCGCCTGGTGGGGGCGTCGCAGGTAGAGATACGCATCGCCTGCCGCCTTCAGCGCATAGTAGGGGGCTTCGATCCCTTCATCCTGAAGGCGTTCGTACTCGTAGACGACCTCCTCCATGCGCACCCGGTCGCGCAGCGCCGCCATCCGATCGAAGAGCGCCTGGCGCTCGAAAGGCGCATCGGCCGCCCCTCCCCCTTCGAGGATGCGCAGATTCCCCTCCAGAATCTCCAACGCCCGGTCGGTCCCCGTAAAACGCTCTGCGGGATCCTCGACGTAGATCCTCCCCCACCGCACGGCCAGCGCCCCCTGATGCCCGCGCAGGCGATGCCAATCGGCTTCACGAAGGACGTGCGGAGCCGCCAGCGCCAGCTCGCCCGCTACGAACGGAGCTCCCAAGGCGTCCGCCGCGACGATGCGTCCCCGCAACGCCTCGCCGTTATCGGGATCGGCTTCGAGGATGCGCTCGCTCGCGTGCAAAAGGGCGAACCACTCGCCGCGGGTCTCGTACTCGGGGAGAGCCGAAATCAGCTCCTGAAGCCCCTCGGATGAGTCAGCCCCGCTCGCCTGCAGCGTAATGACGAGGAACGCGATCGCCGCGCCTCGAATCCAGCCGACCCGATTCTTTGTCTTCGAAGCGAACAGACCCACCGAACGACGACCTCCCGGACGAGCAAACAATGACTTTAGTTTTGTTTAAATAGAAGGTTTTAATATTATAGGCAATCCTTTTTCCGGATGCAAGTGCTTATGGTTGAATTTTCTTAACCGTTCAGTATGGGGTCCCAACTCCCATGTCTGGGGACGCTTTTCGCCGTCCATGGCGCCGGACTCCCTTGTCATGAGAGCCTCGACCCCAGACAAGGTGAGTAAATACAGCTGTAGCGGGGGCGGGGCTCAGACCCGCAAGGAGAGATATCCCACGGCGGTGAGGACGCCGGAGATCAGGGCGACGGCGAGGAAGAAGGCGCCGAAGAAGGCGAGCACCAGGGCGTGGCGGTGAAAGCTGCGCCGCCAGGTGAGAAAGGCGAGGTAGAAGCACAGCAGCGCCAGGGGGATGGAGAGGATCATCATGATCATAGTGCAAAGATCCTGCGGCGTTGCGGACGCACTCAGTCGTTCATCTCGATGTCGTACTTCTCGAGCTTGTAGCGCAGCGTCCCGCGGGGGATGTTGAGCAGCCGTGCGGTCTTTGCGACGTTGCCGCCGGTGACGGACACGGCCTTGACGATGAGGTCCTTCTCGATGCGCCCGACGACCTCTTCGAGGACGATCCCCTCGGGGGGGATCTCGAAGGAGAAGGCCGCCTCCTTGCGGGGGGACTCCCCCCAGATCTCGCGCGGCAGATGCTCGGGGCGGATGATCTCGGCGCTGGTCATGATGCAGATGCGCTCGACCAGGTTGCGCAGCTCGCGCACGTTTCCGGGCCAGTGATAGCGCATGAGCAGATCGAGCGCCTCGCGGGAGACTTCGCGCTTCTCTTTGCCGAATTCGCGGCTGAAGCGCTTGAGGAAGTAATCGAGCAGAGGAGGGATGTCTTCGCGGCGCTCCCGCAACGGCGGGATATGTATGGGAAAGACGTTCAGCCGGTAGAAGAGGTCTTCGCGAAAGACCTTCTCGTCGATGGCTTCGCGCAGGTTGCGGTTGGTCGCGGCGATCACCCGCACGTCGATGTCGATATTGCGCGTGCCGCCCAGGCGGCGGATCTTGCGGTCCTCGAGCACGCGCAGAAACTTGACCTGCAGGTTGAGGTCCATCTCACCGATCTCGTCGAGGAAGATGGAGCCGCTGCTCGCCTCCTCCAGAAGGCCGATCTTGCGGGTCTTGGCGTCGGTGAAGGCGCCGCGCTCGTGGCCGAAGAGCTCGCTTTCGAGCAGATTGAACGGCAGCGAGCCGCAGTTGATCTCGATGAGGGGGCGGGCCTTGCGGGGGGAGAGATTGTGGATGGCGCGGGCGACGAGCTCCTTGCCGGTGCCGCTCTCGCCGGTGATGAGGACGGTGGCGGTCTCGTGCTTGGCCACCTCGCGGATCTGCCGATAGACCTGCAGCAGCTGCGGACTGGTGCCGACCATGTCCGCGGCGCTCGGCAGATCCTTCTCCTTGCCGGCGCGGCGCAGGCTGCGCACCTCGCGCCGAAGGCTCTGGGTTTCGAGGGCGAGGCGCACGATGAGATGAATGGCGTCGGCCTTGAAGGGCTTCTTGATGTAGTCGTAGGCCCCCATCTTGAGCGCCTCGACGGCGCTCTCGACCGTCCCGTAGCCGGTGATGATGATGACGAGCAGGTCGGGGTCGATCTCGCGGATAGAGCGCAGCACATCGAGTCCGCTGCGGTTGCCGAGGTTGAGATCGAGCAGGACGAGGTCGATCTCCTCCTCGGCGATCATCTGTACGGCGGCCTCTTCGTTGTCGACGGAGAAAGGGCGAAAACCGTCCTCGGCCAGAATGCGTTCGAGGTTCTCGCGAATGAAGGCTTCATCGTCGACGATCAGGATCTTGTCCATAACGCTCCCCGCTGCAATGAAAAGGAATTCCAGAAGTATCTATTCACCTTGTGGGGTCGCGGCTCACATGACAAGGGTGTCTGGCGCCATGGACGGCGCCAGTCAAGCGGCCATGGACGGCGAAAAGCGTCCCTTGGCATGGGAGGTGGGACCCCATGCTGAACAGTTACTTCCAGAACATATTACACCTCGCCCGTGGTCGCCAGGGGGAAGCGAAGGATGAATGTCGTCCCCTCGCCGAGACGGCTCTCGACGTCGATGCGTCCGCCGTGCTCGGAGATGATGTTATGAGTGATGGAGAGGCCGAGCCCCGTCCCGCCGTCCTTGCTGGTGTAGAACGGCTCGAAGATGAGGGGGAGGCGCTCGGTCGGGATACCCTCGCCGGTGTCCGCGAAGCGCACCTCGATCTGGTCGCCGCGCACCGCGGCGCCGATGGTGAGGGCGCCCCCTTTGGGCATCGCGTCGAGGGCGTTGGTGATGAGGTTGAAGACGGCCTGCTTCAGCCGCGACGGCCCCAGCGGAAAGGTCGGCAGCCCCTCCTCGATCTCGGTGACCAGGGCGATCCCCGAGCGCTCGCACTGCTTCTTCACCAAAAAGAGGGTGTCCTGCAGCACCCCGTTCAGGTCGCCGTGGGTAAGGGGGGAGCGGGGCAGGGAGGCGAAGTTGAGAAGCTCGTTGACGAGCCCTTCCAGGCGCTCGATCTCCTGCAGGGCGCGGCGGATGAGGGCCTGATCGGCGGGCTGCGCCAACAGGCGGTCGTGCAGCTCGTCGAGCAGGAGGCTGACCCCCGTGAGGGGATTGCGCACCTCGTGGGCGATCCCCGCCGAGAGGCGCCCCAGAGAGGCGAGGCGCTCCATGCGCTCCATGCTCTGGCGCAGATTCACCCGCTCGGTCAGATCCTCGATGGTCAAAATGCGCCCCCCCTCCCCCGACGCGAGAGGGAGAAGGGCCAGACGGAAGGTGATGACCTTGCCCGCGCGCTCCGCCGGGACGTAGCGGCTCCAGCGCTCGGCGGTGGCGGCGGCGGGGGCCTCCTTCAGCGCCTCCAGGGCTTCAGGCCAGTGGGCGAGCAGATCGCTGATCGGGCCCTGCCGTATCGTCGAGGGGAGATCGAGGATACGTCGCGCGGGTCCGTTGGAGGAGACGACCTCGAACGATTCGTTCAAGATCAGGATCCCCGTCTCGATGTTCTCGAAGACCGTCTCCTTGAAATTGCGCTCCCGAAGAATCTCCCTGCGCGAGCGCCATTGGGCCTCTAGGCTTCGCAGAAGCCTCTCCCTGCGGTCGCGAAGCTCGTCGGCCATGGCGTTGAATGAGGCGGCGAGCTCCCCCACCTCGTCCTTGGAGGTCACCTGCACCCGTGTGTGGAGCTTTCCGCGGGCCATGTCCTGAGTCCCCGCGATGAGGTTCTGCAGAGGGCCGGAGATTCCGCTGGCCAGACGCCAGGCCGCGAGAAAGACGAGGAGCCCCGTCGCGGTGATGAGAAGCCAGGTCTGGCTGGCGAAGCGGGTGAATTCCTTGCGGATGAGGGCGGAGGCCTCCAGGGCGGGGCGGTGAAAGACCTGAAGCTCGGCGCCGATGGTGATCCCGCCGAAAATCCCTCTGTCGCCGTAGCGCCCCCCGTCGTAGAAGATGGGAGAATAGGCCATGATCTTCTGGGACCCCCCGACGTTGGTGACGTCGACGACGCCGGTCTCTCCCCTCAAAACCGCCTCGGCCGCCACCGGGTAGTTGGGGTGGATGAAATCGGCGTAGAGGAGATTGTAGGGGATGATCCCCCGTTCGATCTTCTCGGGGGCGGACTCGGAGGTGTAGGGGGGGACGAGGACGCCGTCTTGGTCGAGCCCGCGGATGTTCCAGTACTTGGGGTGCGTGACGATCCACCCTTCGTCGTCGAACATGAATGCGTAGTTGCCGTCGGCATAGACGGGGAAGACGACGAAGCGCTCGTCGGTAGAGTGGATGTGCTGGGTGAACTCCATCAGGTGCCGGTGGTCGAGGGAGAGGACGAGGACGCCGAGGACCTCTCCGGCGGCGTCGCGCACCGCCTTGGCGAAGCGCACCACCCCCTCGAAGGAGGCCCCCTCGACGGTCGCCTCGGGTGAGGGCGCTCCGCGCAGCTGATCCTCCATGCTCACATGCCACCCGGTCACGTGCGAGACGTAGATCCGGTCGGGAGGGAGATTCATCGCCTCCCGGAAGTAAACCTCGGTGCGGTAGGTGGTGTTGGCGGGGTCCGAAACGTCGCGCAGCTCGTCGCTGATGCGCTCATCGACAATGCGGACCCGTTCGCGCCCGTCGACGCCGACGAAGGCGATTTCAGAGTAGAGCGGCGCCATTTCGCGGATCTCGACCATCGCATCGTCGGTCCCCCCCCGGTACCAGAGCTGCCGACGGTGATGGGCGCTGAAAGTCAGGAACGTCTGTGCATCGGCGGGCAGAAGGGCAAGGTTGTGCAGGTCCCCTTCGACGCGGCGGAGAAAGTCGGCCGCCTCCATCGCCACCATCTCGGCACGAAGCTCCAGGGCGCTCGCCGCCTGGTTGTCGAGGGCCTCGGTGGCGCTCTCGCGCAACAGCGTCTCGACCGCTCGAAGCTTCTGAGTGGAGTTCAGAGCCAGAACCGCAAGGGGGATGAGGGAGAGTGCCCAGAAGGCGTAAAGGACTTTGCGATGAAGATTCAGACGCGACATGGGGGCGATTATAGCAGCAGAGGCGACCGGATGAAAAGAGCCATCCCCGCGAACGTACAGAAGGATTCGCCGTATCGGGGCGAAAAACTCTTTGACAGGGTCCCCTCGATTCTTTAGGATACGCTGGATTACCCGCTTTAGGAGCTGTTTGCGAGCCGATGCAAAAGTCGCTGGAACTACTCAATCACGACCTCACCAGGGTCGAAGCGCAGTTCAAAAAAGACCTCGACTCCGAGGTGTACCTCATCCGTAAAGTCGGCGAGTACGTCCTTGCCAGCGGCGGTAAGCGCATCCGCCCCATGCTCCTGCTGCTGTGCGCCCGGATGGCCGGCTACCAGGGCGACGCCCACATCGGCATCGCGAGCGTCGTCGAGTTCATCCACACCGCAACCCTTCTTCACGACGACGTCGTCGACGGCGCCGTTCTGCGCCGCGGCAACGCCTCGGCCAACACCGTCTGGGGGAATGAGGCGTCGGTTCTCGTCGGCGACTTTCTCTTCGCCAAATCGTTCTCCCTCATGGTTCGCGCAGGCGATCTCAACATCTTGCGGGCTCTCTCCGACGCCACCACCATGATGGCCGAAGGGGAGGTTCAGCAGCTCATCAACACCTGCGACGTCGACCTCGACGAAGAGAGTTACATGACGGTGGTGCGCAACAAGACCGCCGTCCTTATCGCCGCCGCCTGCCAGTGCGGCGGCATCCTCGGCGGCGTCGACGCGCAGCACGAGTCGGCCCTGGCCGAGTTCGGCATGGATCTGGGGATCGCCTTCCAGTTCATGGACGACTCCCTCGACTATGTCGCCGATCAGAGCGAATTCGGCAAGGCCAAGGGGCACGATCTCGCCGAGGGGAAGGTCACCCTTCCACTGATCCAGGCGCTGCGCCGCGGCTCCGAGCAGGACCGTGAGAACGTCGCCGCCATCCTCGAGAAGGATGAGTTGGAGGACGGCGACCTCGAGGCCGTCATCGCTCTCATCGAGCGTGCCGACGGCATCGGCTACACCCGCCGCCGCGCCAAGGAACTGGTGGAGGGTGCCAAGGCCAAGCTCTCCGACTTCCCCCCCTCCCCCGCCAAAGAGGCGCTCTTCGAGCTCGCCGACTACGTCGTGAGTCGCACCAAGTAATTCTTCCCTCCCCCTACCCTGCGCATCATTCTTCTGCGGTATCAATTCACCTTGTGGGGTCGCGGCTCACATGACAAGGGTGTCTGGCGCCATGGACGGCGCCAGTCAAGCGCCCATGGACGGCGAAAAGCGTCCCTTGGCATGGGAGTTGGGACCCCATGCTGAACGGTTACCTTCTGCGACACCGCACGGCGTTCGTGCGCCTCGAATCAGGACCTCTTGCCTATCCAACGGCTCGTCGACCCCACAAAAAAGGGGCGGCCCGTCGGCCGCCCCGTCATCTTCACAGCATTGAAGTCGTTTCTAGAATCCGCCCGCGGCGGCCTTCTTCTCGACCTGGGGGATGGCCTTGAGAAGCTCGCGGTTCATGCGGGAGATGAAGGTGACCTTGATCCCCTTGGGGCAGGCCGCTTCGCACTCGTAGTGGTTGGTGCAGTTTCCGAACCCCTCGGCGTCCATCTGCGAGACCATCGCCTTGACGCGGCGGGCGGCCTCGACTTCGCCCTGCGGCAGAACGCCGAGGTGCGAAACCTTGGCCGAGACGAAGAGCATGGCCGAGGCGTTGGGGCAAGCCGCGACGCAGGCTCCGCAGCCGATGCAGGCGGCGGCGTCCATGGCGATGTCGGCTTTGACCTTCGAGACGGGGATGGCGTTTCCGTCGGGCACACCGCCGGTGTGCGCCGAGGTGTAGCCGTAGGACTCGATGATGCGGTCGAAGGCGCTGCGGTCGACCATGAGGTCGGAGATGAGCGGAAACGCCTTGGCTCTCCAAGGCTCGATATAGATGGAGTCGCCGTCCTTGAATTTGCGCATGTGCAGCTGGCAGACGGTGATCTCGGTATCGGGCCCGTGGGCGATGCCGTTGATCATCTGCGAGCACATGCCGCAGATCCCCTCGCGGCAGTCGTGATCGAAAACGATGGGGTCCTTGCCGCTCTTGATCAGATCCTCGTTGACCTCATCGAGCATCTCGAGGAACGACGAGTCGGGGCTGACGTTCTTGGCATCGTACCGTTCCAGGGAGCCTTTCTCCTTCGGCCCCTTCTGTCGCCAGACATAGAGAGTCAGATTCATTATTTGTAACTCCTTACGGCAAGTTGCACGTTTTCGAATTTCAAAGGCTCTTTGTGCAGCTCAGGCTCCTTGTCGAGACCTTTGAATTCCCAGGCGGCCGCGTAGCAGAAGTTCTCGTCGTCACGCATCGCCTCGCCGTCTTCGCTCTGATACTCGACGCGGAAGTGGCCGCCGCACGATTCCTTGCGATGCAGGGCATCCTTTGCAAAGAGCTCGGCGAACTCGAGGAAGTCGGCGAGACGCCATGCGTTCTCGAGTTGCTGGTTGGTCGTTCCGGGACCGCCGGTGACGTTGGCGTTGTTCCAGAACTCCTCGCGCAGCTCGGGAATGCGTTTGATCGCCTCCTTGAGGCTCTGCTCGCTGCGTGCCATGCCGGCGTTGTTCCACATGATCCTGCCGAGCTCGCGGTGGAGCTCCGAGACGGTCTTCTTCCCCTTGATGGAGAGGAGCTTGTCCATCTCGCCCTTGATCTCCTCGCGGGAGCGGGCGAACTCGGGGTGATCGTCCTTCACCTTGCCGGGGGTGATGCGGGCGAGGTAGTTGGCGATGGTGTTGGGGATGACAAAGTAGCCGTCGGCCAGACCCTGCATCAGCGCCGAGGCGCCGAGGCGGTTGGCGCCGTGCACCGAGAAGTTGGCTTCGCCCAGCACGAAGAGGCCGGGGACGTTGCTCATGCAGTTGTAGTCGACCCACAGGCCGCCCATCGAATAGTGGGGGGCGGGGTAGATGCGCATCGGCTGCTTGTAGCCGCTCTCGTCGGTGATCTTTTCGTACATGTCGAAAAGGTTCCCGTAGCGCTCGCGGATCTTGTCTTCGCCGAGGCGCTTGATCGAATCGGCGAAGTCGAGGAAGACGCCGCGCTTGCCGGGACCGACGCCGCGCTCGTCGTCGCACTGCTCCTTGGCGGCGCGCGACGCGATGTCGCGGGGAGCCAGGTTGCCGAAGGAGGGGTACTTGCGCTCCAGGTAGTAGTCGCGATCCTGCTCGGGAATCTGCGAAGCGGGCTTGTCGCAGTCTTCCTTGCGCTTGGGAACCCAGCAGCGCCCGTCGTTGCGCAGCGACTCGGACATCAGCGTCAGCTTGGACTGGTGGTCGCCCGACTGGGGGATGCAGGTGGGGTGGATCTGGGTGTAGCAGGGGTTGGCGAAGTAGGCGCCCTTTTTGGCGGCGCGCCAGCCGGCGGTGACGCTGCACCCCATGGCGTTGGTGGAGAGATAGAAGACGTTGACGTAACCGCCGGTGCACAGAACGACGGCGTCGCCCCAGTACGACTCGATGGCGCCGGTCACCAGATTGCGGCAGGTGATCCCTTTGGCCTCGCCGTCGACGACGACCAGGTCGAGCATCTCGCGGCGGGTGTAGAGCTTGACGCTGCCGGCCTGAACCTGGCGGGAGAGCGCCTGGTAGGCGCCGAGCAGGAGCTGCTGGCCGGTCTGGCCGCGGGCGTAGAAGGTACGAGAGACCTGCGCGCCGCCGAAGGAGCGGTTGTCGAGGTAGCCTGCGTAGTCACGGGCGAAGGGGACGCCCTGAGCGACGCACTGGTCGATGATGTTGTTGCTCACCTGGGCCAGACGCCACACGTCGGCCTCACGGGCGCGGAAGTCACCGCCCTTGATGGTGTCGTAGAAGAGGCGGTAGATGCTGTCGCCGTCGTTGGGGTAGTTCTTGGCGGCGTTGATCCCCCCCTGGGCGGCGATGCTGTGGGCGCGGCGGGCGCTGTCCTGATAACAGAACGCCTCGACGTTGTAGCCGAGCTCGCCGAGGGAGGCGGCGGCTGCACCGCCGGCCAGACCCGTCCCGACGACGAGGACCTTGAATTTGCGCTTGTTGGCGGGATTGACCAGCTTCATGTCGAAACGATGCCGGTCCCAGGACGTCTCAATTGGTCCGGTAGGACATTTTCCATCAAGTATCACAGTCGTAACTCCTTAAAGGCCGATCACGCCGAAGAAGATCGTGATGGGGATGATGACGAAACCGAGAAGGATGACAACAGCAAACCCGCGGCCGCCTTTTTCGAGCGTGGGGAGAGTCGCATCATTGGTTGCCCCCAAAGACTGGAAGAAGCTCTGAACCCCGTGGGCCAGGTGCAGCAGCAGTACGACCATGGCGGCGATGTAGAGGAGGGTCATCGGGAACGACTGGAACCCCATGACGACCATGCGGTACGCATCGTGGCGTTGGGCGGCGTCGACGAGGGTGGCGTAGTACGGATTGAAGGCGTGCACCGTGAAGTGCAACACATGGAAGACGACGAAAGCGCCGAGAATCACCCCTGTCCAGATCATCGTCCGGGCCGAGAAGGAGGTGCGCTCGTTTCTCTTCATCGCATACTCGCTCGGCCGGGCGGCCTTGTTGGCCAGGTAGAGGCTGATCCCCATGTAGATGTGGATCAGAAACACCGCCAGCATCACCAAACGAAAGGCCCAAAGAAGCGGCGGAATGGCCCGAAGCCCCTCCGCATAGGCATTGATGCCGTCCGGACCACCGAAAATGGTGAAGTTGCCGAACATGTGGGCGATGACGAACAGAACCATGATCAGGCCCGTCACAGCCATGACGTACTTCTTACCGAGTGATGATTTGTACCATTGCATAGCCACCATCCCTTCTAAGAGTAATTTAACCGCTGTGGAGAATAACAGGAGGGAAACCGTTTTTCAACCCTTTTTTTGTATACAGAATACAATGAGACAGGGCATTGAAAATCCTGGATTAATTCACATGAAAGCCCGTCTGTGAATCCATTTTTCGACGTGTTTCAGCAGGCGGTGAAAGGGGGAGAAAAAGGGCGCGCTTTTGCGGAGGCCGCTTGCTCCCTGCTCTGCATTCGGAAGCCGTGAGAAGGGCGCGGACGTCCCGAGACCCTTTGGCAGAAAGCTGCCCCGCCCGCCTCAATCCCGGTAGACGGGGTGGAACTCCTGGGTCTGCGGATCCCATCGATATCGGCCGGCGTCCCAGAGCGTTTCGAGCAGAGACCAGTCCAGCGAGATCCCCTCCATTTCGTCGAAGGTCTCCGAAGCTTCCAGCATCTCGGCGTCGTCGACGACGCCGTCGCCGTCGGTGTCGGCCCAGATGCGGGGCGCAACCTCCAGGCGCCGCCCTCCGCCTACGGGGAACCGGGTGCCGCGCCCGTCGGGGTGGACCACGACGTCTCCGCTGAAGGGGGCCGTCTCGCCCAGCTGCGCCTCGGGCGAGACGCGCACCAGATAGGAGATGGTCCGGCCTGTCTCCGCCGGGCGCAGGATCCAGCGGACCGTCCCCTCGGCGCCGTCGTAGCTCGAGGCGACCGGATCCGCTTCGACGAGGGTCCACCCAGGCGGGAAGCTCTCGCGCACGATGAGCCCGCGGGCCTCGCCGGCGACATCGAGACGGATCCTCACCGGGACGAGGCTCCCCGGAGCCGCGTAGTTGGGGACGACGCGCCGGGCGAAGACCTCGGCATCTGGCGCCGCCCTGTCGTGCATCAGCCAATAGCCGCCGAACAGCAGCAGCACCACGAGCGCCAGCGCCGATGCGCCCAGAACGAAGGATCGCGACGGCTTGGCTGCGGAAGGAACGGGATCGGGGGAAGACTCCTCGTCGGAAGAGGGCTCGGCCTTGCGCAACACCTCGTCGAGAGGGACTTCGAGAGCTTCGGCGAGCTTGAGGACGTTTTCGCGCTTGACGGTGGGATAGCGGTTGTTCTCCCAGCGCGAAATGGTGTCGGTCGTTACGCCGACGACCTTGGCGACGTAGAGCTGGGTGAGCTTTTTCTCCTCGCGGATGCGGCGCACGGCCGGCCCGTCGAGGCACAGTGTCGGCGATCGGTTTTCATGCATGGAGGCTTCCTCGGAGACGCCCGGGACAAACCCGAAAATTGTAGCAAAAGGGCGCCGGGGGAGTAAACAGAGAAATCCCCCGGTGGCCCTGTCGACGGACCGATTGCGTTTTTTCCGAAAAGCCCTCCGATCAGCGCCTGCCGATTCAATTCAACACCTTGACTTTTCAACTGTTTTTTCCGCCGATTTTTTCCCGTTGACACCAGACTTCAAAGGGGAGTAAAGAAGCGATTAACGGAAGCGTTCCGGTGCGGGCACGCCTACACGTGACAGCATAAAAAGCGACCCCTTTTTATAGCCGCCTGCCCCGCACCGAAAGGACCCTTCCGCCGTCCCCGCCGGGGAATCTCTCTCGTCAACAGGCTTTCAAAAAGGGGTTCAATATGCACGTCGCTCTCGCCTTCAATCTGAGGCGCGATTCCGCCTGCGAGCACGGATCGCCCGCTCTGCCCGCACTCACACCCGCAAGCACCGAAGACCTCTACGCCGAATGGGACGACATCCACACCATTCGGGCCGTGGAAGCCGCCCTGGCTCGTCGCCATCGCGTGACCCTGGTCGAGGCCGATCTCGACGCCTTCGGCACCTTTCGTGCGCTGAGGCCCGATCTCGTCTTCAACATGGCCGAAGGGCTGCTGGGGAGCAGCCGCGAGGCGCAGATCCCCGCCGTGCTCGACATGCTCGCCCTGCCCTACACCGGCAGCGACCCCGTCACCCTGGGCATCTGCCTCGACAAGCGCCGCACCAAGGAGATCCTCACCTGGCACGGCGTCCCCACCCCCAGCTTCTTCGTCGTCGAGAGCCTGCTGCAGATCCCCTCGCGGCTTCGCTACCCTCTCATGGTGAAGCCGATCCTCGAAGGCTCGAGCAAGGGGGTGACCGACAAGGCGCTGGTGCGCGACCGCCGCGCCCTGGTGCGACAGATCGAGTGGGTCCTTGCCACCTATGGACAGCCGGCGCTGGTGGAGGAGTTCCTCCCGGGGCGCGAGTTCACCGTGGCGCTGCTCGGAAACGGCGATTCGCTGCAAGCCCTCCCCATCGTGGAGATCAACCTCGGCGCCCTCCCCGCCGGGGTGAGCCCCATCTACTCGTACGAGGCCAAATGGATCTGGGACACCGAGGAGAATCCGCTGGAGATTTTCTCCTGCCCCGCTTCGCTTGAGCCCCTTTTGGCGCGCCGGATCGAGGAGATCTGCAAGCAGGCGTTTCGCGCCCTGGGGTGCCGCGACTGGTGCCGCATCGACGTGCGGCTCGACCAGCGCGGCCTGCCGCAGGTCATCGAGCTCAACCCCCTCCCCGGCATCCTGCCGCGCCCGGAGCAGAACAGCTGCTTTCCGAAGGCGGCGCGGGCCGCCGGTCTCTCTTACGATGAGTTGATCCTGAACGTGGTCGACGCGGCCGCCGAGCGGCTGGGGCTGTACGAGGGGGAAGTCGATGAAAATCGCCGTCGCCTTTAACCGCGCCGCCCCCGTCCTGCGCCGCGGAGAAGCCGCCGACCGCATTTCGGAGGAAGGGGCAGAGCACGAAGCGCTCGCCGTCGCCAGGGCGCTGCGTGAGCTCGGCCACGAGCCGCAGCTCATTGCGCTGTGCGACGACGTCGAGACCTTCGTGGGCGATCTGCGCCGCTGCGCCCCCGAGCTCGTCTTCAATCTGTGCGAAGGGTTCTGGGGCGACAGCGCCAAAGAGATGCACGTCGCGGCGCTGCTGGAGCTTCTCGGCCTCACCTACACCGGCGCCCCCCCCTTGTGCCTCGGCCTCACCCAGGACAAGGTGCGCACCAAGGATCTGCTGGTGCGCCACAACCTGCCGACCCCCGAATATGCCGTCGCCCGCCTCGGTGAGGCGCTCCCCGGCTCCCTCGACCCGAGCCGCCGCCCCCTCTTCGTCAAGCCGCGCTTCGAGGACGCCTCCCTCGGCATCACCGCCGAGAGCATCGTCGAGACCGAGGAGGCGCTGCACGCGCGCATCCGCTACATTCACGCCACCTACCGCCAGGACGCGCTGGTGGAGGAGTTCATCGACGGGCGCGAATTCAACGCCGCGCTCATCGGCTCCTCCCCCTTCGAGACGCTCCCCCTTTCGGAGATCCGCTTCGGCAAAGGGCTCGCCCGCCCCATCGTCAGCTACGACGGCAAATGGCGCGACGACTCGCCCGAGTATCAAAAGACCCAGCCCCTGTGCCCGGCGCCGCTGCGCGCGAAGGAGGATCTGCTGCTGCGCGACACGGCCCTTCGCGCCTGCAAGCTGCTGGGATGCCGCGACTACGCCCGGGTCGACATCCGGATGCGCGGCGGCGTCCCATGCATTCTGGAGGTCAACGCCAACCCCGACATCTCCCCTGATGCGGGGCTTGCGCGAGCGGCGCGGGCCGGGGGGATCGGCTACACCGAGCTCATCGAGCGCATCGTCCAGATGGCGGACAAGCGCAGGGAGAACACCCATGCGACCTCTTGAATCCCGACACATACCGGAGCTCACCCGCATTCTTCATCAGACCGGGGCATTCACTGCGGTGGAGATCGACTGCGCCCTGGAGTTGCTGCAGATCGTTCTAGATAACCCGGCGCAGAGCGACTACCACGTCGCCATCGCCGAACAGCAGGGGCGCGTCGCCGGGTACGTTCTGTACGGCCCGGTTCCCCTCACGCAGGGGACCTTCGACATCTACTGGATCGCCACCGACCCCGCGCTGCACGGCAGCGGTTTCGGCCGCCGCCTGATCGAACACGCCGAAGCCGACGCCCGCGCCCGCGGCGCGCGGATGGTCTGCCTGGAGACCTCCTCGCAGGGGAGCTACAGCAAGACCCGCACCTTCTACGACCGTGCCGGCTACGTCGAGGAGTCCCGAATCCGCGACTTCTACCGCCCCGGCGACGACCGCATCACATACGTCAAACGTTTTTGACACCTGTTCGATTCAGGGTCTCGGGGCTCCAGCACAGCGGGTGTCCGGCGCCCGGATGGCGCCGGCCAAGCCCCAGGGATGGGTTCATGCGTCCCTCGGAGCGGGGGGCGCGAGACCCTTCTACACCGACGCAGACAAGTAAACGCTTTCAACAGGACAAGGAGAGCTGAAGAGGATGGAAACGTGGCAGAAACTGCTGCAGGCGAGCATCACCCGCCCCGCCGACCTCACCCGTCGTTTCGGGATCGATCCGCGCCCCCTTGAAGAGGTGGCCGAGCGCTACCCCATGCGCGTCAATCCGTACTATCTCGGCCTGATCCGTTCGGCGGGCGACCCGATCTGGCGCCAGGCCGTCCCGGGCGCCGAAGAGCTGACCGACCTGACCTGCCCCGAAGACCCGCTGGAGGAGGAGAATCAGAGCCCCGTCCCCAACCTGGTGCACCGCTACCCCGACCGCGTCCTCTTTCTGGTCGCCTCCGAGTGCGCCATGTATTGCCGCTTCTGCACCCGAAAGCGCAAGGTGGGGGGCGAAGAGATGGCGATCACCAACCGATCGATCGAGGAGGGGCTCGCCTACATCCGCAGCAGGCCCGAGATCCGCGACGTCATCCTCTCCGGCGGCGATCCGCTGCTGCTGGCCGACGAGCGCCTCGACGCGATCCTCAAGGCCCTTCGGGCGATCCCCACGGTGGAGATCATCCGCATCGGCACCCGCGTTCCGGTGGTGCTGCCCCAGCGCATCACCCCGGCTCTGGTGAAGATGCTCAGGCGTCATCACCCCCTGTACATCAACACCCACTTCAACCACCCCGACGAGATCACCGAGAGCTCGTCGCGCGCCTGCGCGCGGCTGGCCGATGCCGGGATACCGCTGGGGAACCAGACGGTGCTGCTGCGCGGCGTCAACGACGACGCGGCGACGATGAAGCGCCTGATGCAGAAGCTTCTGGCCATCCGCGTCAAGCCGTACTACATCTACCAGGCCGATATGGTGAAGGGGACCGATCACTTCCGCACCAGCGTGGAGGAAGGGCTCGAGATCGTGCGCGCCCTGCGGGGGCACACCTCGGGGATGGCTTCGCCGGCCTACGTCATCGACGCCCCCGGCGGCGGCGGCAAGATCCCCCTTCTGCCCGACTACCTGCAGAACCTAGGCGAGAACGTGGTACTGAAGAACTACCTCGGCGAGAGCTACGTCTACCGCAATCCGCCCCGCCCCGCCGAAACGCAGGAGCCGCTGCGCGCCGTCAACGAGCGCCCCTGACACAGCGTGGCGGCGCGATCATTTCGCCCGCCACGCTTTTTTCTCTTGCAATCACGGCGCGGTGCGTGTACTGTTAAGCCATCTGACGGTCGCAAGGCCTCAGACGAACCCCGTACTCTCCCCCCCCTCCGAGTGCGGGGTTCTTTTTTGAATTTTCTCTTGTCTCAAACGACGATTCATCATATAAACACCCAAAAGTTTTTTCCCGGCTCAGGTCGGGAGTTTCGCCCCGTGATCCCCCCTCCTTCACGGGGCATTTTTTTGCCCGCCGTTCCCCCCCTGCCTTCCTTGTCCCACACTCCCCCCGTGATACTGTTTAAGGAAAACCCTCCACTCAAGGAGCTCCCATGTCCGGCGACTCCCCCCGCGACGACGTCGTTCGCCGTCTCTCGCGCATCGACACCAGCGCGCTGCCCTCCGACGGCGGCCCCGACTTCAACCGGCTGATCTTCGAAAAGAGCCCCTATCTGCTGCAGCACGCCGAGAACCCCATCGACTGGCATCCCTGGGGAGATGAGGCGTTCGAGCGCGCCCGCGCCGAGGATCGACCGGTCTTCGTCTCCATTGGCTACTCGACCTGCCATTGGTGCCACGTCATGGCTCACGAGTCCTTCGAGAGCGAGGAAGTCTCCCGCATCCTCAACCGCGATTTCGTCGCCGTCAAGGTCGACCGGGAGGAGCGCCCCGACGTCGACACCACCTACATGACCGTCTGCCAGATGATGACCGGATCGGGAGGGTGGCCGCTGAACCTGCTGCTGACCCCCGACGCCAAGCCGTTCTTCGCGGCCACCTACCTGCCGACCAGCGGACGCGCCGGAATGCCCGGTCTCATCCCCCTGCTGGAGAAAGTTGCGCAGCTGTGGAAGAGCGACCGCAGCCGCTTCGTCCAAAGCGGCGACGAGGTCGAGAGCGCCCTTCGGCGCCTCCTGCGGGAAGAGGTCGCCGACACGCCTCTGAGCGACGCCCCCCTGCGCGGCGCCTGCCAAAGCTTTCAAGAGAGCTTCGACCACCCCAACGCAGGCTTCGGCGACGCGCCGAAGTTCCCGACGCCCCATAGCCTCTCCTTCCTTTTTCGCTTTGCCGAGCGCACCGGCGAAGAGCCCCCTCGCGACATGGCCCTTCGCACGCTGCAGGCGATGCGCCTCGGGGGGATCTACGACCAACTCGGCTTCGGGCTCCACCGCTACTCGGTCGACGCGCAGTGGCTGGTGCCGCACTTCGAAAAGATGCTCTACGACCAGGCGCTCAGCGCGCTCGCCTTTCTCGACGCCTGGCAGGTGAGCGGGGACGACTTCTTCGGGCAGTCGGCGCGCGAGATCCTCGCCTACGTGCGACGCGACCTCGCCGGGCCGGAAGGGGGCTTTTGCTGCGGGGAGGACGCCGACTCCGAAGGGGCCGAAGGGACGTTCTACGTCTGGACGCCGCAGCAGGTCGAAGAGGTGCTCGGCGCCGAGCTCGCCGCGGTCTTCTGCCGCAGCTACGGCATCACCGAGGGGGGAAACTTCGAAGGGAAGAGCATCCCGCACCTGAAGGACGATCTCGCCGTGCTGGCCGAGCGGGCCGGGGTGAAGCTCGACGATCTCAGCGAACTTTTGGCCGAAGGGCGCCGCCGCCTCTTCGAGGCGCGCAAAGGGCGCATTCACCCCCACCGCGACGACAAGATCATCGCCGGGTGGAACGGGCTGACCATCGCCGCGCTGGCCCGCGCCGCGGCAATGTTCGACGAGCGCGAGGCGCTCGATGCGGCCTCGACGGCGGCGGACTTCGTCCTTGGCCGGATGCGCACCCCCGAGGGGCGCCTCCTGCGCCGCTACCGCGCCGGGGAAGCGGCGATTCCCGCCTTTTTGGAGGATTACGCCTTCCTCGTATGGGGGCTCATCGAGCTCTACATGGCCGATTTCGACCCGAGGACCCTGGCGCGGGCGGTCGAGCTGACCGAGGCGATGGAGGGACTTTTCGGCGACGACGCCGGGGGATACTTCGACAGCGGCGTCGACGTCGAGGCGGTCCTCGTGCGGGGCAAGGCGGCGCAGGACGGCGCCTTGCCGTCGGGCAATTCGGTCGCCGCCCTCAATCTTTTACGGCTGGCCGATCTCACCGGCAACGACGCCTTCGCGGTGCGCGGCGAGCGCCTCCTTCGCGCCCACCTCACCCAGCTCGAACGCTACCCGGCGGCCTTCACCCAGATGCTCATCGCTCTCGACTACGCCCTCGGCCCCCGGCAGCAGATCGTCATCGCCGACGCTGCGGACGGTCAGGCCGAAGCGATGCTGCATACCCTTCGGCGCCGTTTTCTTCCGCGCACCGTGACGCTGCTGCAGCGCCCGGGCCTGCAAGACGTCTCGTCGCTGGTGGAAGGGAAGGAAGAGACGGCAAACGGCCGCAGCGCCGCCTACCTGTGCCGCGACCGGAGCTGCCGCGCCGCAGCCGCCTCCGTCGAAGAGCTCGAACGGATGCTGACCGGGGCGTGAGGAGCGCACAACGCCCCTCACCCCACGTCTCAGTGCAACTGCCTCTCCCCCTCTTCCTTGGCGGCTTCGGCGGCGGTGCCCGCGACGTGAGCGGCCTTTTGCATCTGCTCGCTCCCCGTCTCGCGAACCTTCCGGCGCATCCGCGCGCCCGGCTCGGCGAAGAGCTCCTCTTCGCGACGGCTCTGCGGCAGCATCGCCCCGAGGAAGGCCCCTGCCGCGGCCCCCAGGACACCGAGAAGAAGAGGCTGCTCGTGGATCGCCTCCGAGAGGGTCCCCCGTGTCTGTCTCGCCCGCTCGGCGTAGCGGTGAGCCCCGTGTTCGATCCCCTCCCGTGCGCCGTGCGCCGTTTCTCCCCAGTCGTGCACCGCCCCGGAGATCCGGCTCCCCGCCTCGCGCCCCTCCCCGGCCCACTCACGGCTCTTCGATCTGGCCGCATCGGCCGCGCCGTGGAGCTTGTCGCTCGTGCGATGCATCGTCTCGCTCGCCCGATGCATCGTCTCGCTGACCCGGTGAGACATCTGCTGCGCCTTGCTGCGTATCCGCCCCGCCGCCTCGGCGCCCCTGTCGCGCCCGTGCTCCAGGCCGCCCCCCCTCCACTCTCTCCGTGCCGCCTCGGTCGAGAGCATCAGCCATCCGAGGCTGATCCCCATCAGCGCCGCCGGAATCGGGTTCGTCTTGACGGCGCTGTTGAGGCTGGCGGCGTAGTCGCTCGGCCCCCCCTGGACGTAATGCCAGGCGCGGTCGAACATCTCGGCCGGCGAAAACTTGCGCTCGATCTGCCGCAGCGTCGCGTCGAGCTCCCGGCGGATCTGCTCGATCTCCGCCTCCAGGTCCTCGGGCGATTTGCCGCCGAGCCCTTCGTCGCGGGTGACGTAATCCTCGCGGTACGCCTCCTCGGCTTCCAAACGTTGCTCTTCGGTATAGTCTCGCTCGTTCATCGTACGTGCTCCCTGACCAGTTGACGGTCGTGCCTCAGCGACTCGGCGGTGCGCTGCGGCTTGAGGTTCTTCGCCTTGAGGTGGCTTCGCCCGTTGGCCAGCAGGGCGACGCCGATGATGGTGACGAACAGACCGACGACCAGCGCGGCGACCCACGGGGGCCAGACATAGGAGAGCCCGATCACCAGGGCCGACAGCAGGACCAGCAGCCCCGCGAAGGCGACCAGAGCCCCCGCCGCGAGCATCATCGCCCCCGAGCTCGCCGACGAGACCTTTTCGTTGACTTCGGCGCGCGCCAGAGCCACCTCATGCCTCAGCAGCGACGACATCTCGCGCGTCAGCTCGGAAAAAAGACTGCTCAAGGTGCGTTCATTGTTGGTTTTATTCGTTTGCATGATGTTCCTCCTGTGACGTCACGATCTTTTCTTCAGGCGCCTCGGCGTCCGTCGAGAGGTCTACGGTCTCCCTCCGCACCGGCTCGTTGGGGGAGAGAATGATGCCGCTGTCCTCCTCCTCTTGGCCATGCTGCCGCTCCATCCCCTGCGCGAACAGGTCGCCCTGGTCGCCTCGTTCGCGCCCTGTGTGGGGCGACGAACTTTTGAGGATTCTGGTGAGGAAAAAGCCTGCGGCCACCGCCGTGCCGAGCATCAGGGCCGGCTCTCGCCGGGCCAGATCCTGCGCCTGGCGCAGCAACTCTTCGGCGTCGTGACGCTCCAGACTGTTCGCCAGACGCTCCAGCGCATCGGCCCCCTGACCGAACAGACGGGCCGCCGAGGGCTGCTCCTGTTCGAGCCGGCCGCACGTCTCGTGCATCGTCGAGGCGATGCTTCCCAGCGATCGGGCCGCCGTCGCCTTTTGCTCGTCGATAAATCCCCTACCCCGCTGACGGACCTCTTCAGCGAGCTCCTCGACATCTTCGACGGAACGGCCGCCCTCGGGACTCTCCCCCGTCATGCCCGGAGCATTCACGTTGTACTGCTCTTCGTATTCGTTCATGATCCACTCCTCCCATCGCCGCCCCCTTTCATAAAAGGAAGCCGGGAAAGCAAACTCTTTCTGTCGGTATTACAGATAGTTAACAACCGCGCCGCGACAAGTCAATCGGACGAAAAACTCCCCCATCGGGAAACGAAGCATGGCACCGAAGTCGGCGCGGAAAAGGCCCTATGGATTTGCGCGCGCCCCCTACCTCTATCGCCTTGACCCTCCATTCAGAAATGTGTAGCCTCTAACCTGCATACACATTCACGAGAGCGGCCCCATGCCGTCCACCTCACCGCCCACCTTCCAAGGAATCGATAATGCACACAACGACCAACAACAGCGAGATCAAGCACTATCTGATGATCAGCGCTCTCATCGACAAACTGCGCAAGGGGGGGTACACCGAGATCGAGGCCGATCACATCATGAACACCGTGCGCCCCGGAGAAATCCTCGGCGAAGACGGGGCGCTGGTCCCCGACGTGGTTGCCAGCAAGGATGGACGCAAAGTTTATTTCGAAGTCAAAACCGAAGAGGACCTCTTCTCGCCGCGCACCGAGGAGCAGATCCGCACCTTCCTTCGCTACGCCGAGGAGACGGGCGGAGAGTTCTGGCTGCTGGTACCGGCGCGCAGCTGCGTCCGGGTGAAATATCTGCTCGAAAGCCTGCAGCTTCCGGAGACGAACGTCCTCTACATCTGAAACGGCGCGCCGGCCCGTCTTGACTGTCGGCCGTTTGTTGCTAAGGGGAAGGTGCGGCGATCTTTTGCACCGTGCTTCCAACCCCTTCCAAACGCGAGGTGCTCATGGAAAAAAAAGAGATCATCAAAACGCTCGAATCGCTCGCGCAGCTCGACATGGATGCCTGGCACGCCTACGGGCAGGCCATCGAGAAATCCTCGGACATCGGCGTGCGGCACAAGCTGGAAAAGTTTCGGGCCGACCACGAGCGGCACGTCGCCGAGCTCTCCGAGGCGATCCGCAAACTCGGCGAAGAACCGCCCAAATTCTCTCGTGACTTCAAGGGATTTCTTATCGAAGGGTGGACGGTCATGCGAAGCGTCACCGGCGTGCAGGGGGTGCTGGCCGCCATGGAGACCAACGAGAAGCTCACCAACAGAAAGTACGCCGAGGCAGCCGAGCACGACCTCCCCTCGGACATCAAGGCCCTCGTCGCCGCCAACTACCAGGACGAAAAAGAGCACCTGGCCTACATCCGCAAACAGATCGACTACTGGGTGAAGGAGAAGGATACGGACAACCGGGGGCAGTATTATTAAAGGGCAGGCGAGAGGTGAGAGGCGAGAGCAAGTTCCACAAATGACGCCGCGAAGCGGCTCACCAATGACGGCCGCGTCAGCGGCCTGACACCGCGCAGCGGTTACAATCCCCGGTACTGCTCCTTCAGCGCGAGGTGCGCCGCGTGGTAGCCGCACATGCCGTGGACGCCGCCGCCGGGGGGCGTCGAGGCGGAGCAGAGATAAAGCCCCGGCACCCTTGCGCTGTAGGGGTGTTCGGCGACGGGGCGAGCCACGATCTGCCGCAGGTCCTGCACCCCGCCGTTGATGTCTCCACCGACGTAGTTGGGGTTGTATCTCTCGTAGGCGGCGGCCGAGACGACCTTTCGCGCGAGGATCGTTTTGGAAAAACCTGGGGCGAAGCGCTCGACCTGCGCCTCGATCGCTTCGCTCAGGTCACGCTCCGAACCGCTCGGAACGTGGCAGTAGGCCCACCCCGTGTGCGCCCCTTCCGGGGCGCGGCTCGCATCGAAAAGACTCTGCTGCGCCAGGATGACGAAAGGGCGCTGCGGGTGCTCACCGCGCCATACCGCGCGCTCCGACGCGGCGATCTCCTCCATCGTCCCGCCAAGATGCAGCGTCCCCGCCGCCCGGCACTCCGCCGCCCTCCAGGGGATCGGCGCCGAGAGCGCCCAATCGACCTTGCACACGCCGGGGCCGTAGCGATATCGTTCCAACTGCCCCCGGTAGTTCGCAGGGAGACGCTCCCCGGCGATTCGCAGCACCTGCCGCGGGGTGAGATCGAGAAAGACGGTGCGCGCCTTCGGCAGCGCCTGCGGCGCGTCGATCCACCTCCCCGTCTCCACCCTCCCCCCCATCTGCTGCAGGCACGACACGAGCGCATCGGCGATCCTCTGCGACCCTCCTCGCGGCATCGGCCAGCCGGCGGCGTGCCCCGAGGCGCCGAGCACCAGGCCGAAGGCCGCCGAAGCGGGCTGCTCCAGCGGCAAAAAGGAGTGAGCCGCCAGCCCCGCGAAGAGCCCCCGCGCCCTCTCCCCTTCGAACCGCCGCGTCGCGAGGCCCACGGCGGAGCGCAGCGCCGAGACGCCGAAGCGACCCAGGGCGAAAGGATGGCGGGGAAGGTGCAGCGTGGGGCCGAGGATCTCCGCGATCAGCGCCTCCCAGTTTCTGACAAGAGGCCCGAAGAGATCGCCCCATGCGGCGCCGTCCCCCCCCAGAGAATCGCCCGTACGCTCGACGCTTCGCGCGAGGACGGCCGCCGTTCCGTCGTCGAAGGGGTGCGCCAGAGGGATCGGCGCATGAATCCATTCGAGAGCGTGCGCCGCCAGATCGAGGCTTGCGAAAAAGGGAGAGGAGACCGCCATCGGGTGGATCGCCGAGCAGACGTCGTGCACAAAGCCGGGGAGCGTGAGCTGCGCCGAGCGCAGCCCGCCGCCGATCGTCTCGGCCCCCTCGAAGACCGTCACCGGCCACCCCTCGCGCGCCATCTCGATCGCCGCGGCCAGACCGTTCGGCCCCGAGCCGACGACGAGAACTTCGGTGGAGGAGATATCATTCATTGCGTACGAACCATCCCAAAAGATCGATATCAGACCAAGGCTGCCTCAACCATACCCGCTTGCAGGCGGGATACAACCCCCCCGGGCTCTTCGCGGCCCCTGTGAAACAGGAGGGGCAAAGCCACCCCATGTCCCCCCCTATGCAATAGGGGGGAAGGCCGCGCAGCGGACAGGGGGGTCAGGTTTTGATGTCGCCTGGCAATCTCCCTATGCTTCACGTAAACATCGTGATATATAATACGTAAAGGAGGCGGATATGAATACCAAACTTACCTTGAGCCTTGAGAAGGAAATTATCGAAGGGGCGAAGAAATATGCCCGCAGGCGCAACAAGAGCCTTTCGAAAATGGTCGAAGCCTATCTGCGTCAGGTAGCGCACAACGAGATCACCGAAGAGGAAATCACCCCCCTGGTGGCGGAGCTTTCAGGCATTTTGAGCCCGGAGCAGACAGACAGGAGGAAAGAAGAGTACGGCGATTACCTTGAGGAGAAGTACCGGTGAGCGACAGCGTTTTCATCGACACAGACATCGTGCTCGATCTGCTGACCCGTCGCGCCCCCTTCTACCCTGCCGCAGCCAGACTCTTCACTCTTCTGGAGCGCGCAGAGATCAAGGGGCACGTCTCCTCCCTTTGCTTCGCGAACCTCTTCTACATTCTTCGCAAGGAAATCTCATCGCGAAAAGCCGTCGAGGTCCTCAAAAAGCTTCAGCACATTGTCACCGTCCTCCCCGTCGATGGGCGCATCATCTCTTTGGCCCTGGACTCCGGATTTCGCGACTTCGAAGACGCCATCCAGTATCATACGGCCCTGGAGGCAGAGATTCCCTGTCTGCTCACCCGCAACGGCCGCGATTTCCCGAATCCCTCCATCCCCGTCATGGCTGCCGAGGAATTTCTGGCGCTACGCGATCTTCAGGACGCTCCTTCCTGAGGGGCAAAGGCGACCCCCCCGCCCTTCGGGCCCCCCCCTGTGAAACAGGAGGGGCAAAGCCACACCATTGTCCCCCCTGTGCAATAGGGGGGAAGGCCGCGCAGCGGACAGGGGGGTCAGGTTTTGCCTGGGGCCGGTTTCAGCCAGGATAGAGCAAGTTCGATGTGGTGCCCAAAGGATATCGCCCGTCAGAACGATCGTAGCCCGGAGAGATCACTCCCCGGGCTACGGCGTTTCTGGAAAATGCCTCTGGCTACTGGGCGCGTTTTACGAAGCCGGTCGAGCCTTCTCTTCCGACAACCAGAGGCTGGCTGCTGTTGTTGATTCCGAAGACTTGGCTTTGAGCAACGCTCAATGTGGTCGGCGTTGTTCCGGTCCAAACGGTGGCTCTTGGGGAAACGCCCGTCCATCCGGCGATGCGACCGTTTTCGTTGATCGCTACGGCGCTCCCTGCGGTTGCAAGGGACACCGGAGCACCGGCAGCGCCTTGTTCATTGAGTGTCCACAGCACCGGCGAGGAATCGATGTCCGATTCGCCGACGATTTGTCGGGCGCTGTTCACGGCATGGGCGACGTAATCGGTGCCGAGGCTGCTTGCAGTGAAGGTGCTTCCGCCGTTGGTCGAGCGCCACAGGGCGGCGCGCAGCGACCCATCACCCGCTTCGACTTCGCCGACGGCGAGGATTTCAGCGGCCCCTACCCGCACGACGCCGTTGGCGGAGCTGTATCGACTCGCTTCACCACCGACGGCAAATGCGCCGAAGGGGAGGATTCTGGGCTGCGCGACAAAGGCTCCCTGTGCATCGGCAATCCAGATGACCCCCCGCGTGCGCAGCGTTGCATCCTGGGCTTCACCGACGATCAACGTCCCGTCGGGGCTGATGCCGAAAGCCTTGCTGTTGCCGTCGGCGGTCAGGGCGGGCAGCGGCAACGGG
>JBJHBH010000036.1:0-34510 GCA_050485365.1 Desulfuromonadales bacterium | reverse complement strand
ACCGCTTCTCCTTCCCCTCGGGGCACACCATGACCGCCTTCGCCGTCTACGCCGTCCTCTCGGCCCTCATCCCCGGATCGGCGCTGTTTTACCTCCCCATGGCCGCTCTCATCGGCATCTCCCGGGTCGTACTCGGGTGCCACTATCCGACCGACGTCCTCGTCGGCGCCCTGATCGGCACGGGCATCGGGTGGGGAGTCGCCGAAGGGGCGCAGCGCCTCCTCCCGCTGTAACCCGACAGCGGATCGACAAATTGCCTCACGGACAAGAAAAAAGCCGCCCTAAACGGAGCGGCAAGGAGCGGTCCGGCGTGCGGCCGCTGGATCACTGCATCGACAGCTCTATTTTTCCTGCAGATCGTACAGAGAAAATCCGGTGGGGGGTTCGGCCCGCAGGGCCTTGGCCAGAAAGATGGCGCAGCGGTCATGGTCGTCGCAGGCGCAGAAACGGCGACGCCGCCGGGCATCGATTACGAGGACGGAAGAGGAGGCGCGGCAGAGGGTGCCCGTTTCGTGGAAGTAGGGGCACGGCTGGAGGGAGTCGTGTTCGGCGGCGCCGGTTTCGCCCCGGCCGATGGCGATGGTGTTCATGGCAGCAGGTCTCCTTGCTCAAATAACGCGTTCATTTTCGGCAAGGATAGGGGGCGATTGTGAGAAGGATGTGACGATCGGGTAAGAAGCCCGCGATTTTCGCTCGCGGGCTTTTCTTTTCTCTGGCGTCTCCACCATACTTTAACACATCAAGCACCCGCAGCGGAACGATCGGGCAAAAGGGTCGGCAGGGTGCGCACGATGCGCACCCCGGCCTGGAGCATGGCGAGGCGGGCGTAGGCCATACGCAGGTGCGAGTCGGTGGCGACGGCGTCGAGGGGGACGCGGACTTCGAAGCCGCGGCGGGCGGCGTCCCGGGCGGTGGCGCGCACCGACCCTTCGGCGGGAACCCCGACGACGATGAGTCGGGTGACGCCGTTTTCGCGCAGGTACGGCTCGAAGGCGGGGTCGGAAAAGGCGCTCGATCGCGACTTGGTGAAGATGCGAACCCCGTCCGGAACCTCCAGGCGCGAGTCGAGATCGGCCCCGCGCGTCCCTTCGATGGTGACCCTCTTTCGCAGGAAGTTGCCGAGGCGGGCGTCTGCGGAGTAGGCGCTCTGGGCCAGAACCGGCAGGGCGTCGGGGACAAGCTCGCCGGCGAAGGCGGCGTGGGCCACGTCGAGGAGGCGCTGCGCGATGGCGGCGGGAAGGGGCCGTTTGCCGAACGATTCGAGAAAGTCGGCCTGAAGATCGAGGATGACTATGGCGTCGCGGGGCATGGGAAGCTCTGCTACTTTGCCCGCGCGCGGCGCACGGTGATCGACTCGCCGCCGACGCCGTAGTTGTCCATGTCGATCTCGTCGATGACGACGACGGTGGTGGCGGGGCCGCGGTTGATGACCTTGACGAGCAGATCGGTGACGCCGGCGATGAGCTCGGCCTTCTGCTCGGCGGTAATGCTCTGACCTTCCCGGGTGATCTTGATGTTGACGTAGGGCATCGCTTTTCTCCTTGGGTCAGGGGGTTTGAATGCTGTCGGCGCGGCGGCGCGAGATCGGCAGGCCGATCAGCAGCAGCAGCGCCCCGGCGGCGACGGTGAGGGCGCCGACGGCCAGGGGGAGGGAAAAACTCTGGGTCGAAACGGCGAGAACGCCCGCCACCGACGGCCCGACGATCTGCCCGGTGCCGAAGGCGGCGGTGAGAAGACCGATGGCGAAATTGGTTCGCCCGGGGGCGATGGAGCGTCCCAGAAAGAGGGCGAGGGTCGTGATCCCCATGAAGGTGCCGCCGAAGAGGACCGCCCCGAGAAGCGCTCCGGGCAGGCCGGGCCAGACGACGGGGAGGACGATGCCGACGGCCTGCACCAGATGCGCCGTGACGAGCCCCGCCACCGGACCGATGCGCAGACCGATGCGCATCCACACCACGCACGACGGGATCGCCGCCAGACCGACGAGGAGCCACGCTGCCGTCCCGCTCCCCTCCATCACCGGCATGCGGTGCAGCAGGGCGACGAGGAAGGTGCCGGTGATGATGTAGCCGAGCCCCTCGCAGAAATAGGCGGCCGTCAGCCAAGGGAGATACCCTCTGTAGCGGGCGTTCGGGCTCTCCGTCGTCGCCCCTCCGGCGCTTGGCTGCGGGCGTTCGAGAAAGCGCCACGGCAGCCAGGCCGCCACGGTGCACAGGGCCGCCAGCCCGATCCAGGCGCCGCGCCATCCGAACAGGGGGTCGAGAATCGGGGGGGCCAGCGCGCTCAGGGCGATGCCGACCCCCACCCCGCCGTAGAGGATCCCCGACCACCCGGGGCGCCCCTGGCGCACCAGGGCCTGCAGGACGATCCCCGAGGCGAGGACGAAGACGATGGCGCTGCTCGCCCCCGACACGAAGCGAAGAATCGTCCAGAGGACGAAATCGGTGGTGAGCCCCATGGCGGCGGTTGAGGCGAGGTTGACGACGAGGCTCGCCCGCAGGACGCCGACGCTGCCGAAGCGCGCCGGGGCGAAGGCGGCCCACAGAGCGCCCAGAAGATAGCCGGCGTAGTTGGCCGAGGCGAGATATCCGGCCAGGTCGTCGGGGAACGTAAGGTCGCGCTGCATCAGCGGGAGCAGGGGCGTATAGGCGAAGCGCCCCACCCCCATGACGACGGCCAGGGCGACGATTCCGCCGACGAGCACTTTTTGCGTATCGTTTGCCGACATTCAATCCTCTTTGGTCCCGAGAGGGGCAATTTAGCGTCGAAGCGCCCCCATGTCCAATGTTTCCTTTGCCGCCGCCCCGGCCGTGGGCTAAGATGCGCCTTTATCCCCCCGAGAAATGTCCATGGAGAAAGCTTCGCGAAAAGAGATCTTCGGCTGGGCGATGTTCGATTTCGCCAACCAGGGGTACACGCTGCTGATCATCACGGTGATCTACGGCGATCTCTTCACGCGCATCATCGTCGGCGACGCCGAGACGGGCTACCGCCTCGGCAACCTGCTGTGGAGCGTCGCCCTCTCGGCGAGCTATCTCATGGTCGTCCTGACCGCCCCGGTCTTCGGCGCGGTGATGGACTTCACCGCCTCGCGCAAGCGCTTCCTCTTCGCCAGCTACCTCCTCACCGTCGCCGCCACGGCGGCGCTCTACTTCGTCGCCCCGGGCTACATCGTGCTGGGGATGGTCCTGCTGATCGTCTCGAACTACGGCTATGCGGTCGGGGAGTCGTTCATCGCCAGCTTTCTGCCCGATCTGGGGCGCCCCGAAGATCTCGGGAAGATCTCGGGGTTCGGATGGGCGCTGGGGTACGTAGGGGGACTCACGGCGACCGGCTTCGCTCTTCTCTTTCTGGGGGAGGTGAGCTTCGAGAATTTCGAGCGCATCCGCTGGGTCGGCCCCTTCGCGGCCGTCTTCTTTCTCGTGGCGGCGATCCCGACCTTCGTCTGGCTTCGGGAGCGCGGCCGCCCCCGTCGCCTCAAGCGGCGCAGCAGCTACCCGGCTCTGGGCGTGCGCCGGGTGAGGAGGACCTTCGCCGAGTTGGGGCGCTACCGCGACCTGGCGATCCTCATGGGGTCGATCTTCTTCGCCATGTGCGGCATCTACATCATCATCGCCTTCACCTTCATCTACGGCGCGCAGGTGATCGGGTGGGACGAGGGGGTGCGCGTCCTCATGTTCGTCGTCGTGCAGATCACCGCGACGATTGGGGCGTTGGGGTTCGGCTTTTTGCAGGACCGCATCGGCGCCAAAACGACGTACGCCGCGACCCTCGCTCTGTGGATCGTCGCCATCGCCCTCATCTACGCCACCCCCGCCATCACCGCCTTCGCGCGCGACACCCTCGGCCTGCAGTGGCAGGCGCAGTACGTCTTCGTGGCGGTGGGGATCGTGGCGGGGAGCTGTCTCGGCTCGACCCAGTCGGCGGGGCGCGCCCTGGTCGGCGTCTTCACCCCCAGGGGGAAATCGGCCGAGCTCTTCGGCTTCTGGGGGCTCTTCGGCAAGGCGGCCGCCATCGTCGGACTGCTGGGGCTGGGGGTGCTGCAGGCCGCCCTGGGACTACAGACCGCCATCCTCTTCTGCATCGTCCTCTTCGCCGCGGCTTTTGCCGTGGTGCTGAAGGTCGACGAGGGACGGGGGAAGCGCCGGGCGCAGGAACGATTCCGCCGCGAGTAATCACTTCCCTTCCCCTTTTGCAAAGGGAGATCGAGGGGGATTGCCTTTGATCGTCGGAATCCCTCTTCTCCCTTCTGACAAAGGGTCTCGGGGCTCCCGCGCAGAGGGTGTCTGGCGCCCGGATGGCGCCAGTCAAGCCCCCAGGGATGGGTTCATGGCGTCCCTCGGAGCGGGGGATGCGAGACCCTTCTCCACCCCTGCTAAACAGTTATCCCCTTTTCCGAGGGGGGCAATCCATCCGAAAACCTTGTCAATCGCCGACATAAACCATCTTGCGTGTCATCCCCCCATCGAGGACGACGTTCTGCCCCGTCATGAATCCGCTCTCTTCGCACGCGAGATAGAGTGCGAGAGCGGCAACATCTTCGGGGATGCCGACGCGCCCGGCGGGGTGCTGGCGGTGGTCCTGCTCCGAGAGCGTCTCCTGCCCCGCCTCCCCTTCCTTTCGCCACCCCGAGACGTCGATCCACCCCGGGCTGATGCAGTTGACGCGCACCTCGGGGCCGAGGCTGAGCGCCAGCGCGTGGGTGAGGGCGACGAGCCCCCCCTTGCTCGCCGAGTACGCTTCGGTGTGCGCCTCGGACATGAGGGCGCGGGTCGAGGCGATGTTGACGACAGCGCCGCGGCGCGCGCGCAGATCGATGGCGAAGGCGCGCACCAGCAGAAAAGGGGCGGTGAGATTGACGGCCAGAACGCGGCTCCACGCTTCAAAGGAGAGCTCCTCCGGCGGTTTTCGCACCATGATTCCGGCGTTGTTCACCAGCACGGCGGGGGGTCCGACCGCGCGGCGCACCTTCTCGGCGAGGGAGTGGATCTCGGCAGCATTTCCGACATCGGCGTGGATGAAAGCGACCTCCCCGAGGCTCCCGAGGGCGGCAGCCGCCATCCTTCCCGCCTCCTCGTCGAGATCGATGATGGCCACCTTCGCCCCCTCGCGCACAAAGCGCTCGGCGATCCCAAGCCCGATCCCCTGCGCGCCGCCGGTCACCACGGCGCCTTTCCCCTGAAGCTTCATCCTCTTGCCCTCCTTCTCTCTTGAAATTCGCACCGTCAACGCTGATGCACCATTGTAACGCACGCAGCACATTTCCCCGGCCCCGATTGACAAGCCGCGCCATCCCCGTCAGAATAAACAACGCCTAAGCTATTGGAAACTTTGCGCCTTGGGGTAAATTCAAAACCTGAATGGAACGCGGATCAAATCGGATGCGCGCGGATAAAAAATCCGATCAAAAATCAGATTTTCATCAGAGTCTTTTCCGCGAAAAGCGCGTTCCATTTTCTTTTGTTTCCGAACCTTTGCATAGGAGGTGAGAATGAGCAAGACCCGCATCGAGAAGGATTCGATGGGTGAGATGGAGGTGCCGGCCGAGGCGCTCTACGGCGCGCAGACGGCGCGGGCGCTGGACAACTTTCCCATTTCGGGGCTGCGCATGCCGCGCCCCTTCATCCGCGCTCTGGCGATGATCAAGGAGCAGGGGGCTCGGGCGAACATGGAGCTGGAGCTCCTCGACAAGCACAGGGCGATGGCGATCATGGAGGCGGCCGAGGAGGTCATCGAGGGGAGGCTCGACGAGCACTTCCCCATCGACGTCTTCCAGACGGGGTCGGGGACGAGCACCAACATGAACGCCAACGAGGTCATCGCCAACCGCGCCAAGCTCCTGCTGGGGCAGGCCCCCGAGAGCGCGCCGATCCACCCCAACGACCACGTCAACCTCGGCCAGTCGAGCAACGACGCGATCCCCACCGCCATGCACATCGCCGCCGCCGTGGAGATCCGCCAGACCCTCATCCCCGCCCTCCACGCCCTGCAGGAGGCGCTGGGGGAGAAGGCCGAGGCCTTCGACGACATCGTCACCATCGGCCGCACCCACCTGCAGGACGCCGTCCCGGTGCGCCTGGGGCAGATCTTCTCCGGATACGCCCGACAGGTCGCTCTCTCCAAGCGGCGCCTGGAGGGGGCGCTGGAGGGGCTGATGGAGTTGCCGCTCGGGGGGACGGCCCTGGGAACGGGGCTCAACACCCATCCCCTCTTCGCAGGAAAGGTCATCACCGGGATTTCGGCCGTGACGAACCTCCCCTTTCGCGAGGCGGCCAACCACTTCGAGGCGCAGGGCGCCCGCGACGGCGCCGTCGCCGCCAGCGCCGCCCTTCGCGGCTGCGCCGTCTCGCTCTACAAGATCGCCAACGACATCCGCTTTCTGGGGAGCGGCCCGCGCTGCGGACTTGGGGAGCTCGTCCTGCCGGCGGTGCAGCCCGGGAGCTCGATCATGCCGGGGAAAGTCAACCCCGTCATGGCCGAGAGCCTGATGCAGGTCAGCGCGCAGGTCGTCGGCAACGACGCGGCCATCGCCCTGTCGGGGCTCTCGGGGAATTTCGAGCTCAACGTCATGATGCCGGTCATCGCCTACAACCTGCTGCAGTCGATCGAGCTCCTCGCCCGGGGGACTTCGGCCTTCACCGAGAAGTGCGTGCGGGGGATCGAGGCCGACCGCGAGCGATGCGAGGGGCTCATCGAGGAGAGCCTCGCCATGGTGACCGCCCTCGTCCCCGTCATCGGGTACGATAAGGCGGCGCAGATCGCCAAGAAGGCCTTTGAAACCGGCAGGACGGTGCGGCAGGTGGCGCTGGAGGAGAAGACCCTCCCCGCGCAGGAGCTCGACCGCATCCTCGACCCCAGGCCGATGACCGAACCGGGTCTGCCGGGCAAGACAAGGTGAGGTTCAAGGTTCAAGGCTGAAGGCTGAAGGCTGAAGGCTGAAGGCTGAAGGCTGAAGGCTGAAGGCTGAAGGCTGAAGGGATGCTGCCGTCGAGGAGGATCGAGGGGCAAGCGGTCGCTTGCCCCTCGTTGTGTCGGGTGTGCGTTAGTGCATCGTCTCTTCCATCTTCGTCCCCCGCACGGTTATGTTGACGGGGTTTGAGACGATGTCGAAGACGGGGGAGCGCTTCTGCGCGAGCTGTACCAACTCGTCGATCTTCTCCTGGGGGGCGTCGGCCTTGATATTGAAGGTAACCTGAATGTCGTCGTAACCGTTGCGCACCTCGTCGGCCAGCCCCAGAAAGCCCCGCAGATCGAGGCTCCCCTCGTACTTCGATTCGACTTCCTGAATTTCGATCCCCTGAGCCGCCGCGTGATAGATGAGAGAAGTGGTCAGGCACCCCGACAGGGCGCTCAGGACGTATTCCGCCGGGTTCGCGCCGATGTCTTCCCCCAGCAGAAGGGGGGGCTCATCGACCTCCATCGTGAACTGGCGGGTGTGGGCGTTCTCCTGCTTCGCCCCGTAGAAGTCATCGATGATCGCCTGGTTGTGTCCGCCGTTCACCCAGCGGTTCGTCGCCCTGAACTTGCACTTGGCCAGCTCGGGATCCCCTTTGATGGCGTCGACGGTTTTATGAAGCTGCTCCACGTCGACTCCGTTGACTTTCGATGTCTGCTCCATCATGGCTCGTACTCCCGTAAAGCGGTTCAACAACGATTTTGCTGCGCGAAATTCGCGCGTTGCCCGATCATTATACCGCTTTGCGGGGCGTCTGCCGACGACGGCCGCCCGAGCCGGAACGACGTGGAAAGAAGGGAGCTGAAGCGTCCCCGATTCACTCCTGCAGGCAGGCGCGTAGCCCCGCGTCGAGCCCTCGCAGCAGGGTGAAATAGGCCTCGGGGCCCTCGGGGATGTCGGCGCCCAAGGGGTCGAGGATCCCCTGGCGGGCGTCCGTCCCCTCCACAACGGTGGCGACGAGGCGCGGCTCGAACTGCGGTTCGGCGAAGACGCACGCCGCACCGCGCTCCTCGATGGCCCGGCGGATCTGCCGCAGCCGCTGCGCCCCCGGCGACTGCTCGGGGCTCAGAGTGATGGCGCCGGCGGGGCTGAGATCGTAGCGGCGCTCGAAATACTGATAGGCGTCGTGAAAGACGATGTAGGGGCGCCCCGCCAAGGGGGCGAGATTGCCGCGCAGTTCGGCGTCGAGCGCATCGAGCCTGGCGCTCAGCGCCCCGGCGTTGGCCTCGATGCGCTCGGCGTCGCCGGGGAAGAGGGTCTTCGCCTCGGAGGCGACGACCTGAACGATCGCCTTGGCGTTGTGCGGATCGAGCCAGATGTGTTCGTCGTTCTCTCCGTGCCCGTGTCCGTGCCCGTGGCTGTGGGAGTACCCCTTCTTGCGGTCGTGCCGGTGCTCGTGCTTCTTTTTGCCGTGAGAGTGCCCGTGATGATGGTCGTGCCCCTCCCACACCCCGCCGCTGCGCACCGCAAGAAGCTCGACGCCGGGGGCCTCCATGAGGGTGATGATCCTGCCGTTGCCGCCGAGGGCCTGCAGGGGCCTGACGAGAAATCCTTCGAGCTCGGGGCCGATCCAGAAGACAACGTCGGCCGACGAAAGAGCCCGAGCCTGCGATGGGCGAAGAGCGTAGCTGTGGGGCGACTCTCCGCCGGAGAGGAGAAGCTCCGGCACGGCGACCCCTTCCAGGACCCCCGCGACGAGAGAATGGATCGGCTTGATGCTCACGACGACTCTCGACGGCTCGGCAAGGGCATTCTGAGCGAGGAACAACGCCCCCGACAGCACCAGCACGACATGCACGGCAATTCGATTCATTTCAGATTCTCCTTCTCGTAAACCGCTTCGCGGCGTATTCTCTTTCGGCACCCGACCTCTCTGGACAAAAGAATATGTTATGTTATAACATTGTCAAGCTTTAAAGGGAGCAGGAACATGAAGAAAATGGAATCCGCCGCGGATCGCCCCTGGGAGGAACACGACCACGACGGCTGCATCAGCGACGCCCTTCGCAGCGCCGAAGAGATCTGTCGCGCGCGGGGGGTGCGCCTGACGGAGCTCCGACGCCGGGTCCTCGAGCTCGTCTGGGAGAGCCATAAACCGGTGGGGGCCTATGCTATTTTGGAGCAGCTGCAGCAAGGGGGGAAGGCGGCTCCGCCGACGGTCTACCGCGCGCTGGAGTTCCTCCTGGAGCAGGGGCTCATTCACCGCCTGGCGTCGCTCAACGCCTATGTCGGGTGCATCCGCCCGCAGGAGCCGCACTCCGGGCTTTTTCTCATCTGCGAGTCGTGCAGGAACCTGACGGAGATCGACGATGCCGCCGTCGACGCCGCCATCGCCCGACGGGCTCGGCTGAGCGGTTTCGAGCCGTCGCGGCAGACGGTGGAGGTTCTCGGCTCGTGCCCCAACTGCCGGAAAGGGTCGAAATGACGATGCTCCAAAAAGAGGAGTTTGTGCGAATCGCCGCCGTCTCGTTGCGCATCAACGGACGCGCGATCCTCGAAGGGATCGACCTCGCCCTGCATCCCGGGGAAATCGTCACCATCATCGGCCCCAACGGGGCTGGAAAGACGACCCTCCTGCGCGTCGCCCTCGGTCTTCTCAAGCCGACGCAGGGGACGGTGGAGGGACGCCCCGGGCTGCGCATCGGCTACATGCCCCAGCGCCTGCAGATCGACAGCACCTTCCCCCTGTCGGTGCGGCGGTTCCTGACCCTCGGCTCCCCCGCAAACAAGGAGGAGCTGCGCGAGACGCTCGTCGAGACGGGGGCGCAGGAGCTGATCGACAAGCCGCTTGCGGGGCTCTCGGGGGGCGAGTTGCAGCGGATCCTCCTTGCCCGGGCGCTTCTTCGCCGCCCCGACCTGCTGGTGCTCGACGAGCCGGCCCAGGGACTCGACGTGCACGGCCAGATGGAGCTCTTCCAGCTTATGGGAGAGATTCGCCGCAAGCGCGGCTGCGCCATCCTGCTCGTCTCCCACGACCTGCACCTGGTGATGGCCGCCACCGACCGGGTCGTCTGCCTGAACCGCCACATCTGCTGCACCGGCACACCGGCGGTCGTCTCGCGCGATCCGGCCTATCTCAAGCTCTTCGGCCCCATGGCGGCGCAGAATCTCGCCGTCTACACCCACGACGCGAACCACCGCCACCCCCGATGAGGACGCCATGGACGATTTTCTGATTCGCGCCTTCGTCGGAGGGATCGGCGTCGCCGCCGTGGCGGGCCCCTTCGGCGCCTTCGTCGTCTGGCGCCGCCTCGCCTATTTCGGCGACACGCTCGCCCACTCGGCCCTTCTTGGGGTGGCGCTGGGGTTTTTGTTCCAGATGAATCTCACCCTCGCCGTCTTCATCGTCTGCCAGGCGGTCGCCCTCTTCCTCTTTTTGCTTCAGCGGCAAAAGGGGCTCGGGGGGGATACGATTCTGGGGATTCTGGCCCACAGCACCCTGTCGCTGGGGCTCGTGACCGTCGTCTTTCTGCAGGGGGTGCGCATCGACCTGATGGCCTTTCTCTTCGGCGACATCCTCGCCGTCACCCGGGGGGATCTCGGCTGGATCTTCGGCGGCGGCGCCGTGGCGCTGGCCGCCCTCGCGGTCATCTGGCGTCCCCTGCTCTCCCTGACGGTGCACGAGGATCTGGCCCGGGTCGAGGGGATCCCCGCCGAGCGCATCAAGTGGCTCTTCACCGCCTTGCTGGCGCTGGTGGTGGCGATCCTGATGAAGATCGTCGGGCTGATCCTCGTCACTGCGCTGCTGATCATCCCCGCCGCCGCGGCGCGCCGCCTCGCCCGATCGCCGGAGACGATGGCCCTGTGGGCGAGCGTGCTTGGGGGGGTCGCCGTCGGCGCGGGACTCGCCCTCTCCCTCTTTTACGACACCCCGGCGGGCCCCTCCATCGTCATCTCCGCCACCGCGATCTTTCTGCTGACGCTGGCGCTGCCGCGCTCTTCCGCGGGGTGATTCAGGTCTTCAGACGAGACCCATGCGACCCATAGGACCTATGGGTCGCATGGCGATCCGCGCAAAAAAAGCTGCCCGAACCGATGTTCGGGCAGCTTTTTTTGTGCTTGCCTGTTGTCGCCTAGCGCTGCGCCGGACGCCTGCCGAATTTGGGGCCGCCGCTCTTGGCGAAGGGCCGGCCGCTGCGCCCATCGCGGCGCGGGTCGGGGCGTCGCCCCTGGGGGCGGGCATCGAGAGAGGTGCTCGGCTCCATCCCCGGCACGACGTGCTTGGGGACGGCCTTGCCGATGTAGCGCTCGATGCGCTGAAGGCTCGTCAGGTCGTTTCGCGAGGCGAAGGAGACCGCCGTCCCACTCGCTCCGGCGCGCCCGGTGCGGCCGATGCGGTGCACATAGTCCTCGGCGAACTTGGGCAGGTCGAAGTTGATGACGTGGCTCACGTCGGTGATGTCGAGGCCGCGGGCGGCGACGTCCGTGGCGACCAGGAGGCGGATGCGACCCTGGCGCAGCATCTTCAGGGTGCGCGAGCGGCTCCCCTGGCTCATGTCGCCGTGAAGGGCGGCGGCCCGATGCCCCTGGGCGGAAAGCTCGCGGGCGAGGCCGTCGGCGTCTTTTTTGGTCGCCGAGAAGATGATCGCCCGGGTCAGCCCCTCGTCGGCGACCATGTGCTGCAGCAGGCGCTGCTTGTGGTTCAGGCTGTCGGCCACATAGAGGCGCTGCTCGATGGCCGGGGCGTTCTCCTTTTTCGGCGCGATGTCGATGCGCACCGGAGCTCTCAAAAGGCGCCCGGCGAGCTCGGCCATGACCTTGTTGAGGGTCGCGGTGAAGAAGAGGGTCTGGCGCCCCTCGGGCACCCGGGCGGTGAGCTTCTCCAGATCGTCCTTGAACCCCATGTCGAGCATGCGGTCGGCCTCGTCGAGGACGAGGACCTCGACCTTCGAGAGGTCGAGACTCCCCCGATCGAGGTGGTCGACCAGACGCCCCGGCGTCCCCACGACGATGTCGACGGGGCGCGACAGGTCGCGAAACTGGTCGCGATACGGCATCCCCCCCAGAATCAGGGTGCTGCGCATCCGCAGATACTTGCCGTAGGAGAAGGCGCACTCATTGATCTGCTGCGCCAGCTCGCGGGTCGGGGTCAGCACCAGGATGCGGGGCGCCCCCTTGGGGTTGCGCACAGGCGTCAGCAGCCGCTGCATGGAAGGGAGCAAAAAGGCCGCCGTCTTTCCCGTGCCGGTCTGGGCACTGGCGAGGATGTCGCGACCGGCGAGCGCCTCGGGGATCGCCTTGGCCTGGATCGGAGTCGGGGCGGCATAGCCGCATTCGGTGAGCGCCCTCAGGATCTGGGGCGCGAGGTTAAGCTCTGAAAAAGACATAGAAAAACTCCGCAATCCTTCAACGCGAAGCGCAACGGCGCAGGGACAAAAGGGCATTGTCGCGCGGCCACGGCGCTTCGCCGTTTCGGATCAAAAAATTGCAGACGTGAGCATACGGCCGGGAGGACAAACGGATGTCCCCGCAAAGGGGGGTGCGGCAAGTACAGTCAGATCGGCGTTGATCTATCGTCGCCAACCGAGAGTGCCGCCTGAAGGGGATCTGAAGCGGAAGGGGCTGGTGAACGATGGGGTCCCCGGCGAAAGGCTTCTCGGGGATGGTGAAGCTGCAAACTATATCGAATTCGTGGTGGCGTTTCAAGAGAAAAATCGTACCGGAGGGCTCCGAATTAACCCTGGCGTTCTTTTCCGCAGCGCCAGCACGCCCCGAACTGCCCTTCGAGCTCTTCGCCGCAGCGGCTGCATCTCCACACCTGCGAGGGGTCGTCCGAGCGCAGAAACCCTTTGAGCAGCAGGCTCGCCCTCGGATAGACCTCGTCGTCGACGACCCACAGCTCGGGGAAACATTCGACGAGGGGGATCTCCCCCATCGCCCCGTAGAGCTGATCGTTGCGCAGCAGGCAGCGAATCCCCTCCTCTTCGAGCATGTCTCGGATCATCGCCGCCTGCGCGCGCTCGTGCAGATGAAAGGTGTGAAGCTTCTTCATACTCCTATTTTCGCGCAACACCCCGGAGCTCCGCAAGAATTCCGTCCCCAAGGACGCCGCGCTGCCACCTCTTCATTCCGGCGATGCCGTCGAGCTCGGCGGCGCTCTTCGGAAGGCGCCGGGCGACCTCCTCCAGAACGGCATTGTTGACGACGATGCCCGGGTCCATCTCCAGCTCGGCCGCCTTGGCCGTGCGCCACTCCTTGAGCGCCGAAAGGCGCTTGTCCGCCTCGGGGTCGCGCACTCGGCGCTCCCGGGGGGGAAAGGCGGGGAGGTCCTTCTCGGGGAGGGAGGTGCCGGCCTCGACGGCGGCCAGAAGGTCGCGGCCATAGCGCTCGACCATCCGCGCAGAGATCCCCTCGATCCCGACGAGCCCCTGAAGAGCGCGCGGCTGGATGCGGGCGATCTCAAGAAATGACTTGTTCCCCACCACCTTGAAGGGGGGGCAGTCGCGCCGCTTCGCCTCGCGGTCTCGCCACTGAAGGAGCTCCTCCAGAACGGCCAGTGCGCGCCGGTCGAGGACGGCGGCCCCCTTGGCCCTCAGAAACATCGGCCCGTGCTGATCCTGAAACCGCGCCCCCTCGAGGATCGCGAACTCCTCGGCCACCCATTCGAGGCGCCCTTTGTCTGCGAGCCTCCCCTCCAGGATGGCGCTGAGGCGGTGCAGATGCCGCGTGTCTTCGGCGGCGTAGCGGATCATCCCCTCGCTCAAGGGGCGAACGGCCCAGTCGGCCCTCTGGTACTTCTTGTCGAGCTCCACCCCGAAGTACTTGCCGAGAAGGTCGGCCAGGCCGATCTTCTCCTCCCCGAGGAACTGGGAGCTGACCATGGTGTCGAAGAGCCCCCGGATCTCGATGCCGAAGTCGCGATGCAGACAGCGGATGTCGTAGTCCGCGGCATGAAAGATCTTTCGCACATTCGGGTCGGCCAAGAGGGGCTTGAGGCTGGAGAGGTCCGGGCCCGCAAGGGGGTCGACAAGCCACGTCTTCTCGGCGCTGGAGAACTGCAGGAGACAGACCTTCTCCTGGTAGCAGTGCATGGAGTCGGCTTCGAGATCGACGGCGATGGCGGACTCGCGGGCGAGCTCGGCGGCGAGGGCTTCGACTTCGTCGGTTGTGGTGAGAATCGGAACGGGCATGAAATCTCCGGCAAGGGTGGTCGCGAGGAATCTCGTCCGCAGTTTACGCGGGTTTTCGCAGATTAGACACCTGATCTGCGTCCATCTTCGCGATCTGCGGACAGCAATTTTTTTGTCTTCACAGCAGGGGCAGCGCCTTTTTGTGCGCGCCGTGCAGGGGCCACCCGGTCAGCTCGGCGGGGGTGAGCCAGCGGCTCTCCCCCTCTTCGGCGATGCGGCAGGTGGGGCCTGCCTCGGCGCGAAAAAGATGCAGGTCGAGCTTGAAGTGGCTGTAGGCGTGGGCGACGCCCCCGGCAGGTACGGGCTCGCCGGTGCCGAGATCGCGCCCGAGGACGGCGGCCGCGCGCGCCGGCGTCCCCCTTTCTGCAACGGCACCGCTCGGGAATTCCCACAGCCCCCCGAGCATCCCCTCCAGGGGACGGCGGCGCACCAGGAGCCTGCCGCCGCGCGAAACGAGAAGGGCCACGTGCGCGACGGTCGGCACCGCCTTTTTCGTCCTCCTCACAGGGAGCTCCCCCTCGATCCCCAGCGCACGGGCGCGGCAGAGCCCCTCCAGCGGGCAGCGCTCGCACCCCGGAGCGCGCGGGGTGCACACGGTCGCCCCCAGATCCATGATCGCCTGAGCGTAGTCCCCAGGGCGCCCGCCCGGGGTGAGGGCGTCGGCCCATACCCAGAGCTTCTTCTCGGCCGCCGGGGAGCGGGGATCCTCCCGCAGGGCGAAGAGGCGGGCGAGGACCCGGCGCACGTTGCCGTCGAGGATCGGCGCCCTGACGCCGAAGGCGATGGCGGCGACGGCTCCGGCGGTGCTGCGTCCGACGCCGGGGAGCGACTGCAGCCCCTCGACGGTGGCGGGGAAGGCGCCGCCGTGCGCCTTCGCCACCACGGCGGCCGCCTTGTGCAGGTTGCGGGCGCGCGAATAGTAGCCGAGTCCCGCCCACAGCTCCACCACCTCCTCCACCGGCGCGGAGGCCAGCGCATTTACATCGGGGAAACGGGCGAGGAAGCGCTCGTAGTAGGGGATCACGGCCGCCACCCCCGTCTGCTGGAGCATGACCTCCGAGAGCCAGATCCGGTAGGGGTCGCAGGTGCCGCGCCACGGCAGGGTCCGCCCGGCCTGGTCGTACCAGGCGAGGAGACGGTCGGACACTTCGACTTGATTGAAATCCGTCAAAACCTGAACCTTTTTCCCTATTGCCCAGTGCCTCGAGCCTATAGCCTGCCCCTATTACATCTCCCGAAGGGCCGTCAACGTCTTCTCCATCTCCTCGCGTGCTCCGACGGTGATGCGCAGCCCGTGTGAGAGGGCGGGGTCGGAAAAGTGGCGCACCAGGATTTTGCGGGCGAAAAGGTGCTCGTACGCCCTCTTGCCGTCGCGATCCGGCGGAGTGGCGAAGAGATAGTTGCCGTGGGAGGGGATCACCTCCCAGCCGAGGAGGCGCAGCTCCAGGGCGAACCACTCGCGCGTCTCGCGGATGGTGCCGACGCACCGGCGCAGGTAGTCCTGGTCTTCGAGGGCGGCGACGGCGGCGGCCTGTGCCAGGCGGTCGAGGTTGTAGTGATCGCGGATCTTGTTCAGAGCGGCGGCAACCTCGGGGCGCGCCACGGCGAGCCCGAGGCGCATCCCGGCCAGCGAGTAGCTCTTGGAGAAGGTGCGGGTGACGACGACGTTCTCGCGAGACTTCACCAGATCGAGGGAGCTCTCGTCGGCGAAGTCGACGTACGCCTCGTCGACCACCAGCGTCCCCGCGACGCGCTCTGCGAGCTCCTCGACGAAGGTGCGGGGGAAGAGGACGCCGAGGGGCGCGTTGGGGTTGGTGAGAAAGAAGAGCTTCCCCTCGTAGCGCTCGGGGAAGTCTTTGAGGGTATATTCGGAGGTCAGGGCGAAGGTGCGCACCCGCGCCCCCTGAATCTCGGCCAGGGTGGCGTAGTACGAGTAGGAGGGGTGCGCGTAGGCGATCTCCTCCCCCTCGCCGGCGAAGGCGCGGATGAGGCTGTTCAGCACTTCGTCGGAGCCGTTGGCCATGACGATCCACTCGGGATCGAAGCCGTACAGGCGCGCCGCCGCCTCCCGCCCCTTGCGGCTCGCGGCGTCGGGGTACTTGCGCAGGCTTGCGCCCCCCTCCCCCAGCTCGGCCCGAATCGCCTCGAAGACCTTCGGCGAGGGAGGAAAAGGATTTTCGTTGGTATTGAGCTTGATCCAGGCCGACTCGTCCTCGGGCTGGTAGCCCGGGACGTACCCGGCCATCTCGGCGATGTTGCGGCGAAGGGTGGTCATTGATTTCTCCAAAAGTATTTACCGCGGAGAGCGCGGAGGACGCGGAGAAAACCTTTTTTGGGTCTGTCTCCGCGATCTCCGCGTCCTCCGCGGTTTAAATCAATATTCCTCAAGTATTTCGTACCCAGTCGTTCGCCTCGCCGGCACGAACCCCGCCCCCCGGACGATCTCGATGATCTCGTCGACCGAAAGGCGAAAGGAGCAGCCGGCGGCAGCGACGACGTTTTCCTCCAGCATGGTGCCGCCAAGATCGTTGGCGCCGAAGAAGAGGGCGACCTGGGCCATCATCGCCCCTTGGGTCACCCAGCTCGCCTGGATGTTCTCCACGTTGTCCAGAACGATGCGCGACAGGGCGAGGACCTTGAGGTAGTCGACCCCTCCGGCGCTCTGGCCGCCGAGCTCGGTATTGTCGGGTTGGAAGGTCCAGGGGATGAAGGCGGTGAAGCCGCCGGTGCGCGCCTGGATCTCCCGAATCCTGAAGAGGTGCTCGACGATGTCCGCGGGCCCTTCGGTCGAGCCGAACATCATGGTGGCGGTGGTGCGCATTCCGAGGCGGTGGGCCTCCTCCATGACCGAGGCCCACTCGCGCCAGCCGATCTTGTTGGGGGAGATCTCCTTGCGAACCTCGTCGACCAGCACCTCGGCCCCCCCTCCGGGGACCGAGTCGAGCCCGGCCGCCTGCAGGCGACGCAGGCACTCGGGCATGGTGAGCCCCGAGAGGGCGGCGAGATGGATCACCTCGGCGGGGGAGAGGGAATGGATCTGCACCTGCGGAAAGCGCGCCTTGAGCTTCCGGAAGATCTCCTCGAACCACTCGATCTTCAGGTCGGGGTGGAGTCCCCCCTGCATGAGGAGCTGGGTGCCGCCTTGCTCGACGAGCTCCGCCACTTTTCGCAGGATCGTCTCGTAGGGCAGAACGTAGGCCTCGGGAGAATCGGCCGTACGATAAAAAGCGCAGAAGCGGCAGCGGGACTGACAGACGTTGGTGTAGTTGACGTTGCGGTCGACGACGAACGTCACCCGCCCGTGGGGGTGCCTGCGTCGGCGTACAGCGTCGGCCAACGTCCCCACCGCGAGGAGGTCGGCCTCGGTGAGGAGGAAGAGGGCCTCTTTGCGGTCGAGCGCTTTTCCGGCGTCGATTTTGTACGTAATCTGATTCAGCATAAAGTCAGGCAATGGGCAATGGGCAATAGGCTATGAAGGCGTGGTTGCGGCCATTTTCGCCCATTGCCTCTCGCCCATCGCCTAGAAGGTTTTGATTTCGTTGTAGAGGGTGTCGCGCTCCACCGGCACCTTCCCGGCCTTGCGGATCAGCTCGACGAGCTTCTCTTTTTCGAGCGCCTGGGGGGAGTCGGCGCCGGCGTCGTGGCCGATCTTCTCCTCGACCACCGTGCCGTCGAGGTCGTTCACGCCGAAGGCGAGGGAGACCTGGGCGATCTTGAGGCCGAGCATGACCCAGTACGCCTTGACGTGGGCGAAGTTGTCGAGATAGATGCGGCTGACGGCCAGCGTCTTCAGGGCGTCGACGCCGCCGACCCCTCTGGCGCCGGGGACGCGGGTGTTGTCGGGCTGGAAGGCCAGCGGTATGAAGGCCTGGAATCCGCCGGTGGCGTCCTGCAGGCGCCTCAGGCGCGCGAGATGATCGACGCGGTCCTCGAATTCTTCGACATGCCCGAAGAGCATGGTGGCGTTGGTTTTGACCCCCTGGCGGTGGACCGCCTCGATGACCTCGAGCCAGCGCTCGCCGGAGATCTTCTCGGGGCAGATTTTGTCGCGCACCTTCCTGCCGAGGATCTCGGCGCCGCCCCCCGGCATCGATCCGAGTCCCGCTTCGCGGAGCGCGGCGACGACCGTCTCCACCGGCTCGCCGGTGAGTTGCGCGAAGTAGTCGATCTCCACGGCGGTGAAGGCCTTGATGTGAAGCCGGGGATTGTCGGCCTTGAGGGCGGCGAGCATCTCCAGGTAAAAATCGAAGGGGAGATCGGGGTGGAGACCGCCGACGATGTGGATCTCCGTCGCCCCGCCGGCGGCCGCTTCGGCCGCCTTGGTCAGGATGTCGTTGAGCGCGAGGGTGTAGCACCCCTCGTCCTCGACCCCCTTGCCGAAGGCGCAGAAGGTGCAGCGGTTGACGCAGATGTTGGTGTAGTTGATGTGCCGATTGACGTTGAAGTAGACCTTCTCGCCGTTTCGGCGCCGGTTCGCCAGCGCCGCCAGCTCCCCCACGGCCAGAAGGTCGTCGCAGCGAAGAAGCGCCAGCGCCTCGGCATCGGAGATACGGGCGCCGTTCTCGATCTTGCTGCGGACAACGGAAAAAAGATTGTTCATAAACGAAAATCCAAAAGGAAATAAATTCGAAAACCGGCCTCACGCGACGACGCGACGTTAAAACCAATGCAAGGTCCAGGGTTTCAATTCAAAATTCAACATTCAAAATTCAAAATTGCCTTATTCCCCCGCGTCCTCTCCCCACCTCTGGAAAAGAGCGTGAGGGATCTTCAGGGTATCGAGGATCTTTCCGACCATGAAATCGACGAGCTCCTCCACCGTCTTCGGACGGTGATAGAAGGCAGGCATGGCGGGGACGATGCGTGCGCCGGCGCGGGAGAGGCGCAGCAGGTTTTCAAGATGAATGTCGTTGAAGGGGGTCTCCCGAGGGACGAGGACGAGGTCGCGCCCCTCCTTGAGCGCCACATCGGCCGCTCTCTCGATGAGGTTGGCGCCGATGCCTGCGGCGATGCGCCCCGCCGTCCCCATGGAGCAGGGGGCGACGACGACGGCGTCGGGGGCTGAAGAGCCGCTCGCCACCGGGGCGAAGAGGTCCGCCTCGCCGTAGTGCTCGAGCCTGCGCGTACCGCCGAAGTAGTCACGCATGAGCCCCTTGCGCTCGAAGGTCGTCCCCTCCCACTCGAGCCCCGTCTCGTAACGCAGCACGTCGAGCCCCGAGCGGGTGAGAAGGAGCGTCACCCGGCATTCGGCGCGAAGGAGCTCTTCGGTGAGGCGCAGACCGTAGATGGAGCCGGAGGCGCCTGTGATGGCGACGACGATCTGTTTCATGGCTGAACCCTTTCGCTTCGCTAAGGTTCCGGGTTTCAGGCTCCTGGTTTCAGGTTTTCCCGTTTCCTGGAACCTGATGCCCGAAACCTGCTTTTCAGATCAGCGCATCGGCCAGGGTGAAGGCGAAGATCGTGACGCTGATGTAGCCGTTCATGTTGAAGAAGGCGGCGTCGAGGCGCGAGAGGTCCCCCGGGCGCACGAGCCGGTGCTCGTACAGCAGCAGCCCCGCCACGACGGCGACCCCCAGCAGGTAGATCCCCCCGAGTCCGGTCCCCAGCGGCAGAAGCAGCAGCAGGGCGATCATCAGGATGTGGAAGATGCGCACCAGGACGAAGGAGCGCTCCACCCCCAACTTGGCCGGGATCGAGTGCAGCCCCCGCTCGCGGTCGAACTCCAGATCCTGCAGGGCGTAGAAGATGTCGAAACCCGCCACCCAGAAAAGGACCGCCAGCCCCAGCGCCACGATGGGCCAGGAGATGTCGCCGCGCAGGGCGATCCAGGCGCCGATGGGGGCGGCGGCCAGACAGATCCCCAGCACGACGTGAGCCAGGGCGGTGAAGCGCTTGCAGTAGGAGTAGAGCGCCAGGAAGAAGAGGGCGACCGGCGAGAGATAGAAGCACAGGGGGTTGAGCATCCAGGCGGCGAACAGCAACAGGGCGAAGGAGGCGACGACCAGCAGCCACGCCTCGCGGGCGGAGACCTTTCCCGCCGGGATGTGGCGCGCCGCCGTGCGGGGGTTGTCGGCGTCGATCTTCGCGTCGATGATGCGGTTGAGCCCCATCGCCCCGCTTCGCGCCCCCACCATGGCGAGGGAGATCCACAGAATCTGCGCCAGAGTCGGCGGAGCCTGATTGGCCATCGACGCCAGCACCACCCCCATCAGGGCGAAGGGGAAGGCGAAGACGGTGTGGGAGAACTTGATCATCTCCAGAAGGGAACGGGTCTTGTCGAGCACGGTGGCGGCCATTTCCTGATTCACTCTTTGAATTCAAGCCACGTTTTCACAGGACGAAAAAGGGACGCGCGCCCCTGCTCGGCGAGCACTCGCCGATTCGATCCGGTCGGCAAGTGTACACCGGCGCTCGGCGCCGCGACAAGGTCTTTCGCCCGCAGCGCACCGGGGGTGAGCTATCGCGGCCGCGGGGGATAGGGCTCGTCGTCTCTCGCCGTTACGATCAGCGTCAGCCCGCGCTGCCCGCACACCACCATCTTCTCGCCGGCATCGATGGGGTCGGCTCCGGGGGCGAGCTCGGCGCGCCAGAGCTCGCCGCGCACCGTGACGTAGCCCTGCCGATCGATGCGCTCGCGCGCCACGCCGGAAAGGCCGACCATGGGCGGAGGGGGGCTTTCGGCCGAGTAGGAGCGCCAGACGAGGGGATAGAGCAGAAGGTCCTTCAGCGCCCAGCCGGCCAGAACGAGCCAGAGCACCCACCGCGGGAAGTCCCCCAGATAACCGGCGAGCAGCAAAAGGGCGATCAGCACCAGATAGCCGGGGAGTTGCAGCAGGATGTACTTCCCCGCGGTCCGCAGGGACCAGGCCCCCGATCTCATCGCAGGGTCTTGCGGTAGCCGAAGAAGGTGCGGCGGCGCGCCTTTTTCAAAGCGCTCTTGATGGCGTCGATGTTGCGCTCGAGCTCTTCTCTGCCGCGCGAAATCACTTCGTCGGCCTCGGAAAAGTCGGCCCAGTGAAGGTGCCGGACGTCGGGGGAGAGGACGATGTCGGCCCGGCGCATCTTCTCGGTGCTCAGGGCGTAGCGCGAGATGGTGTCGCAGCGAAAGACGATGTCGAGCCCGCTGGCGGGCTCTTCGAATTCGCCGATGCTGCGGCTGACGTCGACCGCGATGACGAAATCGGCCCCCTTGGCGATGGCGGTCTCGACGGGGACGGCATTGATCCAGCCGCCGTCGGCCAGAAGCCTTCCGTCGATCTGCACCGGGTGGAGAATTCCCGGCAGGGCGCAGGTGGCCATCATCGCCGGCAGGAGCTCTCCGCTGTCGAGGACGACCTCCTCACCGGTGACGATGTCGAGGGCGACGGCGGCGAAAGGGAGCTTCAGATCCTCGATCCTCCCCTTGTTCACCAGGAGCTCGAAATTCTGCCGCGTCATCTCCTCCGGGACGAAGGCCCGACGCGAGATCGAGATCCAGTAAAAGTACGTCTTTCGGCTGAACTGGGAGAAGCGCCAGAAGATCCCCTCCCCCTCCTGGGCGTCCTTGTCGCGCATGAAAGCGAAGCGCGAGCGCCGGAAGGCCTCGCTGGAGAGATACCCGTCGATCTTGGCGCGGACCGCGGCGATGTCGCGCCGCTCTGCGTAGAGGGCGCCGATCACCGCACCCATGCTCGTGCCGGTGACGATGTCGACCTCGATGCCGTGAGCCTCGAGCCCCTCGATGACGCCGATGTGCGAAAGGGAGCGGGCGGCCCCTCCCCCCAGGGCGAGTGCGACGCGCAAGGTCATCTCAGCGCCGCCTCACCCTTTTTCCTGCAGATAGGTCCCCAGAGTGAGATCGACCTTGCGGATGTGCTGGATGAGCCACTGCAGGACCGCCTCGTTGGTCGCCACCAGCAGGTGGACCGAAGCCCCTTCTTCGTCGAGGATCGCCTTGAGTTCGTTGAGTTTTTCACAGAAATGGCGATGCTGCGCCTTGTGCTCCTGAATGCCCGGATAGCCGTAAGACGCCATCAGTTCCTCTTCCTCGCCGAAGTGGGTAACGACGTATTCGTCGAGAAAATTGAGGAGCTCAGCGATCTTCTCCCTCCCCTGTCGGCTCTTGCAGGCTTCCATCAGCGCATTGAAGCGATTGAAGAGCTCCTGATGCTGCATGTCGATGCGTTCGAAGCCGACCGAATAATCCTCTCTCCATTCTACGGGCATAGCTCAATCCTCGTTCGTTGTTGTGGTTCGTTTTTCGCAGCGGCACCATGCCGCAGCAAAAACCCCCGGCTCGCGGGCGGCCGGGATGTGGAAAGTGGGCGCCGTCATCTGCGCGGCGCTACGGTTTTCAGATCGTCTTCCAGTGCGCGCAGCACCTCCTCCAGCGCGCGGCTCCACCCCTGGGCCAGCGCCGCGGAGGTCGTCTCGGCCAGCGGATGCACGCTGCGATAGGTGCGCCGCAAAAGGATTTCGGGCCGCGCGGCGCCGTCATCCAGGAGCGAGAGCTCGACGGCGAGGACGGCGCTCGGCTGGGCGCTGAAATCGCCGTAGAGCTCGACGATCCTCCCCTCCATGATGAGCGGCGGCTCGATGCGCACCGGCCCCGAGTGGACCTCGGCGAAGAGGCCCGACTCGTCGAGCCAGCGGCGTGTCTCCTCGGCGATGAGCGTCCCCGGAGGGGCGATGAAGCGGTTGTAGTAGTCGTCTTCGTAGCGCAGCCCCGCATAGCGGTAGACGAAGCGGTCGGCGGCAAAGCGGGCGACGGGATCGAAGCGATAAACGCGCACCTCGGCGAACAGGGGGTGCTGCGCCGGTTCTGCGTCGCGGCGGGCTTCGATGCCGTAATGGTCGCGCACGGGCGCCTCGCGCTCCAGGCGCACGCACCCCGCAACGGCCAGAAGGATCAAAATCGTCAGCAGCGCTCTCATGGCGTCTCTCCCGGCGACCTGCGCGGAGGCGGCGCGCCGAACAGGAACTGCGAAGGGTTCTCGCGGGCCGATTCGCTCAGCTGCCTGAAATTTTCCGACATCTCGCGCAAATTGTCCACCGTCGTTTCGATCTGGCGCTGCTGGCGGTAGACGAGCCGGTCGATGCGCCCGAGCAGCCGGTTCAGGTGCGCCATGCTCTCGGGGAGATCCCCCCACAGGGCGAGCTGTTCGAGGATCTCGTCCAGATGGCGGGCTGCTTCGGAGGAGCTCTGCAAAAATTCGAGGAGCGGCCCTTCGGTGCGTTCGACGACCCCTCGCAGAGTACGCAGCGTCTCGTCGGCGCCGGCCTGGAGGGCGCCGAGATCGACATCGCGCACCGCGTCGGCGAGGTGGCGGTTCGTCTCTCTGAGCTCCTTCAACAGAAGCTCGGCCTGGGCGCCGATCTCGCCGACATCGGTTTCGCCGAGGGTCCTGGCCAGCGCCTGGAGCGAGTCCTCCAGGGCGGCGGCGATCCCCTGGATGTTGATCTCCTCCAGATGGCGCAAAATGCCGTCGACGGCGTCGCCGACGCGGGTGATGATGCTCGGCGACGACGGCACATAGGGGTATTTCGGCGTCCAGTCGATCTGCAAAGGGGGGTGGCGCTGGGGATCAAGGTAGTCGGTCTCGATGTAGGCGGCACCGGTCACCCCCTGAAAGCCGAGACGCACCCGCAGCCCCTGCTCGACCTCGCGTTCGATCCGCTCTCCGTCGACCCCCTTTCGGCCGAGAAAGGCCCCCTTGCTCAGCGCCATGCGCACCAGGACATAGCGATGCTCGGTCGGGTATTCGTTGCGCACCACCGTCATCTCCTCGACCCGGCCGATGTCGACCCCCCGATACTTGACCGGCGAACCGACGTCGAGCCCCTGTACCGTCGTCTCGAAGTAGGTCTCGACCCGGATGCGCTCCTCGAAAAAGGCGCCGATGCCGAAGGCGATGATCGCCACGACGGTAACGGCGGTGGCGCTCATGACGAAGAGGCCGATTTTGAAATAGTTTGGACGTCTCATGTCGGCGTTTTCTCTATGGCGTCGTCTCTGACGCCGGCTTCGCGGCGAAAGAAGCGGCGGACGTAGGGGTTGTCGCTCAGATCGCGCAGCTCCTCGGGCGATCCGGAGGCGATGATGGAGCGGCTCTGCTTGTCGAGCATGATCACCCGGTCGGCGATCTCGAAGATGCTCGCCAACTCGTGGCTCACCACGACGAAGGTGATCCCCAGCGAGCGGCACAGCTGCAGAATGAGCTGGTCGAGCTCGGCCGAGGTGATCGGATCGAGCCCCGCCGACGGCTCGTCGAGAAAGAGGAGCTCGGGATCGAGGGCCATGGCCCGCGCGATCCCCGCCCGTTTCTTCATCCCCCCGCTCACCTCCGAAGGGAAGTGGTCGGCGTACTTTTCGAGCCCGACCAGACTGAGCTTGAGCATCCCGACGCGCCGGCACGCCTCGGGGGGGAGACGGGTGAACTCCTCCAGCGGAAGGCACACGTTCTCCAGCAGCGTCATCGAGCCGAACAGGGCGCCGCTCTGATAGGTGACGCCGATGCCGCGCAGAATTCGGCGGCGCTCGCCCCCCTGCGCGGTGGTGACGTCGCGCCCGTCGATGAAGACCTTCCCCGCCAGGGGGGGGATGAGGCCGATCATGTGCTTGAGCAGGGTGCTCTTGCCCGAGCCCGACCCGCCCAGGATGACGAAGACCTCACCGCGGCGCACCTCGAAGGTGACGTTCTCCAGCAGCACCTCCTCCTCGTACCCGGCGCTCAGCCCCACAACCTGCAGAATCGTCTCCGTGCCGCGCCCGTCCGTCACCTCAGATCCCCAGATAGAAGAAGAGAACGGCGAAGATGCCGTCGGCAATGATGATCAGAACGTTGCCGCTCACCACCGCGCGGGTGGCCGAGTCGCCGACGGCGCTCGCCCCCATTTTGGTCTGCAGCCCGTGCAGGCAGCCGATGGAGGCGACGATGAGGCCGAAGAAGACCGACTTGAAGAGCCCCCCCGCCACGTCGACCCAGGTGACGGCGCCGATCAGCTGGTTGATGTAGCTCGACAGCGGATAGCCCAGAGAGAGAAGGACCACCGACCCCCCCATGACTCCGACCAGCCCAGCAAAGGCCGTCAGAAGAGGGATCATCAGCATCACCGCGATGACGCGGTTCACAACGAGAAAACGCACCGGGTCGAGCCCCATGGTACGCAGGGCGTCAATCTCCTCGTTCACCTTCATCGTACCGAGCTCGGCGGCGAAGGCCGAACCCGAGCGCCCCGCCAGAACCATGGCGGTCATCAGCGGAGCGAGCTCGCGCAGCATGGAGAGGCCGATGAGGTTGGCGACGAAGATCTCGGCGCCGAACTGCCGAAGGGGGATCGCCGCCTGAAAGGCCATGATCAGCCCCACGAGGAAGCTCACCAGCACCACCACAGGAAGCGCGTTCACCCCGGCCTTCTCGGAGATGAGCAAAATCTCGCGCCAGCGCATGCGGCGCGGGCGCCGGGCGGAGTCCGCCAGCGAGACGGTCAGCTCGCCGATGAAGGCGACCAGCTCGCGGATCCACTCCCACACCTTCCAGGAGGCGCGGCCGACCTCTTCGGGCAGATGCAGCGCCTTGCCGCTCCCCCGCGGCAAAGGGGCGTCGGACGGAGTGAACAGGTCGAAGAGCTGGCGAAACTCGGCGCGCAGCCCCTGGATCTCGTAACGAGCACCGCGACGCTCCTGCCGGCAGCACAGCTCCACCAGCAGCCCGACCCCGGCGCCGTCGCAGTACTCGACCTCGTCGGCCCGCACAACCAGCCGCTCGGGACGCGCCTCCTCGATCTTGTCGACGGCCTGTTGCCAGACGCCGGCGACGGAGGCCGCATCGAGGCGCCCGGCGAGGCGAAGGACAAAGGCGCCGTCGTCCCCATGCGCCGCATGGAGGTGAACACCCGGCTCCGACTTCTCCTTCGACCATCCGCGCATCTGGACGCCTTGCAAAAAAGCAGGAGAGGCCTCGGCCGACTCCCGAAAACATTAATTTTACACTTCCCGGGGATTTTCGCCAATATCGGCGCCGAGTCCGTAGCGTTCCCAGCGCCGCGCGACGCGGCGGACGGTCTCGTCGTCCGCGCGAAGGCGCCGCCGCCCCCCCGTGTCGGTGGCGTCGACGGCGATGCGCCCCCCCTCGACGAGGACGTCGGCGGCGGGGTCGACCTGGTTGAGGGCGCGCCACAGCACGGCGGAGCGCTGCGCCGGGTCGAGCCCGGCGTCGATGGCCACCAGCAGGCGCGACGCGCCGAACAGTCGCGTTCGCCACAGGCGCCGCGCGATCTCGACCCCCCGGCCCGCCCCTTCGGGGGTGAGCGCGACGAGGGCGGCGCCGTGATAGACCCCCTCGGCCAGAAAATGGATGTCGGCGACTTCGGGAACCTCGGCCTGGATCAGAGGGAGGAAGATTTTCTCCGTCGCCCGCCCGAAATAGAGGTTCTCCATGGGGGGAGGGCCGACGACGGTGCAGGGGAGGATCGGATCGACCCTGTGCGTCAGAGTCTCGAGACGAAGCACGGGGGCGGGCGCGGCCGGGGCGTAGAAGCCGGTGTGGTTTCCGAAAGGCCCCTCCAGCGCGCACTCGCCGGGGTGCACCACCCCTTCGAGGACAAACTCGGCGGCGGCCGGAAGGAGCAGATCGCTGCTTCGGCACGGCGTCATCGTCACGGGCTCGCCGCGCAGCCAACCGGCGAATTCGGTTTCGTCGATCTGCGCCGGCAGCGGGGCGGCGGCAGCGTAGATGAGGGCGGGAGGGCCGCCGAGGGCGATGGCGACCGGCATGGGCAGGCCGCGGTGCCCCCACCTCTGGGCGATGCGGGCGCCGTCCGATCCGGCGCTCCAGTGAAGCGTGGCGCTCGCTTTGTCGAGGATCTGCACCCGGACCATGCCGCAATTGATGCGGCCGCTCTCCGGATCGCGGGTGAAGACGAGGGGAAGGGTGAGAAAGCGGCCGCCGTCCTCGGGCCAGTTCTTCAGCGCCGGAAGGGTGCGCAGGTCGGGGTCGGCGACGGCCACCTGCCGGCAGGGCGCCGCGTCGGTGAGCCGGGCAGCGAAGCGTCCCCCCTGCAGCACGCGACGAAGGCGCTCCTGCGCGTCGCCCTCCCCGTGCTCCGCCAAGGCGGCGCTCATGCGCGTCGCGATCTCGTCGAAGGAGGCTGCCTCCAAGGCTCCGGCCATGCGCGTTGCCGAGCCGAAGAGGTTCGTCGCCACGGCAAAGCGGTGCCCCTTGGGCCGTTCGAACAACAGAGCCCTTCCGCCCCCCGGAAGGTTGCAGACGCGATCGGTGATCTGCGCGATTTCCAGCAGCGGATCGACCTCGACGCGCACACGCGCCAGCTCCCCTTGCCCTTCCAGCAGGGCGAGAAAGTCGCGCAGATCATTCAGGGGCATGGCTCTTCTTTCCGAAGCATCGTCTCCTCAGGACGTGACGACGCCCAGATGCGTGGAGGCTCTTTGCGCAGGGGAGGCTGAGACGGAGAGCGCAATGCGGTGCCCCTTCAGAAAGCGGGCGAGCTCTTCGGCGGGGACGGGGCGCGAGAAGAGATACCCCTGCATCTCGGCGCACCCCAGCCCCCATAAGATCTGGGCCTGCTCCACCGTCTCCACCCCTTCGGCGAGGACATCGATCCGCAGCTTTTGCGCCATGGCGATGATGGAGGCGACGATGTCGGCATCGTCGCTGTCGACGGCGATGTCGCGCACGAAGGAGCGGTCGATCTTCAGGGTGCTGATGGGAAACTTCTTCAGGTAGCTCAGCGACGAATATCCCGTGCCGAAATCGTCGATCTGAATCCGCACCCCGAGAGCCTGCAGATCGACGAGCTTGTCGATGAGCATTTCGACGTTGAGCATGGCGAGGCTCTCGGTGATCTCCATGCACAGATATTCGGGGGGCAGACCGGTCTCTTCGAGGATCCGGGTGACCGTCTCGATGAGGGTCGGGCGCTGGAAGAGGAGCGCCGAGACGTTCACCGACACCGGCAGGGCGCGCAGACCGGCGTCCTGCCAGGCCTTGTTCTGGCGGCAGGCGGTGCGCATCACCCACTGGTCGGCCGCCACGATGAGCCCCGTTTCTTCGAGGACGCCGATGAACTCGCCGGGGGGGACCATCTCCTCGCCGCGCCGCCAGCGCAAAAGCGCCTCCATCCCGATGATCTCCCCCGAGGAGACGTCGACCTGGGGCTGGTAGTGAAGGACGAACTCCTCCTGCTCCAGAGCCTTGCGCAGGCTCCCTTCGAGCAGGGCCCTTCGGCTGAGCATGGCGCTGATGTCGGAGGAGTAGAACCAGTAGTGGTTTCGCCCCTTGTCCTTCATGTGATACAGGGCGGCGTCGGCGTTCTGGATCAACGTCTCCACCGTCGTGCCGTCGTAGGGATAGACGCTGATGCCGATGCTGGTGTTGACGTAGAGTCGGCGCCCATCGAGCTCGAACGGCTCCTCGAAGGCTTTGAGGATGGCGCGCGCCATCTCGTCCGCCCCGGCCGGGGTCTCCAGATCCGGCAAAACGACGGTGAACTCGTCTCCCCCCAGGCGCGAAACCGCCTCCGGTCTGCCGACGCACCGGCGCAGGCGAGCGGCGACGTCCCTGAGCAGACGATCGCCGATGCTGTGGCCGAGCATGTCGTTGACCGCCTTGAAGCGGTCGAGATCGAGGAACATGACCGCGACCATCCGGCGTCGGCGCTCGGCCGCTTCGAGATCCGCGCCCAGATTTCGGTAAAAGAGGGTGCGGTTGGGCAGATCGGTGAGCGGGTCGTGGTAGGCCTGATGGCGAAGGCGGCGCTCCGAGATCTCCAGCGCCCCCATCATGCCGTTGATCTCCTGCTCCACGAGCGAAAGCTCATCGCGCCCGCTGACGGCGACGCGGCGGCTCAGATCGTCGGAGGAGCGAATCTGCCGGATGGCATCGGCGAGATTCGACAGGCGCAGAAGGACCATGCGGTCGATGATCGCCCAAACGGCCAGAAGAAAGAGGCCCCCGGCCAGAAGGACGCTGAAGAGGAGGTACGACAGGCTCTTTCGTCCCTGCTGGTAAATCTCCCTGGGCATCTCGACCCGCAACGCCAACGAGGGAGGGGCGGTCAAATCGGCGATGGGGAGCGCGCCCGCGACGCGATATTCGTCGACGACCTCGATGCGCACATCCGCCGGCCCGACCAGGGGGACGACGGCGATCTCGACGTCCATGCGCGCCGACAGGCGCTGCAGAGCCGCCGCGTCGAGGCGGCGCACCATGACGAAAGCGCCTCGCGGCGGTCCGCTGAAATCGCCCCGCAAAACGGGGCGCGAGCTGAAGAGGATCGCCTCGCCTCCCAGGGCGATGAAGCCCGCGTGGGCGCTGTGCTCGTCAGGATGGTGCAGCAGCTCGGGGCGGCTGCGCAACAACTCGGCGATCTCCCCGGCGAGGGGAACCAGGGCCTCCGCCTCGAAGTCGTACTGACCGGCCCAGACCCACTCCCCCGCCTGATCGGCGATGAGCAACGCGTGGTTATGGGTGGTGGTGAAGGCAGAGGGGACGAGATTCCCCTCGCGGTACGCGGCGTTGCGATCGAGGACGAAGCGGTAGGTGTCGTCCCAGGTGGCCCAGTCGGCCACGACGCCGTCCAGGTTCTCCAGATCGGCGCTCAGCGCGTTGTGGACCAGGGTGAGCTTTCGCTCGACGTCCCGGTGCTCGGCTTCGAGAAAGCTCTCCTGCAGCATCACCCGAAGCGAGAAATGAAGAGCCGTCAGAAGCCCCAGAATGGTGAGGCCGAGGATGAGGAGAGCCCGCGCGCGAAGCGTCATTTCGCCTTCTCCGGCCGAGCGGTAGAAGCCCCCTTCGCGCGCCCCCATCCGCCGCCGCCCGGGGTCTCGACGAGGAGGCGATCTGCCGCGCGCCCCTGGAGCGTCGTCTTCCCCGCCAGCTCGATGGTCTCCCCTGCTCGAAAAAGACGCGCTCGCCCTGTGCGCCCCGACTCCCCCCCCTGCAGGGGATACGGGGGGAGCAGTCGGCGCTCCGACAGCAGGGTGATGCGGGCGTCGGTGAGGAGCTCGATCTCCTTCTCCACTCCGTCGCCGCCGCGATGCCGCCCCTGTCCTCCCGAGCCTTCGCGCAGCCTGTAGCGCCGCACCCGCAGCGGATAGGCGTGCTCCAGCGCCTCGACGGGGGTGTTCAGGGTGTTGGTCATGTGGGTCTGGATACCGCTCGCCCCCTCCCCTTCGGGGCCGCCCCCCGCCCCGCCGGCGATCGTCTCGTAGTAGGCGAAGAGCCCCCCCTTGCCGTCGGGTCCGCCGATGGTCAGGTTGCTCATCGAGCCGCAGCTCGCCGCCGGGATCCGATGCGGCAGCGCCTGGGCGAGGGCGCCGAGCAAGACATCGACGAGGCGCTGCGACGTCTCCACGTTCCCCCCCGCCACCGCCGCCGGGAAGGCGCAGTCGGCCACCGTGCCGAGGCGGGTCTTCACGGTGACGGGGCGCGCGCATCCGGCGTTGGCGGGGATCTCTTCGGGAGCGAGGAGGCGAAAGACGTAGAAGACGGCTGAGAGAGTAATGGCGCGAACGGCGTTGACGCACCCGGGGACCTGGGGCGCGCATCCGGTGAAGTCGACCTCGGCCTTGCGCCCGGCGATGCGCACCGTGCAGCGAAGGGCTACGGGAGGCCCCCCCGCGCCGTCGTCGTCGAGGGCGTCTTCGAAGGCGTACTCGCCGTCGGGGATGGCGCCGATCACCCCGGCCATCATCGCCTCGCCGTAGTCGAGCAGGGCACCCGCGTAGCGCTGCGCCTCGTGCCGGCCGTACTGGGCGGCGATCTCCAGGAGGCGCCGCTCGCCGACGCGGTTGGCCGCAAGCTGCGCCTTCAGGTCCCCCTTGCGCTCGGTCGGTGTGCGCACGTTGGCGAGAAGTATATCGAGGAGATCTTCATCGAGGGCGCCCCCCTTGACGATCTTCACCGGCGGGATGCGCATCCCTTCCTGGAAGATCTCGGTCGACAGGGGGAGCGAGCCGGCGCTCATCCCCCCTACGTCGGCGTGGTGGGCGCGATTGGCGAGGTAGAAGCAGAGCTCTACGTCGAGAAAAACAGGGGTGACGAGGGTGATGTCCGGCAGGTGGGTCCCCCCCCGGTACGGATCGTTGAGGAGCACGGCGTCGCCGGGGGCGAGATCTCCGCGTTCGAGGGCGGCGGCGACCGACAGGGGCATCGAGCCGAGGTGCACCGGGATGTGCGCCGCCTGCGCGATCATCTCGCCGCGGCGATCGAACAGGGCGCAGGAGAAGTCGCGCCGCTCTTTGATGTTGGGGGAGAAGGCGGTGCGCATCAGCACCGCTCCCATCTCCTCGCACAGCGAAGAAAAGCGGTTTTTGATCACTTCGAGGCGGATGGGATCGATGGGAGTCAACGCGCTCTTTCGCCCTAATGCAGAACACCGGTTCCGCCCTTTGGAAGGGGCGTAGATTAATAACCTAACTTATCTCGAAAAAGATACCGTTTGGAGCAGACCTCGTCAAGATGAAGACGACGGAGCACACGGCGAATCGCCCCTGAGATAACGGAAGTAGTTGCGCAGAACAGGCCCGTCGGCTTCGGCCCAGTCGAGCTCGGTGAGCCTGTGCGCTGGGAGCCAGCGCGCCTCCTTGTGTTCGTGAAGGCGGATCGTTCCTCGCTCCAGAAGGCAGACGAAGGGGTGGAGGGTGACGGCGAAGTCGGGGTAGCGCCATCGGGTGGGGGGCAAAGGGGCGACGATGCGCACCAGGACACCGAGCTCCTCCTCGACCTCGCGCACCAGGCACGCCTGCGCACTCTCGCCTGCCTCGATCTTTCCGCCGGGGAGCTCCCACTTCAGGGGGAGGCGCATCGTCTCGCTACGCCGGGCGGCGAGCACGAGCCCCTCCCTTTCGATGAGGGCGCAGGCGACATCGATGAAACGGAATTCTTCGCCGCTCGTCCTCGTCATCGCTCGAGCACCACGCTCCCCTCTTCGCGCACCGTCCCTCGCCACCCCGGGCGCACCAAGTGCGTCGCGGTCTCCTCCACGATCAGCGCCGGCCCCGCGAAGGGCACCCCGAGCGCAAGGGATTCGCGCCGGTAGACCGGACACGGCCGCACCGCGCCGTCGATGCGCATCGGGTGTGTCGCGACGGGGTTCAGCGCCCCCGCCGGCGGATGGCCGCCGAGCCTGGGCGAGTGCCCCGGCACCCGGGCGCGCAACCGCAGGGTGACGATCTCGATCTCCCCTTTTTCGTCTCCCGTCCCGTAGAGGGCTTCGTGGCGGCGGTGGAAATGGCCTCGGAAATCGTCGTCGAAGGGGACGTTGAGCTCGAAGGACTGCCCCCTGTAGCGCACATCGACGCTGGGCTCCAGTGTGATCTCCCCCGGCGCGGCCCCTTCGGCGATCATCTCGCGCCGGGCGCGCTCCTCCAGGGGGCGATAAAGGCGCCGTAGCGTCTCGTCGCCGGTCTCGTCCCCGCGCAGAACCGACAGCGAGTAGTCGCGCACCGTGTCGGCGGCCACCAGGCCGAAGGCCGACAGCAACCCCGGCCCCACAGGGATGAGGATGCGCTCCATCCCCAGCGCCTCGGCCAGCGCGCAGGCGTGCAGCCCGCCCGCCCCCCCGAAGGGGAGGAGAGTGAAGTCGCGCGGGTCGTGCCCCCGGGCGACGGAGACGACGCGCAGCGCGGCGGCCATCGTCGCCTCGGCGACCTCGACGATCCCCTCGGCCACCTGTTCGAGGGACAGGGAGCACTGCACCGCGATACGCCCGAGGGCGGCGCGCGCCCGCTCGGGATGCAGAGTCATGCGTCCCCCGAGAAACGACTCGGGGAGGAGCCGGCCGAGAACCAGATTGGCGTCGGTCACCGTCGCCTCCTCGCCGCGCCCGTAGCAGGCCGGCCCGGGATCGGCGCCCGCGCTCTCGGGGCCGACCCGAAGGGCGCCCCCCTGGTCGATGCGGGCGATGGATCCGCCCCCCGCGCCGACGGTATGAATGTCGATCATCGGCACCTTCACCGGCCACCCGGCGATCACCGTCTCGGAGGTGAAGGGGATCTCCCCCGCGCACAACCCCACGTCGGTGCTCGTCCCTCCCATGTCGAAGGTGATGATCCGGTCGAACCCAGCGCTGCGCGCCGTCAAGAAGGCGCCGACCATCCCTGCGGCGGGCCCCGAAAGGATGGTGCGCACCGCCTCCTCGGCGGCGGTCTCGGGGCGTATCGCGCCGCCGTTGCTCTGCATGATGCGCAAGGAGGTGCCCCCGAGGCCCCCTGCGAGGTTCGCCAGATACCGACTCATGACCGGCGACACAGCGGCGTTCACGGCGGTGGTGGAGGCCCGCTCGAACTCCCTGAACTCGGGGAGGATACTGCTCGAGGCCGACACCTCGAGCCCTTCTCCCCTCAGCGCTTCGGCGAGGGCGGCCTCGTGCCCCGGCATGGCGTAGCTGTGAAGCAGACAGATCGCGACCGACGCCGCGCCCGTCTTTTTGACCGCCTCGACGATGCGCGCGATCTCCTCATCCTGTAGCGCGAGCTCCACCGTCGCGTCGGCCAGCACCCGCTCCTTCGCCTCGACGGTACGCTCCCTCGGCACGAGGGGTGGCCTTCGGGCGGGGTGCAGGGCGTAGAGCCGTGGCCGGTTCTGACGGCCGATGAGGAGCAGGTCGCGAAAGCCCTCCGTCACGATGAGGGCGACCTTCGCCACCTTCCCCTCCAGCAGGGCGTTGGTGGCGACGGTGGAGCCGTGAAAGACGATGGCCTCGCCCTTGGGCGCCAGGCGCTTCACCCCCTCGATGACCGCCGCCGACGGATCGGCCGGCGTCGATGGGACCTTCCAGGTACGCACCGAATCTCCCTCGACCAACACCAGATCGGTGAAGGTCCCTCCGGTATCGACACCGATCAGCGACAGGAGCGGGACGGGCTTGACGTCTGTGTTGCTCATTCTCCCTCTAACCTCGGCCCGAGCCGCCGCCCCGCCAAAGGCGCACCCTTCCTTGACAGCCGATCTTCTTGGGGTAAACAGTTTAAATAACTCATGAAAGGAGAAACCGTATGAAGGGAGCCTGCCTTGTTCTGATCGTCTCGTTGTTCGTCGCCCTGGTTTCGGTCCTCGCCTCCGCCGCAGAGACCCTGCAGGGGAGCGCCCCGAGCGAAGTGCCCATCCATCGCGCCGCAGGCGGTTAGAGGCGAAATCTTCGCCGCGCCGCGGGTGCGGCCTCTATCCCCCCACCGGTCATTTCACCGCCAGGACGAGCGGCTCGTGCGGCGTCAGCGTGTGCGCCGTCCCCTGGTGCACGATCTCCATCGTTTCCCCCTTCTTCAAATGATATGTCGCCTGCTTGGCGCGCACATCCACCTCCAGGCGCCTACCCCTGATCGTCAGGGGAAATGCGATTCTGGCGAGGGCCGGAGGGAGACGCGGATTGAAGCTGAGGGAGCCGCCGAAATCACGCATTCCGGCGAATCCGTAGACCATCGTCA
>JBJHBH010000035.1:0-34561 GCA_050485365.1 Desulfuromonadales bacterium | reverse complement strand
CGCTCACCCCGTAGGCGGGCCCCGAGGCCGCGCCGTCGCCGTAGGTGACCGTGCGGCCGTTCAGATCGAGGGTGACGTTGGAGGCCTTGATGGTGAAGGCGGTGCCCGCCGCGACGATGTCCCGCGTCAGAACGTACACCGTGTCGGGCTCGCTGAGCGCCCCCGCTTCGCCGATCGTCACGCGGTTGGTGCGGGCGGGGTAGTCGCCGTCCCAGGCGGCCGCGCCGACCTTGCCGTCGGTGCCGACCCCCGTGGTCGGCGCGCCGACGGAGCCCGGCTGAACCCCTTCGGCGGGAGACTGAGCCCCGGTGGAGGGAGGGGCGATGTCGGCGGAGGCCGAAGCGGGATCCGGCACGAAACCGTCCGCACCGGACTCACCACCGCCGCAGGCAACAAGGAAAGGGAGGAGACAAAGGAGGATGAAGAATCGATGGGCCAAGGGTAGCTCCTGAATTTCGGAATTTGGTTGAGAGCGTCGTTGCGCTCAGGTACCGCACGTCGTTGCAACACAGGTCATAGAGCAACGCCCGTGCCCAAACAACGCAACCCACCGACTTCAGGAACTTTTCTGCAACTTCTTGAATCTTTCGTTCAGGGCCGCTCGACGCGGCGGTTTGTGTCCGCCGTGCAACAGAGTGTGAAGATTCGTCCTCAGCCGAAGGTTCGAAAAAGACCGAATACCCCGCTCCACGGCGACCGTTATGCTGAAGCCAAGACAGCAATCGATATACCAACTCTGATATCGACGCAGAATCAGTCGGTTGAATGTCTCTACACGAAACCTTGGTTCAATCGGAGGGGGTGTTGCGGGATGACCATTCGTGTCGGAGGGGGCGGGGAAATGACGGATGGGACCGCAGACGAGGCGAAGGGTCCTACTCCTCGATCCTTGATTGGGGCTTGCGGCTCTTGGCGCCCGCTCTCCACAGGTAGCGGCTCTGCGCGCCGGCCATGGGCGAGATGAGGGTGTTGGGGCGGCTTCGCGCGCGCAGGGGGCCGACGATGACGGCGTGATGCCGCAGGGGGTGGGCGATCCAGTAATACGACGAGTCGAGGCGGGCGAAACCGTATCTGCTCAAGGTGGCGATCATCGGCCTGTTCTTGCGGCTCACCTCCGTCAGGCAGCGCGCCGCGCCGCGCCCCTTCTCCACGGCGAAGAGCTCGTTGAGGGCGTAGACCAGCAGCCCGTGCCCGCGCACGTCCCGGCGGGTGAAGGCCCGCTCGATGGCGATCTCGTCGGGGTCCAGGGCGAGCACCTTGTTCATCAGGATTTTTTGTCCGTCGACCACCCAGAGATAGAAGAGGATCTCGTCGGCGCGGCGCCCGAGCAGGAGCCGATGCCCCATGCGCAGCTTCGTCAGGTAGAAGTCGCTGCGCCCGCCGAGATCGAGGCGCCCGTCGGCGGCCATGCGCACGATCTCCTCCTGCCCCCCGAAGGCGAACTCGACCTTCAGGCGCAGCCGGGGGAGGACCGGCGCCCGCCAGAGCTCCAGATCGAGGGCGTAGAAATCGATCTTCTCGACGGTCAGCATCTTTTTTCGCAGCTCGGTAATTCTCCCCATCGCATCCCCTACTCTTCGACGTCGATTCGCATCTCGACCCTTCGCTGCGGATCGTCGGGGTCCGCCGCAAGGGTGCGGCGCACCTCCCGCTCCCCCATGCGCACGCTCAGCACCGCCTCGGCGCGGCGACGCACCGGCAGCTCGGCTTCCTGCGCCACGATCCCCGCCAGGACGGGCGCCCGATTGGTGAGGACGTAGTCGATGACGTGCGCGTTCACCTCCCCCTTCTCGTCGGTGCGCCCCTCAAAGGTGAAGATCCCTTGCGCGTCGGCGATCTCCACCGGCGCGTCGGCCAGGGGACGCCCCGCACCGTCCGTCAAGACGAGGGCGACCGGGCGGCCGAAGCCGATCTCTTTGAGCGCGTCCCCCTCCCACTGCAGGTCGGCTCCGGTGCAGGAGCCCTCCCCCAGGCAGCGGTTGCCGAGGAAGACGGCGGTGCTCGGGTAGGCGGGGTTGTCGCTTCGGACGGTGCGAAACCGCGCGGAATCCCCCTGGCGCACGAAGGTGTTTCCGATGAAGCGGGCGTAGCCGTCGGCGTGCCCGTAGTCGTCGGCCAGAAGGACCGTCCCCCAGTTGCTGATGACGGTGTTGTCCCGAAAGACGAGGTGCGGGGAGGCGTTGTCGCACACTACGGCGATGCCGGCCGCCTTGGCGTCGCCGCCGCGACTGTTGGCGACGATGAGGTTTCGGGCGAAGAGCGCCCGCTGCCCCGGCTCGGGGAGTCCGACCCACAGCGCCCGCCCCCAGCTCTCGACCCCTTGCGCCTCGGTGCCTTCGGCGTCGAGGACGAAGATGTTGTCGGTCACCTCGACCGCGTCGTTCCCCCACGTCATGCGCAGGCAGGCGGCGCCGGTGTCGCCGTACTCGTCGCCGGCGCGGGTGTTCGCCACGCGGACGTAGTTGCCGTAGACGCGGATGTCGCTCCCCGGCCAGATGCCGATGGGGTGGACCCCCTCCCCCGTCACCCGGTTGTGGGCCACGACGCCCCCGGCGGCGAAGATCCCCGTCGCGTTGACGGCCACGCTGTCGATGTGGATCTCATTGCCGCGGATGTCGGCCCCTTCGGCGGTTCGGACGCCGATATGCCGGGTGCGCCGGATGACGTTGTCGTGGATGCGCATCCCCTCCCCGCGCCCCGCGTCGATGGCCGCCACCCCCTGGTGACGGTTGGAGACGACGGTGCCGCGGTCGTCGATCACGTTGTGGCGGATCGTCGCGTGCTCCCCCCAGTGCATGCGGATCGCCGAGGCGTCCGGCGCCTCGTAGTCGATGCTCAGGTGGGCGATCTGGGCGCCGTGAACCCCCGAGGGGAAGTGGACCGGGCTGCTCCCCGCGCACTGTCCGCGCTGGCGAAGAGAGCCGTTCACGATGCGGATCCGCTCCAGGTGATGTCCCTCGACGGCGACGGCGTGCACCGCCTCGTCCTCCCCTTCGCGGCAGCGCACGGTGACGCTGTGTCCCCCCAGGTCGAGGGTCACCCCCGAGGCGCGGATGACGAAGGCCGTCGCCTCGACGTCGATATCGCCCGTCAGCAGGTAGTGGCCGTCCTCGCGATCGAGGACCGCCGGGCCGTCGAGAGGGCGCACCTCCGCCGCCCCCGGCACCGCGCCGGACAGAATCGCAAAAAAGACGATGAAAAGGGATCGGATCGTCAGGAACAATCTCGTAGAAAGAAAAGACCCCCCTGGCCGCGAAGCGGCCTTCCCTCCTATTCCATCGGGGGGGCATGGCCTTGCCCCCCCTGTGAAACAGGGGGGGTGGCCCGAAGGGACGGGGGGGCAAGGGTTCGGCATCACGATTTCACCTCCTTGGCCGCGCGGGCTCCGAAGAGAGCGGCGAGCTTGTCGTTGAAGATCCGGCGCTCGTCGCGGCTCAGGACGAAAAACCACGCCAGAGGCACATAGACGACGAAGCCGCAGGAGAGCTGCCAGACGATGTCGAAATAGGCCTGCACCGCGAACGTCCCTTTGAGCGCGCTCACCACGGCGAAGAAGAGCGCCGACGCGGCCGCCGCCCGCAGGTGACAGCGGCGCACGTACTCCCACGGTCGCACGTCGAGATAGCCGGCCACATAGCGAAAGTAGACGAGCTGGCCGACGATCATGGCGACGAGCACGCTGAGCGCCATGCCGTCGATGCCGTAGGCCGACACCAGCACGATCCCCAGCGCCACCTGCAGAATCGAAACCGACACGTTGACGGCGACGATCACCCCCAGGCGCTCCACCCCGATCAGAAGCTTCGCCCAGAGGGGCTGGGCGCTCTGCACCAGAACCGACAGGGCGAGAAACTGCACCACCCTGCGGCCGTTCTCGGCGTATTCGGGCGACATCCAGATCGCCAGAAAGCTCTCGCCGAAGACCAGCAGCGACAGGATGAGGGGGAAGAAGGCCGCGACGATGTAGCGGGTGAAGCGGAAATAGAGCTCGCGGATCGCCCCGGGCTCGCCCCGCGAATGGTACTCGCTGAAGATCGGCATGAATCCCCTCGAGAGCACGTAGAGGAACTCGGTGCCGTAATCGGCCAGCCGCGCCGAGACGGCGTAGAAGGCGTTCCAGGCGGGGGGGAGAAACCAGGCGATCACCAGCGGCTGCGAATTGCGCGCGAGCCTCAGGGCCGTGGCCGAGGTGAAGAGGCGCGAGCTGACCGAGAGGATCTCGCGCAGCGCCGTGTAGCTGCCGGCGCCGTAGACCAGGCGCAGGGGGCGAAAATGATATTTGCACAGCGCCGAGAAGATCAGCAGGTTCAGCGCGCTGAAGACGATGGTGCCGTAGGCGAGGGAGAGCACGCCGTAGTCGAGGCGCAGCAGCGTATAGACGACCAGGGGGCTGGCGATGCCGACGACGATGTCGATACTGTTTTTGATGTGATAGAGCTGAAAGCCGAAGATCATCCCCGAAAAGGCGAAGTTCATCAGCATCAAGGCCGAGTCGAAGGCGACGATGGTGAGCAGAAGCCGGGCGGTCTGCAGATCCGCCCCCTCCCCCAGAAGGTGCGGCAGAAAAGCCGGGATGACGGCGAACAGGACGGTGAAGGAGACGAGGGCCAGCGCGGCCATGAACGAAAAGGCGATGGAGAAGACCTGATTGATCTTCGCGGCGTCGCCGAGGGTCTCGTACTTGGAGACGAGCTTCACCACCGACTCATGAACCCCGAATTCCAGGATCGCCGCATATCCGGCGAAGGAGAGAATCACCACCCACACGCCGTACGAGGTATCTCCCACGCTGCGGATGATGAAGGGGGTTATGAGAAAGACGATGAGCGCCTGCGATCCGAACCGGATGAAATTGGTCGAGGCGTTCAGGGCGATGCGGCGGTTGACCGACTGGATCTTCATCGATGATGGGTTTCACTTCATTCAGTTAATCGTAAAGGAACCAGAATACCGAATGGAACGCGGATCAAATCCGATGCGCGCGGATCAAAATCCGATCCCAAGACCAAAACCTTGAACCGCAATCCCAAGGCAATTGAACACAGATAAAGGCGGATGCACGCAGATAGGATCAATAACATCCCTGGTTTGTTTTGAATTTATCCGCCTTTATCCGATTTTATCTGTGTTCGAATCAGACCTTGACCTCCAGCACCTCGCGCCGTCGCATCTCCTCCTCGGCAACGACCCGGCGCAGATCGTCGAAGAAGCGCCGGGAGACCTGCGCCAGCGCGTAGCGGCCGACGGCGTCGGCGTCGGGGGTCACGCGGAGGGCACCGGCGGCGAGGCTCGCGACCATCGCCTCGACGGCCGCCCCGTCCGCGACGTCGCATACGAGATTCCCCGTCTCGCGCAGGATTCGCGCGCTCGTCCCCGCTGCCGGGGTGATGCCGAGGACCGGCCTGCCGCTGCCGAGATAGTCGATGAGCTTGGAGGGGAGGTAGACGCTCTCATCGAGGGTCGCCAGTGGCGCGTCGATGAGGAGCGCAAAGTCCGCCTCCCTGAGCACCGCAAGGCTCTGCAGATAGGGGACGGTCCCCATGAGGCGCACGACCCCCTCCAGGGCGTGCTCCCGCAGATAGGCGCGGTACGTTTCGTCCATGCTCCCGTAGAAGTGAAACTCCAGCCGCTCTTCGAGGGGGAGGCGCTTCGCGACCCGGGCCAAGGCCTCGAAGAGCGGCATGGGGGTGCGCGGGCCGTAGAAATGCCCGGTCTGCACGATGCGGATCTTCCCCTTCGGGGGGGCTTCGACGGAGTGAAGCGCGTACCACGGGGGGACGAAGGCGTGGGGGAGCAGATCGCACTTGCGCGCCATCGCCGGCGGATATTTGCGAAGCACCAGATCGGCCGTCTCGGCGCAGGTGAAGTAGACGCGGTCGGCCCCCTTCATCACCCGCCCTTCGAGCTCGAGGTGATAGCGGCGGATCTTCTCGTCACGATAGTCGGCGTAGACGTTGTCGGTCCAGGGGTCGCTGAAGTAGGCGACCCACGGCTTGCCCGTCATCTGCTTCAGTCGATAGCCGAGCAGATGATTGCAGTGGGGCTGCGAGCAGCTCAGGATCAGGTCGAACGTCTCCACCCCGACCCGCTTCAGATGCCGCAGCGCCGGGTAGATCCACTCGCGCTTGCGCGGCTCGAAAAACCGGTACAGCAACGACGGCACCCCCGGCAGGGCCTTCGCCCCCCTCACCAGGGGATTGGCCTCCCAGGAGCGGATGCGGTGGTTGACGATGGAGGGGGGGGCGAGCGCCTCCAGCGCGGGGTCGGTGTGATGCGCCGAGGAGAAGACGAAGCTTCGCGGGTCGACGCTCACCACCTCCACCGAGGCGCCGCACTCCTGCAGCCCTTTGACCATTTTGAGGTTGCGCATGGTGGCGGGGAAGAGGAGCGGGGGATAGATGTAGAGGACGGCGAGGATCTTCATGGCTCTCCGTTTCAGGTTTCATGTTTGCAACTGTTCAGCGCCAGCGGAACCTTTCACCTCACTCCTAACTCCCGACTCCCGCCCCCTGCCTTCTCGATTCCGGCTCCCCACTCCTGGCTTCCGGCTCCTGGCTTCTGGCTCCTGCTTTTAACGCGTGCGCCGTGACGATGGCGATGACGCCGACCCACAGCCAGTTGTAGCGGTAGAGGTTGTGGCCGAAGTTTCCGTTGAAGAGCAGCAGCACGAGCGTCTGCACCGAGGCGACCGACAGCAGGCGCATGAGGCGCAGCCCCGGGTCGTCGCGCGCCCCCCCTCCCCCCGCCTGCAGCGCATCGATGTGCAACCGGTTTCGCCGATGGGTGCGGTAGATCGTCCAGACCAGCAGCGAGAAGGCGACGAAGCCGACGGCGCCGAGCTCTCCGAGGAGTTGTCCGTAGAGGTTGTGGGCGCTCATCGCCCGCTCCCATGTGTGGGGGAAATTTCCGGGGCCGACGCCGAGCAGGGGGTTCTCCAAAAAGACCCGGATCCCCTGCGTGAGCCCGTCGAGGCGCCCTTCGGCTGAGGTGTCGGCGGCGGCCGCGGCCGGGGCGACCCCCTTGTAGAAGGTGGAGAGGAAGCGGTACCTCAGATCCTCGGGGGTGTAGTGCCACCCCAGAACGAGGGCGCCCGCCAGAACGATGAGCCCCGCGAACCTCTTGGCGGAGTCCCACCACGCCAGCACCAGAAAGAGGAGGCAGATGACCATGCCGCTGCGCGACCCGGTGTAGACGACGGCGACGGCGGCGAGGACCCCGTAGCCGAGCAGAAAGGCGCGAATCCACGGGTTCTGTCGCCAGTACAGGCGCAGCATCGCCCACAGAAACGGCAGACTGTAGGCGATGGAGGCGGCGAAGGCGTTGGGATCGCCGTAGGTTGTGTCGACGCCGATCATCCGCCGGATCCCCATGCGAAAGACGTGGCGGTCGTGGACGAAGAACTCCCACGCCGACTTGCCCACATACAGCCCCATGATCCCCAGATAGGCGAGGATGAAGAACTTCAGGTCCTTCTCGTCCCGCAGCGTCAGAACGAGGATGAAGAAGAAGACCATGAGCTTGAAGAACTCGAAGGTGGCCTCGAAGGCGACGTCGACGCGCAGCGCCCAGAGGGTCGAGACCGCCATGACGGCGAAGAAGAGCAGGACCAGGCGGTTGACGGTGTGGGGGAGGTACTTCTTGCCCTGCCAGAAGAAGAGGGCGCTCAGTAAAAAGAGCATGTAGACCCGCTCGATGCGGTACTCCCCGAGGATCGGCCAGTACTCGAAAGGCCGGAAGATGAAGAAGAACATGTAGATCGCCACCAGATAGAGCATGTCGCTATCCCTTCGCCGCTTGGCTGCGGATCAACTTTTCGAGGGCGCCAAGGTCGCGCCCAAAGAGGCGCTGCACCGCCGGACCGTAGAGCGCCCCCGGGACGAGACCGCGGCGGCGCAGGCGCTTGAGCAGATGCCCAAGGCTCCCCCCCTCCCCTTTTCGAAGGCGCTCTCGGGCGATCTGCTCGGCGAAGGCGACGGGGCTGACGCCCAGGGCGCGGCTGCTGCAGATCAGCTCTGCGACCACCGGCCGGTAGATCTCGCGGCAGATCGCTTCGATGCGCCCCTGTTTGACGCCGCTGTCGGCCAACGACGAGGCGAAGACCCCGCCGCCGTTGCAGACGAACCCCGGCAGGCACAGAACGCCCCGGTCGTGCAGCGCCTCGGCGCTCCCCTGCGCGTAGGGGGCGTTGGCGACGGGGACGACGCAGACGGCCCGAAGCGCCCGCGCGGCGGCGGCATCGAGGCTCCAAGTGCGCGCTGCGGGGACGAAAAGGTCGACGGGAAGCGTCGGCAGCTCGCGTCGCCCGATCCGCTCCCCCGGCACACGTTCCACCACGGCGTCGCCGCATTCGCCGCGCAGCCGCGCCAGGGCGTCGCCGTCGAACCCGTCGGCGTTGAAGACGCCCCCCGCGACGGTGGCGATCGCCGTGATACGAAACTCGTCGGGGGGCAGAAGACGGGCGAGCCAGGCGCCGACGCTTCCGAACCCCTCGACGGCGACGCTGACGCGGCGCCCCGGCGCGAAGGAGGCTGCGCGGCACGCCGCCAGGGCGTTGGCCGCCGACAGGGCGGTGTAGCGCGAGGTGTCGGTGACGGCGCCGATCTCAACGCCCGCCCCGCGGTAGATCGCCTGCAGGTCGCAGGGACCGCAGTTCATGTCCATGCCGGGGTAGTAGCGCCCGGAGGCGACCAGGGGTCGAAGTCGCCCCCCGAAGGCTTCGAGGACCTCGCGCCGCTCCTCGTCGGCCAGGGCGCCGGGGAGGCGGATGCCGCTCTTGGCGCCGCCGCGCGCGAGGCCGAAGAAACCGAACTTGAGGCTCATCTCCCGCGCCAGGGCGCGCACCTCCTCCAGGGTCAGGTCGTCCGAGATCCGCACCCCGCCGGCGCTCGTCCCCCGCCGCAGCGTTTCGACCACGACGTACCCCTCGGCGCCGTGGGGGAGGCGCCAGACACTCTCCGACACAGCTCCCTTCAGCCCTTCGCTCTTTTCATCCTTCATTCCTCACCCTTTTCTTCACCCCCCTCGCGATGCGTTTCGCCGTGTTCAGGGCCGCGTCGACGCGGTAGCGCCGGCGCGATGCTGCGCCGTAGAGGCGCATCCGCGTCTGCGGGCGCTCGATCACCTCTCCCCACTTGTACTTGTAGGCCTCGCGCCCGCGCAGAAATTCGAAGCGGGTGAACCCCTCGCCGATGGCCTCTTCGAGGACGTACCCGAGCAGGACCGTCCCGACGCTCTGTCGAAGCAGTTCCTGGTCGAAGGCGGTCTGGTAGTAGTACAGGCTCTCGCCACGGCGCAGAAGATAGGCGAAGGCGACGCGGCGCCCGTCGAGGCGCAAAAAGCGCAGCCGCACCTCCCCCCGCGGCAGGAGGCGCCTCCAGAGTCGACGGTGGAAATCGGCATAGAGCGTGGGGGGACAGGGGGGCGCGTATCCCCGCGCGGCGCTCCAGCCGCTGCGCAATCGGATGGCGTCGCCGAGGGCCTCCTCGATCTGCTCCGGCGCATCGATCTTCTCGAGTTCGACCCTCCCGCTGCGCCCGAGGGCCTTGCGGGAGTAGCGGATGTTGGAGCGCATCTTGGCCGAGAGCGTGCGCAGATAGTCGTCCCAGCTCGGCGGCAGGTCGATGGCCGGGGCCTCCTCGACCTCCTCGGCGATCAGCCCCAGGGCCGCGCCGTCCCCGGCGACGGCGCGCAGCAGCGCGGGGAGCTTGCCGTTCGCGTCAAGGGCGTCGAAATCGAGGACGTCCCACGGGGCGTTCGGGTCGGCGAGGGCCGCGCCGAGGGACTCCATCACCTCCGTGTGGGATGCCGGATCGGCGAGGAGGTCGAGAAAGTCGGAGCTGACCGACTCGCTCCCCAGCAGCCGCAGGGTGCGCCGCGAGGCCCGCCCCTCTCCGCCCCGCTCGCAGAAGGCCGGCAGCGCCGCGACGATGCGCCCGTCGTTCGCGGCGCGGCACACGACGCTGAAAAGGTCGCGCCCGGCGCCGAAGGTCTCCCACCAGCTGTGGAGCCAGTCGTGTCCGAGAAAGAAGGCGCCGCCGTCGCGCTCGTGCAGGGCGCCCCACTCCCCCTTCAGGGCGGCGAAGGCTTCGGCATCGGTGATGATTTCGGTTCTCAGCACGTCAGACCCCCGTTGCCGGTTTGATCGTCGGCGGCGGCCACTGCGGCCGCCTGCCCGCCTCGCTCGTCATGCTCATGGCGAACATGCGCGCCGAGAAGCGCCCGCCGATGCTCTCGCACATGCCGTACGTCACGTCGATGCGCCGCAGGGCGTACAGGTCGGCGAACCGCTCGTTGCACCCCGCCACGGTGGTGCAGGCCCCTGCGTATCCGCCCTGCCTGACCAAATCGATGATCGTCCTGTCGTGGTCGCCGTTGGGGTAGGCGAAGTGCCGCACGGGGCGGCCGATCATCTGCTCGATGTGCCGGCGGCTCTGTTCGATCTCCCGCTTCGCCTCGGCGACGCCGACGCGGGTCAGGATCGGGTGGCTCAGGGTGTGCGAGCCGATGGTCACCAGCCCCTCGTCGGCCATGCGGCGCACCTCCGGCCAGGTGAGCATGATCCGCTCCATCGGCCAGGCGCCGCAGCGCTCCAGGATGCAGGCGAGCGCCTCCAGGCGCACGGCGTTGTCGACCTCCTTGAGCCGGCGGTGCAGGGTGTGGATGGCCGTCGTCTTCTCGGCCCAGTCCTCCAGGGAGACGATGCCGAGGCCGAAGGAGCGCAGATCGAGCCGCTCCAGGGCGGTGGCGCGGATCGCCGAGTCCATCCGGTGCCAATCGGTGCTGCCGCTCTCGACGTCGTCGCAGGTGACGAAGATGGTGGCCGGCACCGCGCAGCGGCGCAGAATCGGGTAAGCGTGGGTGTAGTTGTCCCGATACCCGTCGTCGAAGGTGATGACGAAGAGCGGCTCCGTCGTCCCCCGGGGGATCGTCTCCAGCGCCTCGTCGAGGGAGATGATCGTGAAATACTTCTTCAGATAACGGATCTGCGCCTCGAAGAACTCGGGGCTGATGGCGATGCCGAGCTCGTCGCGCTGCGCGCAGATGCGGTGATACATCAGGATGTGGACCCCTCGGCAGAACGACGGCCCGCGACCCGCCGCCCGCCGCAGGTCGTGCCCGAGAACATAGAGACAGCTCTTGACGAATTGCTTCAGCATCCGCTCCTCCCCCGTCGCACCTCATCCGGGGCGCCCCTCTCACGCCTGCTGCTGCGCCGGCACCCCCTGCCGGAGCAGCCGCAGGTAGAGGTTCTGGTGCCCCGCCACCATCGCCTCGATCGAATACTCCCTCATCATGCGCCGCCGCATCCGCTGGTGCTCCGACGGGCTGAATCCGCCCCGAAGGATCGCGACGATCTTCTCCCCCATCGCCCGGGCGTCGCCGGGAGGGACGATGAAGCCGTTGCGCCCGTCGAAGACGACCTCGCGACACCCCCCCACGTCGGTGCACACCACCGGAAGCCCCGCCCCGAGATACTCGAGGATGGCGTTGGAGAAGCTCTCCCAGTGCGAGGAGAGGACCCCCACGTCCAGGGTGGCGAGGAGCGACGGGATGTCGCCCCGGGTGCCGAGAAAGAGGACGCGCTGCGAGATCCCGAGCCGCCTCGCCAGCGCGTCGAGCCTCTCTTTCTCCGTCCCCTCGCCGACGATGAGAAAATAGCTCTCGGGGACCTCGCGCAGTACCAGGGCTGCGGCGCGCAGGAAGACCTCGAGCCCCTTGACGGGGCGCAGATTGGCGACGATGCCGACCACCCGGGCGTCCTTGGGGATGTTGAGGGTGCGCCGAGCGCTTCGCCGCCCCGTCCGGCGGGGCTGGACGGCGGGGTCGAGGCCGTTGGGGACGACCTCGATCTTCTCCGGCGCAATCCCCTCGGTCTCGGCCGCCCACCGGCGGGTCGAGGCCGAGTTGGCGATGAAGCAGGTGGCGCAGGCGTTGAGCAGGCGCAGAAACGACAGCCCCGTGCGGCTGCCGTAGTACGGGACGCCGCGCCGGGTCGAGATGATGACCGGCACGCGGGCGAGGCGCCCCGCCAGAGTCCCCACCATGTTGGCGTCCGAGAAGTGCGTCTGCACGATGGCGAACCCCTCACGGCGCAGCTCCGCGGCGAAGGAGGCCAGGTGGTGCAGCATCAGCGGGTTCTTGAAGGAGTCGATCCCCAGGATGTGCAGCGGACACGACGTGAAGTGCTCATCGAGCCAGGCGCTGGAGTGCAGGCAGAAGAGGTGCGGCTCGAAGACCTCGCGGTCGAGCCCCTGCAGCAGAAACAGGAGCTGCTTCTCCGTCCCCCCCGACGGGGAGGCGATGGAGTTGATGACGAAGGCGATCTTGACTTTCTCACCCATGACGCGACTCCCGAAACGTCGATCTGCGGCGTCCGATCAATACCCGCGGGACGGGTCGATGCGCCCCGAAACCGGCCCGCCCTCGGCCGCCTCGCGGATAAAGGCGCCGATGCTCTTGAGCTTCTCCGCCTGCTGCGTGTCGGCGCGGTACGCCACGTGCGGCGTCATCAGCACGTTGGAGAGGCGGTTGAACGGATGGGCGTAGGGCTTCTCGGGGCGGAAATCGCCTTCCGTCTCGTTGTACCAGGCGTCGATCCCCGCCCCCCGGATCCTCCCCCCGCGCAGCGCCTCGAAGAGCGCGCGTTCCTCGACGACCTCGCCGCGCGAGACGTTGACGAGGAGCGCGTCGCCTCCCATGCAGCCGAGCTCGGCCGCGCCGATCATCCCGCGCGTCTCCTCGGTCAGCGCCAGGCACAGCACGACCACCGCGCTTCGGCGAAGGAGGGCGTACAGCCCCTCCTTGCCGGGGCGCTCCTTCACGTAGTCGCCGCGGCTGTAGCTCAGGCACTCCATCCCGAAGGCGAGCGCCCGCGCCTCGACCGCCCGGCCGATGTGGCCGCGTCCGACGATCCCCATCGTCTTGTCCTTCAGCGCGACGAAATCGACGGCGGGACGGCGGCGGCGCAGCAACGCGGGGCGGCGCATGTAGCGGTCCATCCCCCGCAGATTCCGGCACAGGTGAAAGAGCATGGCGAAGACGTGCTCGGCGACGAACTCGGCGTTGTGATGGCTGTTGGCGACGCACAGCCCGGGGCGCCCCAGCAGCAGCGCCCCGAGCTGCGCAGGGAGCCCCGCGAAGGGGACGAGGAAGTAGCGCAGGCGCTCGGCCCTCTCCAGCAGCTCGCGGCTGAACCACCCCGCCACCACCGCGTCCATGCGGTCGATCTGCGCCATCGCCTCGGCGGGGGGGCGAACGTGGATCTCGACCCCCTCGACGTGCAGTGGACGATAGAGGCTCGGATCGTCGCCGGTGAGGATCATCACGTTGAAGGGCGTCATGGAGGCGCCTTCCCCGTCGGTCGCCGCACCCCCTCGGAACGCTGCGGCTCCTCGTGCGGAACGCCCCAGAGCCCCGCCAGAAAGCCCGCCCCCATCCCCAGGTGAATGACGAAGAAGATGAGGGGGAGGTGCCGCAGGTGCCTGCGCCCCTCGATGACGGCGATAAGGAGCGACGTCCCGACGATCATGCACAGGTAGAAGAGATAGAGGCCCAAAAGGACGCCTGCGGCGACGAAGACGCCGACGACGGACGGAGCGGGGCGCCCCTCGACGAGGGGGTGGCTTAGGAGCAGGGCGCCGGCCCCGAGGAGGGCGGCGAAGAGCGCAAAGAGGCCGAGGACGAAGGACGGCGGCACGAGGCTCTCCCAGTGGAAGCTCTCGGGGTGGCGCTGCAAAAAGCGGTAGCGCCCCAGGCCGTAGCGGTGCATCTGGCGAAATAGTGCGCGCAGGTTCTCGCGGGGGTAGTAGCGCACCGTCAGGGCGGGGCTCGTGTAACCGCGCAGCCCCGCCTTCTGCACGCGGTAGTTGAGCTCGACGTCTTCGCAGGCGTCGAGGCGCTCGTCGACATAGCCGACCTTCTCGAAGACCTCGCGGCGGTAGGCGGCGCCGTTGCTCACGATGTCGGCGTACCCTTCGTAGCGATCGTAGATGAGCGACTGGCAGCTGTGACCGATGAAGGAGGCGCGGGCCAGGGCGACCGCCTCCTGGAAGGGGGTCAGCCCCGGCGGGTCGAGGGGCTGGGGGCGCCCCAGGCAGTCGGCGCCGCTGCGCTCGAAGCACTCGACGACGCTTCGAAAGAGGCGCTCGTTGTCGATGTGGCAGTGGCCGTCGATGACGAGGAAGTAGTCCCCCCTGCCGAGGCGAAAGCCGAGGTTTCGCCCCGCGCCCGAGCGCCGCTTTTCGTTCACCACCAGGCGGATGTGGGGGTGGCGCTGCGCCAGGCGCTCCACGATCTCGGCCGTCGCGTCGTCGGACTGGCCGTCGGCGACGATGATCTCGCAGCGCTCGGTGGGATAGTCCTGCCGAAGGAGCATCCCGAGGGTCTGCGCGATGAAGCGCGCCTCGTTGCGCACCGGCATGACGACCGTCAGAAACGGCTCGTCGCTGCGCCTCTGCGGCGTGTCGTCTCTCAGCTCTTCCATGGCGCCATGACCCGGTGGTTCAGTGTTCGCGCCCCGCCTCCCAACAGCTCGTCGTAGAGGGCGCCGTAGGCCTCGGCCTGCCGCACGGGGCTGAAGTGCTCGCAGACGCGGCGGCGCCCCGACTCCCCCATCCGCTCGCGCAGCGCCGCGCTGCCGAGGAGCTCGACGATGCGCTCGGCCATCCGCTCCTCCTCCTCGGGGCGCACAAGGAATCCCCCCTCCCCGTCGACGACGACCTCGGGCGTTCCGCCGACGGCGGTGGCGACGACGGGGCGTCGGGCGGCGAAGGCTTCCAGCACCACGTTGGGGAGCCCTTCGGTGAGCGAAGGCAGGACGAACAGATCGATCTGCGGCAGCAGCGCGGTGAAGTCGCGGCGAAATCCGGGCAGGAGAAAACGCTCCCGCAGCCCCCCCCGGCGCACGGCCTCCTCCAGCGCCTCGCGCCGCCCCCCTTCGCCGAAGACGACGAAGTGCGCTGCGGGCACCTTGGCCGTCACCCGCGCGGCGACGCGGATCAGCCCCTCGAAATTCTTCTCCGGGCTCAGGCGCCCCGCCGATGCGACCAGCAGAGTCTGCGGGCCCAGGCCGAGCTCCCAGCGCAGCGGCACCGCCGGCGCGCCGAGGGGCGTCTCGGCGTCGATGCAGTTGTGGATGACCCGCACCCGCTCGGGGGGGATCCCCAGCGCCAGGATCTTTGCGCGCTGACCGTGCGAAACCGCGACGATCAGGTCCGCGAAGCGCAAGAAGCGCCTATCGAGCCATTCGTAGCCGCGCACCTTGCGGTCCTCGGCCGTCCACCCCCGCGACACGGCCGCCGTCGGGATGCCGAGGCGCAGCGCCGCCAGCGTCCCGACGACGTTCGCCTTGTAGTGGTGGGTGACCAGAAGGTCGATCCGCTCGCGGCGCAGCACCGAGCGCAGGTCGGCCACGGCCCGCAGGTCGAGGGGGAGGCGCCGGGGGAGCGCGTGGGAGGGCACCCCGCGCTGCGCCGCCCTCTCCAGAAGCTCGTTTTCGCCCCCCTCCAGAAAGGAGATCAAGCGGATGTCGAACCCCTGCAGGCGCAGCGCGTGGTCGAGGATCTGCTTCTCGGGGCCGCCGAAGAAGTTGCTCGCGATCAGGTGGGCGATCCGCATCGCGCTCATGTCCGCCCCGTCCTCAGCCACAGATCGGCCCGGTAGCCGGCCAGCCCGAGGAGCGACACGAAACCGAGCCACCCCAGAAACCACGGCGCGCACAGCAGATAGGCGAGCCGCCGGGGGCTCAACCCCGCGCAGCCGACCCCCAGGGCGATGTAGATCGCCAGAAGCGCCGCTGGCAGATAGCCCAGAGCGACCGCGAAGAGCGGAAGGGGCGCCGCCGCTCCGGCGGCCAGGGTCGCCAGGGCGAGCACGAGGGCGCACAGCACAAGGAGCGGCCTGCTCGTCAAGACGAAGCTCACCCCCAGATCGATCAGGGTCCCCCGCCCCGTGCGCACCCCCTCGCCGATGAGCGAGAGCGCGTGGGTTCGCGTCAGCTTCAGGTTCCCGGAGGCCCATCGCACCCGCTGGGTGCGGGCCTGGCGCAGCGTCTCGGGCTGGCGCGCCCGCACCTGCGTCTCGGCGGCGAAGGGGATGGCGATCCCCGCGCGCACCACCCGCAGGGTGTATTCAGTGTCTTCGACAACGGAGAACGACTCCCAGGGGAGCTCTTCGAGCACCTCGCGGGCGAAGCACATCCCGTTGCCGCGCAGCACCGCCGGCAGCCCCAGGTGCGACTTCGCCGCGTAGAACAGCTGGTTTTCCATGACATTGCCGACCAGCATCGTGTAGGTCAGCGGATTGACGTCGGGGTTGGACATCCCGTAGCACCCCTGCACGACCTTCTCGCCGCGCAGCAGCCGATCGTTCATCACCCGCAGAAAATCGGCGTCGAGCACAGAGTCGGCGTCGACGACGACGAAGGCGTCGAAGGGCTCGGGGAGCAGGTGCGAGAAGGCGAAGCGCAGCGCATACCCCTTCCCCCGCAGATCGGGGTCGCTGCGCTCCAGGGTGCGCACGGCGCACTCGCGCGCGCGCTGGGCGGTGGCGTCCGAGCAGTTGTCCGCCACGACGACGATCTCGAAGAGGTCGCGCGGATAGTCGAGCTGCTGCAGGTTCTGCAGGGTGTGGGCGATCCCCTCCTCTTCGTCGTGGGCGGGCACAACGACGGCGAAGCGCAGGCGCGGCGCCGCCGGCAAAAGGGCGGGCTCCCTCCGTGCGCCGAGGTAGACGAAGGCCCAGAAGATCAGATAGACGGCGGCCGAGGTCAGGACCAGTCCGCACAGCGCAATGAGAAGGGCGACAATGCTCAAAACGGCGGCTCCTGTAGTCTGGAGATGCAGAAACGGTACTTCCCCGAGCTCTCCGGCGCGATCGCCTCCACCCACTCGATGGCGTGCTCCATGCGGGGGCCGAACCGCGCCGCGACGAGCTCGGCGACGCGCGCGGCGATGCCGTCGACCCCCTCGTCCCCCCGCACCAGGCGAAGGACGAGGCGGTCGATCCTCTCCTGCACGATCTGCATCTGCTTCACCCCGCCCAGATGCAGGGCGAAATTCTCGGTGAGGGAGATGCCGCTCACCAGATCTCCCTCGGGGGTCGTCACGTAGTCGGCGATGCGCCCCTCGACCGACTCCATCAGCGGATAGGTGCAGCCGCAGGTGCAGCTGCGCTTGGAGGGGACGGCCACGTCGCCGACCTTGTAGCGGATCAGCGGCATCGCCCGGTTGGTCAGGTCGGTGACGACGACGGCGCCGGGCTCGCCGGGGGCGACGGGGCGGCCGTCGCGCAGAAACTCCACCACCACGGTGTCGAGGTTCAGATGCAGTCCTCGGTGCGCGCGGCACTCGCAGGCGATGAGGCTCACCTCTTCGCAGCCGTAGCGGTTGGTGACCGGGGCGGCGAAGACCTCTTCGATGAGGCGGCGCTCGAAATCGTGCAGCGTCATGGCGGTGCTGACGATCCCCTTGGGGCGGATGTCGAGCCTTGCGGTCTTTTTCAGATAGCGCGCGAAGAGATAGAGCGAGTGCGCGTGGCCGTAGAGCAGGGTCGGGCGGCAGCGGCGAAGGGCGTCGTGGAAGCGCGCCATGGCCGCCTCGTCCATCTTCAGGGTGTCGAGGAAGGTGGTGCGCTCCAGCAGGGCGTTGCGCACATGTCCGCGCCAGCTCTTTCGATAGTGCGGGTTGCCCCACAGCGCGCCGATCCGCTCGCCGAAGCGCCACCCGCTCCACTGATCGAAGCGCACGGTGCAGGCGCGCTTCCACTGCATGCTGGCGTCGTCGACGAAGAGCTCGAGGGAAACGCCCGTCGAGCCCGAGGTCTTCTTGCGGTGCAGCGCCTCGGGGGGGACGTTGTCGGCGAGGAGGCGCTTCGCGTTGGCGCGGATGTCGTCCTTGCTCAGAAGAGGCACAGCGGCGAAATCGTCCCAGGAGCGCACCGCCCGTGCCTCCACCCCCGCCGCCCGCAGCGCCTCGCGATAGTACGGAACGTGCGCCTCGGCGTGGCGCAGCAGCTCCCCGAGGCGCCGGAGCTGGTTGGCGCGCACCACCTCCACAGGACGTCGTGGGGAATACTCCAGGTAGCGCAGTTGACGAAGGTAGGGGCTGCGCTCCCGGCGTGCCCATAATGGGGCCACGACGCCTCGCACGATCGGGGCATAGAGATCTCCTTGGAATCGTTCAGGGACCATCGGCCAAAACCTCTTTCATCGTAACGAACTGCAGATTCCCCATCAGCGCATCGAGCTTGCCGAAGGTCGTCTCCAGGTTGACATAGTGGCGAAATCGCGACTTCCACCCCGAGGGGATGCGGGGCTGGCCGGGATCGATCTCCCAGGGGTGGAAGTACAGGACCGCCGGCTGGTGCTCTTTGCAGTTGATGTGATGGAAGGCGTAGCGCATCAGCGACACGGGGAAGAGGCGCAGATACCCCCCGCCCCCCACGGGGAGCCTGAAGCTCATCCGCCCCCCCACCTCGAGTTGCAGGGTCGAGATGGGAAATTCTCGGATCGTCCCTGCCGGGCGGCGGATAAGGTGCGGAAATCTCTCGGCGCCGGGGATGCCGTACAGGTCGTGGTGAATGGGGAAGATGCTCGAATCGTAGGTGAACCCTTCCTCGATGAGGATGTCGAGCGCCCACAGGTTGCGCGCCGTGATCGAGTAGCTCGGCGCCCGGTAGCCGTGCACCGCCTCGCCGCACAGATCCTCCAGCAGGGCCTTGCTGCGGCGCACGTCGTCGCGAAAGCGCTCCGGCCCGATGTCGTAGATGAGCTGGTGCCCGAAGCCGTGGCTGGCGATCTCGTGCCCGCGGCGCCGGATCTCCCCCACCAACTCGGGGCGCCGCATGGCCACCCACCCCAGGATGAAGAAGGTCGCCTTGACCCCGTAGCGGTCGAACAGATCGAGCACCCTGTGGGTGTTGTCGACCACCCGCAGGGGGTAATGCTCCCAGTCCTCCACCCGGATATCGTTGCGGAATGCGGCGACCTGGAAGTAGTCCTCCACGTCGACCGTCAGAGCGTTTCGCATCGCGCCTCCACAGCGTGAATGAATTCTCATCTTTTGGCGAGATTATCTCGCTTCGTCCCCGATTCAATCGTCGCGCGGGCGCCGCGGGGCAAAATCATTCTTTGGGCCCATCGCGCGGCGAAAATCGATGGCAACCAAGGTGGGAGAGATCACGGCGGAAGGAGAGGTGGCGCAGAACGGGCGGTGGGGGACCTGCGGGCCGCCCCACCGCCCGGCTTTTCAGAAGACCGTATGGAGCTCGAGGATCACGCGGTTGGTGCGGTAGCGGTCCCGTTCGATCTCGGGGGAGTGGGAATCGACGTGGGAATAGGTGAGCGTCGTCGTCATGTTCTCTCTGAGCATGTAGGCCAGGGCCGCGCTGTAGATCAGGCGCCGCGTCTCGGTGCGCTCGATGGCGTCGTCGAACCAGTCGGCGGCCGAGTCGGCGAGCAAGGTCCAGCGGGGGGTGAGCTCGTGATGCAGGCTCACGCTCCCCCCCCGGCGCCGGGTGTCGAGATCGCCCGTCTCGGTCTCGAAGTATTCGGCGTAGGTGCCGCTGAGGGCGACGCGGGTGCGCTCCCAGTCGCGGCTCACCGAGACGCGGTAGTACTCCTCGCGGAAGATCGTCCCCTCCGGGTCCTCGGTGTAGCGCCGCCCGAGCCCGGCGAACAGAACGAGGTGGACGAAATCCTTGCTGAGGGAGGCGTCCCAGAAGAAATCCCTGCGCTCTACGTCGTTGTCGAAGTCGATCCAGGCGTAGCCCGCCGTGCCGGAGACGGAGAACGTCTCGGACACCGTGCGGCGCACCCCCGCGCGCACTTCGCTCTTGCGGTAATCGACGCGGTCGCTGCGTTCGTCGAGGTGCTGCGCGCCAAGGGTGGCGGTGGTGCGCTCGTTCAGCTCACGCGTCCCCTCGACGAAATAGATGTGATTGCTGCGATCGACCCCCGCCGCGCCGCTGTAGTTGATATTCACGTAGCGATACCCGCCGCGAAGCCGCGTACGGGGGGTCAGCTCGATCTCGAAAAAGGGGCTGACCGAGAAGGCGTTGCGGTCGGTCTGGTTGAGAAAGAGACTCTCCTCCCGAAAATCGCGGGCCGGATCGAGAGAGACGCGCGAGAGCTCGTTGGCGACCTCCAGAAAGAACGACTCGCGGTAGACGGTGGCCAGCGCCCGCGCATCGAGAAAGTGCACCGTCTCGTTGTCGGCCTCGCCCCGCAGAAAGTGCCGGTAGTCGAGGGTGTAGCCGAGCATGGCCTCGAGCCGCGCGGCATCGTACGTCCCCGCCACCGACGGCATGAAGCGGGTGACGAATTCGCTCGTGCGCTCGCGCGGCGCGTTGAAGATGTTGTCGTTGTAGGTGCCGCTCAGGGTCAGCGCCGGATGGAGCTTGAGCTCGCCGCGGCTCTCGGCGGCGCCGCCCAGCACCATCAGCGCGGCCAGCGCAAGGGCGAGGGGACCTCCTGTGAAAAAACGCCATTTCATGATCAGGGTCCTTCCAAAAAAAAAATCAGCGCGTGAAGATCTTCTTCAGTTCGCTCATCCAGCGGCTCCCCGGGGAGGAGGCGCCGGAGAAGTCGGGCATCTCGATCACGAGGTCTTCGCTGCGCGAACCGGTGCGCACCTGGTCGCGTCGAAGCTCGTTCTCGACCAGAGCGCGGCAGACCTCCTGAACCGAGAGCTCGAAGGTGTCGAGCTTGCGGTAGATCGCCGCCGCCCTCTCGGCGTTCATCACGGGCGCCCTCGGCGCGGGGGGCTCTTCGGCAGGGGCCGGGTCGTCCGCGGCGATGCCGCTCGGCCGCTCCACCTGCACCGAAGGGGGGGCGGGGCGGGGGCGCCGAGGGGTGGTCCGGGGGAGGAACTGCCCCTCGAACTGGCCGTCGGAGGCGACCTCGTCGACCAGATCCTCGGTGACGGCGCGGGTCTGCTCGGCAAAGGCCGACAGGAGCAAGAAGTCGCACAGCACGTTGATCAGCCGCGGGATGCCGCCGCAGTACTCGTGAATGAGGGGGAGCGAGTCGCCCTCGAAAACGACGGCGTCGCGGTTTCCGGCCACCTCCAGCCGGTGCAGGACGTACTGGGCCGTCTCCTCGGGGGTCAGGGGATTGATGTGGCAGTGGATGCTGATGCGCTGGCGCAGCTGGCGAAGCTCGGGGACCGAGAGGATCTTCTTCAGCTCGGGCTGGCCGACCAGGAGGATCTGCAGCAGCTTGGTATCGTTGGTCTCCAGGTTCGAGAGCATCCGCAGCTCTTCGAGCGATTCGATCGAGAGGTTCTGCGCCTCGTCGACGATGAGCACCGCGCGCCTGTGCGCCCCGTACTGCTCGATGAGGAAGTGGTACAGATCCTTGAGCATCTGCACCTTGCTGCGCCCCTCGATGCCGATGCCGAAGTCGTCGTTGATGGTCGCAATGAGCTGGTCGCCGTCGAGGCGGGTGTTGAAGATCTTCGAGACGCGCACGTTCGGCCCCAGCGTTCCCAGAAGCTTGCGGATGATGGTCGTCTTGCCCGCGCCGACCTCGCCGGTGAGCAGGATGAAGCCGGTGTTCTCGCGCATGGCGTAGTCGAGGTACGTCCCCGCCCGGCTGTGAGAGCGGCTCAGGTAGAGAAAATCGGGGTTCGGCACCAGCTCGAACGGCTTTTTCTTCAATCCGAAGAATTCTTCGTACATCGCTGTTCCTTGGGGGGGACCGCCCTCAGTACCCGTGATAGTAGTAGTGATAGCGCCCTTTGAGGCTCTCGTTCTCGATGTGGTTGTAGACGATCCCCAGCACCTTCTTCTCGTTGATGGCGCCGAGGGCGTCCATGACGTGGGTGCGGCTGACCATCCCCTCCTTCACGACGAAGAGGATTCCGTCGACCATGGCGCTCAGCGAACGGGTCTCGGCCACCGAGAGGACCGGGGGGCAGTCGAAGATGATGAAGCGATCGGCATAGCGTTGACGCATCTCGTCCACCAGCGTCTTCATGCGCTGCGAACCGACGAGCTCGGCCGGGTTCTCGACCTCGCGCCCCGCCGGGAGGATGGAGAGCTTGCCGATGCCGGTCTTGATCAGGGCGGCGCCGATGTCGATGTCGTCGCTCAGACAGTCCGAGAGCCCCAGCGACGGGGTGAGGCGAAAGTACTTGTGAACCGACGGCTTGCGCAGATCGGCGTCGACCAGAAGGACGGTGTGGTCGTACTCCTGCGCCAGGGTGATCGCCAGGTTGATGGCCGTCACGCTCTTGCCTTCGCCGCTCAGGCAGCTGGTGATCATCAGCGTCTTTTGCGCGTCCCCCTCCCGGGCGTGGGTCACCAGAGAGGTCTTGAGCTTTCTGAACTCCTCGGAGATCGGAGAGCGCGGGTCGCGGTAGGTGATGAGCATCGGATGGTCGATCTTCATCGGCGCCGACGGCGCGGCGTCCGAAGGCCAGACGTGGCGCCGGGGGGGCGCCGAGGCGGCGACGCCGGCGTCCGTCTCGGGGAGCGTTTTTTTTATGCTCGACTCGACGATCCCCGTCGTCTCCTTCTGCCGGGGGGCGCTGCGCTGTCCTGCCGCTTTTTCCAGTGCTTCCTCGATTCGGCTCAAGATCTCACCTCTTTGGTTTATCGCTGCATCCGCTTTGGTTGAAAGAATCCATCGCCCGCGCGGGCCGCTGCGGCCTCAGCCGACAAGGAACGGCAGCACCACGAGGGCCGCTGTCGTCTCGGTTTCAGGCACCCCCACCACCTCGAAGACGAGGAGCCCCAGCACCCCGAGCAGGTAGACGCCGGCAAATGCGGCGAGCGCCACGTTCTTCTTACGCTCGCGCATGCGCTCCTCGGCGGTGGAAAACCGCGGCAGGATGGCGAGAACCGGCAGCCCGAGGGTCTGGATCTCGTCGACGCCTCGCAGGGAATTGTCGAGGTAGTCCCTGGCGAAGACGAGCCCGTAGGCGACCCCGAGCCCGGCGGCCAGACTCAGCAGGATCAGCGGCACCCGCTTTGGGTCGACGGGGGCGGTGGGGAGCATCGCCGCGTCGACGATGCGGAAGGTGTCGGCCTTGTCCTGCAGGTCGATCTGCTTGGAGACCTCGGATCGCCCGTAGCGGGCGACGAGCTGCTGATAGGCTTCGTAATAGGTGTTGCGGTCGCGCTCGAGGTTGTTGAGGATTCTGCGCTTCTCGGGAAGGGCCAGCAGAATCGCCTTTTTCTCCTCCAGCGAGCCGCGAAGCTGCTCCTCGCGCTGCGTCACGGCCCGAAGCTCTACCGCGATGAGGCTGCTCTCCAGCGAGCCGTCCTCGATGGGCGTCGTCTCCTCCAGGCTCCCCTCCCGCATCGCCTGTCGGATCTGGGCGATCTCGGCGTCGACGAGCTTCACCTCGGGGAAATGCTCGGTGTAGGTGAGCATAAGCTGATCGCGGCGGCGCTGCAGGGCCGCGAGATACTCGACGGCGCTCCCCCCCGGGATGCTCCCCCGATTCAGGATCTGACGGCGCGCCATCAGCTCGTCCTTGCGGATCAGCACCTCCTCCAGGGCGCCGCGGTCGGCCTCGATGGCTCCGAGCAGCACCGACTCGTCGGCCGACACGAGGTAGTGCTCGTTGCGGCGAAATTCGGTGAGGCGCTCCTCGGCTTCCTGGAGGCTGCGCCGGAAGTGCTCCATCTGCTCCACCAAAAAGCGGTTCGCCCCGAAGGAGCCCTGCCGCACCGACGTCAGGTTCTCCTCGATGTAGATGCGGATGAGGGTGTTGACGAAGTCGCTCGCCAGCCGAGGGTCGGTGTCCTGGTAGACGATGGTGAACAGATCCTGCCCCTGCACCGTGATCTCGGTGTTCGCCTGAAACCGGGCGATCAGCGCTTTTTTCTTCGCCTCGTCCCCGCCGTGATAGATCGGATCGAGCGCCTCGACCACCTTGGCCAGCAGCGAGCGGGTGTTCAGGGCGTAGCTGAGCACCCGCAGCCGCTCTTCGATGGAGTGGGTCACCGCCAGCCCCTGGAAGAGCTCGGTGAGGACGCTGCGTTCGATGAAGACGGTCGATTTCGCCTCGTACCTCTCGGCCTTCAGGTAGGTCAGCGCGATCCCCGCGCTGGCGACGACGATGGCGACGGCCGTGAAGAGATAGCGCCGCTTCAGGATCAGGGCGAGATACTTCCTGTAATCGAACTCGGGGGAAGACATGAATGATGTTCTCCATTGCGAAACCGAAGGCGACCGCGTATCCGAAGGAGGTGCGCAGCGCCCGTGACTAGAAGAGACCTTCTCTGACGATGACGTAGTCGCCGACCTGCAGCCGGAAGTTCTGGCGCAGATCGCCGCGCTTGATCAGATCGTTCATGCGCACCTCGATGCGCTCCTCGCGCCCCTCGACCCGACGCAGGATCACCGTGTCGTTGGGGCGCGCGAAGCGGTTGAAGCCCCCCGCCTCGAGGATCGCCTCCATGACGGTGAGCCCTTCGCGGTAGACCACGAAGCGCGGCGCCATCACCGCCCCCAGCACATAGACGTTCTGCTCTTCGGCCAGCGGAATGAAGATCCGGTCGCCGGCCAGCAGCACCACGTCCTCGCTCGAGATCCCCTGCAGGAAGAGCTCGGAGAACCCCTCCTTCACCTTCTCGCCGGAGCGCATCAGGTAGGCCCGCGACAGGTCGGCCTGGGAGAAGTCCGAGATCTGGCACAGCAACTGAAGAAGGGTGGTGCGGCGGTTCAGATCGTAGACCCCCGAGGCGACCCCCCCGCCGAAGATATGCACCTGGTTGTTGGTGATCTCGAGCAGCGAGACGGTGACGATGGGGCTCTTGACCAGGCGGCGCAGGCCGGTTTCGAGCTCGCGCTGCAGCTCGACGGGGGTCTTTCCGGTGGCCACGACCTCGCCGAGCCCCGGCACCGTCACCTTGCCGTCGGGGCGCACCCGCGCCGTGAAGCTCAGCTCGCTCACCCCCCAGACGGCGATATCGAGGACATCGCCGTCGCCGATGACGTAGTCCGAGGCGATGGAGACCCCGGGTATCGACAGGGCGATCAGGAGCAGCAGGGCAACAAATCGAGACGTCATTTTTCTACCTCCTCGTGTGGGTCTTCAGCGCGCTCCGCGCCCGAACAGCACGACCTTGACCGTTTCCAGAAGGATCAGGAAATCGAGCAGGAGCGAGTAGTTCTTGATGTAGTACAGGTCGTAGCAGAGCTTCTCGACGGCGTCCTGCACCGAGGCGCCGTAGGGGTATTTCACCTGCGCCCACCCGGTGGCGCCCGGTTTGACGTAGTGACGGTCGGAGTAGTAGGGGATCTTCTCCTTGAGCGTCTGCACGAACTCGGGGCGCTCGGGGCGCGGCCCGATGAAGCTCATCTCCCCCTTGAGGACGTTGAAGAGCTGCGGGATCTCGTCGAGGCGCGTCTTGCGCAAAATCCGCCCGACCCGCGTGACGCGCGGATCGTTCTCGCTCGCCCACACCGCCCCCGTCCCCTTTTCGGCGTCCTGGCGCATGGTGCGGAATTTATAGAGGGTGAAGATTTCCTCCCCCCTGCCGACGCGCTTCTGGCGGAAAAAGACGGGGCCGGGCGAGTCGAGCTTGATGGCCAGAGCGATAAGGGGGAGCAGCGGCGAGGCGAAGACGAGGCCGACGGCGGCGAAAAAGAGGTCGAACACGCGCTTGTAGAAGCGCACGAAGGGGGTCAGGCGCGAGCCGTTGGAGAAGATCATCGAGCTCGGATGCATCCTCTCGACCAGCAGCTTGCCGGTGATGCGCTCGTAGAAGGAGAGATCGTCGACGATCTCGATGCCGTTGAGCTTGCAGCCGAGGATCTCCTGCACCGGCAGAACCCCCCGCCGCTCGGCGACCGAGATCACGATGGTGTCGACCCGTTCGCGCAGGGCGGTGACGGCCAGCCCGTCGCGCGACCCGAGGGTGTCGAGGGAGCCGGAGCTCGCCGCCATCCCCGTCGGGCGGATCGAGCCGGCCAGGATGTAGTTGTGCGGATGGGCGGCGAGCACCTTCTCGATCTGCTCGGCCAGCGGGCCGACGCCGAAGATGAGGATCTTCTGGGCGATGCCGGGCATGCGCAAAAAGATGAAGAAGCCGATATGCCACAGAAGCTGCGCGACGCCGAAGATCGCCAGGCATGCCGCTACAGAGCTGCGCTCCGCCGGGATGTCCGGCACCAGAAGATAGATCCCCGACAGCAGGAAAAAGGCGAGCAGCAGCGAGGCGCCGACGCGAAGCACGATCTCGCGCCGACCGTTGTTACGCTCCCAGCTGTAGAGCTCGGCCAGATAGCTCGTCAGCAAAAGGGTGGCGGCGAAGATCACCACCTGGTAGGGGGGGGGCGTCGCATCGACGGCGCCGGCCCACACAACCGGCCCCAGGGAGTGGGCCGCGAGGGCGGCGCCCAGATCGCCGATCAGAAGAAAGAGCAGGGCCTTGTTCATCAACCCCTCTTCCACCCACAGCGGCGCGCACGGGTACTGAAGGCTGCTGTCGTGCTCATCCCCGTTTGTCCTTTTGGTTGCGACGATCCATGAAACGGCTTCCTGCATGCGCGTAAAACGGCGGCGTTCGGGGCGATGCGCCGATGCGGCGCGTCCGGTTCCAGCGTGAGGAGGGCCGAAGCGAAGATCTCCGAGGAGCCCTCGACGGCCGTTTAAATTAAATAAATATTTATTAGCCTGTTCTATCAAAGCACCCATCCAATGCAATTGCACCCGAGGTTTAATTTTCTCCCCCCACCTGCAGCGCCGTCCGCGCGACCCATCGTCCAATCTGGTGAGAAGGTAACTGTTCAGCATGGGGTCCCACCTCCCATGCCAAGGGACGCTTTTCGCCGCCATGGCCGCTTGACCGGCGCCGTCCATGGCGCCGGACACCCTTGTCATGGGAGCCGCGACCCCACTAGTTGAAAGATATGTGAGAAGAAGATGATGATTTTGGCCCCGTTGCTTGCGCTCACCCGAGGAGGTGTTAGACCTTTATAAGAATTCATTGGTACATATTAACATGAATGGGGGTTTTCCGCATGTCCGAACATGTACTCATTACCGGAGGCGCCGGCTTCATCGGCTCTCACCTGGCGGACGAGCTTCTGGCTGCCGGATACCGCGTGCGGGTGCTCGACAATTTGTGCGATCAGGTTCACGGGCCCGAACGCCGCCGCCCCGACTACCTCGACCCCGAGGTCGAGCTTCAGATCGGCGACGTGCGCGACCCCCGGGCGGTGGCCGGGGCGCTGCGGGGGATCGACTCCGTCGTCCACCTGGCCGCCCGGGTCGGCGTCGGCCAGAGCATGTACGAGATCCGCGACTACGTCGACGTCAACGAGAACGGGACGGCGACCGTGCTGCAGACGCTCATCGACCACCCGGTGCGGCGCCTCGTCGTCGCCTCCTCCATGAGCATCTACGGCGAAGGGCTCTACCTCGACGCCGACGGCAACGTGGTGGAGGAGAGGGCGCGGGACATCGACCGGCTGCAGCACGGCGAGTGGGAGCTCAGCGACGATCGTGGGCGCCCTCTTCGCCCCTTCGCCACCCCCGAGAACAAGCGCCCCGGACTCGCCTCCATCTACGCCCTGAACAAATACGCGCAGGAGCGCCAGTGCCTGTTGATCGGCCAGGCGTACGGCATCCCCACCGTGGCCCTGCGCCTGTTCAACGTGTACGGAACGCGCCAGGCCCTTTCGAACCCGTACACGGGGGTTCTGGCCATTTTCGCCTCGCGCCTGCTCAACGACAAGGCGCCGCGCATCTACGAGGACGGGCTTCAGCAGCGCGACTTCGTGCATGTGGCGGACGTCGCCCGGGCCTTTCGCCTCGCGCTGGAGAGGGCCGAGTGCGGCGGGCAGACCTACAACATCGGCAGCGGCAGCCGCATCACCGTGGCGGAGGTGGCCCGCCGGCTCGCCGCGGTCGTGGGGAAGTCGCATATCGAGGCCGAGATCACCCGGCGCTTTCGGGTGGGGGACATCCGCCACTGTTTCGCCGACATCCTGCTGGCCCAGGAATTCCTCGGCTACCGGCCCAAGGTTCGCTTCGAAGACGGGTTGGCCGAGCTGGCCGAGTGGCTCGGCGGCCGCGTCGCCGTCGACCGGGTCGAGATGGCGGGGTACGAGCTGACGAGCCGCGGGTTGACGGTATGAGCGAGACGTTCGGCAGCGAAGAGACATCGCCGAAGGAGGAGGGACGGGCCGACGTCGCGGGCCGGCGCCGCGCGGGCGCCCCGACACCGAAGCGCCCGCTGATCACCGGCGGCGCCGGCTTCATCGGGGCGAATCTCGCCGCGCGCCTCGCCGCCGCAGGGCAAAGCGTTGTCGTCTTCGACAACCTGAGCCGCCCCGGAGTGGAGCGCAATCTGGCCGAGTTGCAACGGCGCTTCGGCGAACGCATCGAGGTGCGCCTCGGCGACGTTCGCGATCGCGAGGCGCTGCAGAAGGCCGTCGAAGGGGCCTCGCAGGTCTACCACTTCGCCGCGCAGGTGGCGGTCACCACCAGCGTCAGCCGCCCCTTGGAGGACTTCGAGGTCAACGCCCTGGGGACGCTCCACCTGCTGGAGAGCCTGCGGCGCCTCCACGACCCCCCTCCCCTCTTCTACACCTCGACCAACAAGGTCTACGGACGCCTCGAAGGGCATTGCTTCGAGGAGGACGACGCGGCGTACCGCCCCCACTCGGCGCAGCTGGCCCTAAGCGGCGTCCCCGAGAGCCAGCCCCTCGACTTCTACAGCCCCTACGGCTGCTCCAAGGGGACGGCGGAGCAGTACGTTCGCGATTACGCCCGCATCTACGGCCTGCCGACGGTCGTCTTTCGCATGAGCTGCATTTACGGCCCGCTGCAGCGCGGGAGCGAGGATCAGGGGTGGGTCGCGCACTTTCTCATCCGCGCGCTGCGTAAAGAGCCGATCACCCTGTACGGCTCGGGCAAGCAGGTGCGCGACATCCTCTTCATCGACGATCTGCTCGACGCCTTCGAGCTCGCCGCCCGTTGCATGCCGATGATCCGCGGGGGGGTCTTCAACATCGGAGGGGGACCCGAGGGGCGCCTCAGCCTCCTGGAGTTGATCGCGATGATCGAGAATCTGGAAGGGGGGCGCGTCGCCACCGCCTTCGGCCCGGCGCGACCGGGAGACCAGCCGTATTACGTCTCGGACACGACCCTCTTCAGCCGCCGCACCGGCTGGAAGCCGCGCGTCGGGACCTCTCAGGGGGTGCGCCTGCTGCACCGATGGCTGCGCGCGGCCCATGACGTCTCGGAGGCCGGCTCGCGCCGGGAGCTCGCACCCCTATGAACGTTGCGCTGATCAACCCCAACTGGAACTTCGCGGGGAGCGTCTACTTCGGCTGCCGCGCGCCGCATCTCCCCATCGAATTCGGCTACGCCGCAGCTCTGCTGCGCCGCCAGGGGCACCAGGCGCAGATCATCGACGCTCACCTCTTCGACCTGAGCGAAGAGCAGATCGTCGAGCAGGTCCGGCAGTCGAACCCCGATCTCGTGGTGGTGAGCACCGCGCCGACCTACCTCTTCTGGCGCTGCCCCCCGCCCGAGCTGCGCATCCCCCGGCGCCTGATTCGGGCGCTGCACGGCACCTCGGCGCTGCTGGTCGCCGTCGGCCCCCACGGTTCGGCAACGCCGGGGGCGGTGCTGAGAAAGCTCGGCGTCGACGCCGTCGTCGCCGGCGAATTCGAAGAGATTCTCCCCCTCTTCGACCACGCCGACTGGCGAAGCGCCCCGTCCATCGCCTGCGAAGTCGGGGGGGAGATCCGCCTGACGGGAGGGGCGGCGACGGCGGACCTCTTCGATTTCCCGGCGCTGCGCTGGCCGGACGAGTGGATCGCGCGCCACCGCCATCACCACCACCGCTTCGACGCCCCCCCCGCGGGTCCGGGGGCGGAGATCGAGGGCTCGCGGGGCTGCCCCTATCACTGCACCTTCTGCGCGAAGGAAAACTTCCGGGGGATCTACCGCCGCCGCCCCCTGAGCCGCGTCCTTCGGGAGCTCGACGGACTGATCGCGCAAGGGGTCGAGTACGCCTATTTCATCGACGAGATCTTCTTCCCCGACCCCGAGCTTCTGTCCGCCCTCGCGCAGCGCCCGGTCGCCTTCGGCGTCCAGACCCGCATCGATCTGTGGAGCCCGCAGATGTTGGAGACCCTCGGCCGCGCCGGGTGCGTCTCCATCGAAGCGGGGGTGGAGAGCCTGAGCGAGGAGGGGCGCGCCGCGCTGGGCAAGCCGGGGCGCCTCGGCACCGACGAGATCGCGGCGCGCCTGGTCGAGGCGCGCCGCCACGTCCCTTTCGTGCAGGCCAACCTGATCGGCGTCCCGGAAGACTCCGCCGAGCAGGTGAGCCGGTGGCGCGAATCGCTGCGCCGCCGCGGGGTGTGGGCCAACGACCCGGTCCCCCTCTTCCCCTATCCCGGTTCGCCGCAGTTTCGCGCCCTGTTCGGCGCGCCCGACGACGACGCCTGGGCGAGGGCTCATCGATGGTACCTGCGCCACAACGCTGCGTTGAGCGATCTGCAGTCCGATATCCCCTTGAGCCTCGCGGAACTGGAGGGGACAGGAGAATTCGATGCCCTCAGCGACTGAACGCGCGACGCCCCCGCTGCAGGTGCTGATGAGCGCCGACACCCTCGGCGGGGTCTGGGACTATGCCCTCGAACTGTCGACCCAGCTCGCCCGCTTCGGCGTGCGCACGGCGCTGGCGACTATGGGGCGGCGGCCCAGCGCCGCACAGCGCAGCGCCGCCGCGGCGGTCCCCGGGCTCGATCTCTACGAGAGCGACTTCGCCCTCGAATGGATGCCCGATGCCGGCGACGATCCGCAGCGGGCCGGGGAGTGGCTGCTGGGGCTGGAGAAAAGGATCCGCCCCGACATCGTCCATTTGAACGGATATCGGCACGCCGCCCTCCCCTGGAGCGCCCCCTGCCTGATCGTGGCGCACTCCTGCGTCCTGTCGTGGTGGGAGGCGGTGAAGCAGGAGCCCGCCCCGCCTTCCTGGGAGGGGTATGCCGACGGGGTGCGAAAGGGGCTTCGCAGCGCCGCCGCCGTCGTCGCCCCGACGCAGGCCCTGCTCGACGCGATGACCGTCATCTACGGCCCGCTGCCCCACGCGCTCGTCATCGCCAACGGCCGAGACTCGCAGCGCTTTCGCATCGGCGACAAGGAGCCGATCGTCTTCGCCGCAGGGCGCCTGTGGGACGAGGCGAAGAACATGAGCGCCCTCAACGCCGTCGCCCACGAGCTCGAATGGCCCATCGTCGCGGCGGGCGACTGGCGCCGCCCCGACGGCCGGGGGGAGCGCCCCGTCGGCCTGCGGGCGCTGGGGGTCGTCCCCTCCTCCGAGATCGCCTCGTGGCTGGCGCGCTCGGCCGTCTATGCCCTGCCGGCGCGCTACGAACCGTTCGGGCTGAGCGTGCTGGAGGCGGCCCTCTCGGGGTGCGCCCTGGTGCTGGGCGACATCCCCACCCTGCGCGAGCTGTGGGACGGGGCCGCCGTCTTCGTCCCCCCCGACGACCACGAGCGCCTGCTGTCGGCCCTCAAAGGGGTGATCTGTCACCCCATGCGGCGGCTCGATCTCGGCCTGGCCGCCCGCCGCCGCGCGCTGACCTTCGGCGCCGAGCGCATGGGACGGGCCTATCACCTTCTGTACTGCCGGCTGCTGCAGCCGCAGACCTCGATTCTCGACGCTGCGACCTTCCGGGCGTCGTGCTCCTGGGCATCAGCGATCAAACAGTGAAAGGAAAGGATGTACCCGATGCGTTTTGTCCTGTTCTGCCATTCGGTCTCGTCGTGCTGGAACAACGGAAATGCCCATTTTCTCAGGGGGGTGGTGCGCGAGCTTCAGGCGCTGGGCCATCAGGTGTCGGTCTACGAGCCCGCCGACGGGTGGAGCCGCACCAACCTGATGGCGGACTTCACCTCGCTGGCCCTCGAAGGCTTTCGCGCAAACTTCCCCTTTGTCCGCCCCGAGATCTATCGCCTCGGCTCGCTCGATCTCGATCAGGCGCTGCACGGCGCCGACGTGGTGCTGGTCCATGAGTGGAACGATCCGCGCCTGGTGGCGGCCCTCGGCCGCAAGCGGATCGAGGGGGGGTGCTTCGCCCTGCTCTTTCACGACACCCACCACCGCGCCGCCACCGACCCCGAATCCCTCGGCGCCTACGAGCTCGAAGGGTACGACGGCGTCCTCGCCTTCGGCGAGGTGATCCGCGAGATCTACCTGAACCGCGGCTGGTCGCGGCGGGCCTGGACGTGGCACGAGGCGGCCGACATCTCCCTCTTCCGGCCGCAGCACAGCGAGCGGCGCGACGGCGACCTGGTGTGGATCGGCAACTGGGGGGACGACGAGCGCAGCGCCGAGCTGCACCGCTTTTTACTGGAGCCCTCCAGGGCGCTCGGGCTGCGCAGCGTCGTGCACGGGGTTCGCTATCCGCAGCAGGCTCTCGACGCCCTGTCGCGCCACGGGATCGCGTACCGGGGGTGGCTCGCCAATCATCGGGTCCCGGCGGTGCTGCGGCGCTTCGGCGTCACCGTGCACATCCCGCGGCGCCCCTACGTTCAGGCCCTCCCCGGCATCCCCACCATCCGGATCTTCGAGGCGCTGGCCTGCGGCGTCCCCCTGATCTGCTCCCCCTGGAACGACATCGAGGGGCTCTTTCGCCCAGGGACCGATTTTCTCATCGCCCGAAGCACCGACGAGATGACGGCGCTGCTGCGTCGCGTCCTCAGCGACCAGGCCCTTGCGACGCAGCTCGCCGCCCGGGGGCTGGAGACGATCCGCGCGCGGCACACCTGCCGCCACCGGGTCGTCGAGCTGCTGCAGATCTGCCGCGAGCTCGGCGTGGGAGATGAGCGCTCCTTCGCCGCGCACTCTGCCCACGCTGCACCGTGGACGGCGGCGCAGCACAGCGCCTCGGGAGGGGTCGGCCGATGAGGATGGCGTTTTTCGGATCGAGCCTCGTCTCGGCGTACTGGAACGGCGCGGCGACCTACTATCGGGGGATCATCCGGGCGCTGGCCGCGCGGGGCTACGCTGTCACCTTCTACGAGCCGGACGCCTTCGAGCGCCAGCGTCACCGCGACATGGCCGATCCCCCCTGGGCAAAGGTTGTCGTTTACCGCGCCGACGAGGCGGGGGTCGCCGAGGCGCTGGAGGAGGCGGCGAAGGCCGACATCGTCGTCAAGGCGAGCGGCGTGGGGGTCTTCGACGCGCTCCTCGAACGCGAGGTCCTCGCCCTGCAGCGCGCCGGCCGACGGGTCGTCTACTGGGACGTCGATGCGCCGGCGACGCTGGAGCGGATCGAGGCCGACCCGCTCGACCCGCTTCGTCCCCTGATCCCCCGCTACGACCTGATCCTCACCTACGGCGGCGGCCCGGCCGTGGTCGGCGCGTTCGAGGCGCTGGGCGCACGCCGCTGTGTCCCGATCTACAACGCGCTGGACACCCAGACCCACTTCCCCGTCAGCACCGACCCGAAATATGCGGCCGATCTGGCCTTTCTCGGCAACCGCCTCCCCGATCGGGAGGAGCGGGTCGATGAGTTCTTCTTCCGCCCCGCCGCCGACCTCCCCCGCCGAGCGTTTCTGCTGGGGGGGAACGGTTGGGACGACAAGGCGATGCCGCGCAACGTGCGCTACCTCGGGCACGTCTACACCGGCGAGCACAACGCCCTGAACTGCTCGGCCCGGGCGGTCCTCAACATCAGCCGCGCCGGCATGGCCCGCTTCGGCTACTCTCCGGCCACCCGCGTCTTCGAGGCGGCCGGCGCGGGCGCCTGCCTCATCACCGACGCGTGGGAGGGGATCGAGCGATTTCTCGAACCCGGCGCCGAGATCCTCGTGGCCCGCAGCGGCGAAGAGGTGGCGCATCTGCTGAGCGATCTCGCCCCCGCGCGGGCGCGGGCCATAGGCGAGGCGGCGCGGCGGCGCGTGCTGCGCGACCACACCTACGGCCACAGAGCCGACCAGCTCTGCGCCGTCTTCGAGGGCGCGCAAGGAGACGAGCGATGAGCGGCTACTCCATCGTCATCCTGGGCCTTTCGATCACCTCGTCGTGGGGCAACGGCCACGCCGTCACCTACCGCGGCCTCGTGCGCGAGCTCGACCGGCGGGGGCACGACGTCCTTTTTCTCGAACGCGACCTGCCGTGGTACCGCTCGAACCGGGATCTCCCCTCCCCCCCCTACGGGCGCGTCGGCCTCTATGGGGACCTGGACGCGCTGCGCAGCCGGTACGCGGCGGCGGTTTCGCGGGCCGACCTGGTCATCGTCGGCTCCTATGTCCCCGAGGGGGCCGAGGTCGGCCGCTGGGTCATGGAGACGGCCGGGGGCGTGAAGGCGTTCTACGACATCGACACGCCGGTGACCCTCGCCAAGCTCGCCGCGGGCGATCATGACTATCTGTGCCCCGAGCTGATCCCCCGCTACGATCTGTACCTGAGCTTCACCGGCGGCCCAACCCTCGCGCGCCTGGAGCGCGAGTATGGTTCGCCGGCCGCCCGCCCCCTGTACTGCAGCGTCGATGCGCAGCTCTACCGCCCGCAGACCGCTACGCTCCAGTGGGAGCTCGGCTACCTGGGCACCTACAGCGCCGACCGCCAGGGGACGCTGGAG
>JBJHBH010000034.1:0-34746 GCA_050485365.1 Desulfuromonadales bacterium | reverse complement strand
GCGCCACATCCCCAACATCGTCGTCATGGCGCCGCGCGACGAAGAGGAACTGCGCCGGGGGATGGTCACGGCCCTTCGCGCCGAGCGCCCCTTCGCGCTGCGCTACCCGCGCGGCGCCGGCGTCGGCGTCGGCGTCCCCGCTTCGGCCGAGCCTCATGCGCTGCCGATCGGCCGGGGGGAGAAGCTTCGCGACGGGGGCGACGTCACGGTGATCGCCGCCGGCCCCGCCCTCTACGACGCCCTCGGGGCCGCCGAGACCCTGCAGAAGGAGGGGGTCGACGTCGCGGTCGTCGACGCGCGCTTCGTCAAACCCCTCGACGAAGAGCTGATCCTCGCCGAGGCGCGCCGCACCGGCGCCGTGGTGACGGTGGAGGAGAACGTGCTGGCCGGCGGTTTCGGCTCGGCCGTTTTGGAGCTTCTCAGCGAGGCGGGGGTCGCCGTCCCCGTCGTGCGCGTCGGCCTCCCCGACGCCTTCATCGACCAGGGGAGCCAGGCCGAGCTGCGCTCGCGCCACGGCCTCGACGCCGCCGGCATCGCCGACGCGGTGCGCCGGGTGCGCAGCGCAAGCGACGCCGACCGCCCGACGATGTCGGCGTAAGCCGCTTCGCAGCGTCAGGCCGCTCTGCGGCCGTCATCAGTCATTTGTTCTTTTCATCGGTCTGATTGTATTTTTGGCTCCTGGCTCCTGGCTCCTGGCTCCTGGCTCCTGGCTCCCGACTCCTGATTTTTATGCCTTCTCCCCCCGAAATTCTCTTCGACGTCTTCGGCTACCGCTCCTTTCGCCCCGGTCAAGAGGAGATCATCGCCACCTTGATGCGCGGCGACGACGCCTTCGTCCTTATGCCGACGGGCGGGGGGAAGTCGCTTTGCTATCAGATTCCTTCGCTGCTGCGACCCGGCGTGGGGATCGTCGTCTCCCCCCTCATCTCCCTGATGAAGGATCAGGTCGACGCCCTGACGGCCAACGGGGTCGCCGCCTGCTGCTACAACTCCTCCCTCGACGCCGCCGAGGCGCGCCGTGTTCTGGCGCGGCTGCACGCCGGCGAGCTCGATCTGCTCTACGTCGCCCCCGAGCGCCTGATGAGCGAGGCGTTTCTCGATCGGCTGCGTGAGATCCCCGTGGCTCTGTTCGCTGTCGACGAGGCGCACTGCGTCTCGCAGTGGGGGCACGATTTTCGCCCCGAATACGTCGAGCTCGGCCGGTTGCGCCGCCTCTTCCCCGAGGTGCCGCTCCTCGCCCTCACCGCCACCGCCGACGCCCAGACCCGAGACGACGTCCGAAACCGTCTGGGTCTCGAGGGGGCGGCTTTTTTCTGCGCCGGCTTCGATCGCCCCAATATCCGCTACAGCGTGGCGCAGAAGGTCAAGCCCTTCGATCAGCTCCACGATTTCGTGCGCCGTCGTCCGCAGGAGGCGGGGATCGTCTATGCGCTGAGTCGAAAGAGGGTGGAGGAGGTCGCGGCAAAGCTCGCCGCCGCAGGGGTCGCCGCCGCGCCGTATCACGCGGGGCTTCCGGATGCGCAGCGTCGCCGCACCCAGGAGGACTTTCTTCGCGACGAAGTGCAGGTGGTGGTGGCGACCGTCGCCTTCGGCATGGGGATCGACAAGCCTAACGTGCGCTGGGTCGTGCACTACGATCTGCCCAAGAACATCGAGAGCTACTACCAGGAGACGGGGCGCGCCGGGCGCGACGGCCTCCCCGCCGAGGCCCTTCTCCTGTTCGGCTACGGCGACATCGCCATCGCCCGCTCCCTCATCGAGTCGGGGGAGAACGCCGAGCAGGTGCGCGTCGAGCTGCACAAGCTCAGCGCCATGGTCGGCTTCGCCGAGCCCCTGTCGTGCCGCCGCCGCACCCTGCTCGGCTACTTCGGCGAGCGCCGCGAGGAGGACTGCGGCAACTGCGACATCTGCCTCGATCCGCCCGAGCGCTACGACGCCACCGAGGCGGCCCGCAAGGCCCTGTCGTGCGTCTACCGGGTCGGGCAGCGATTCGGTCTGGGGCACATCGTCGAGGTGCTGCGCGGCGGCCGCAGCCGTCGCCTACTGGAGCTCGGTCACGACCGCCTCTCCACCTACGGCATCGGCGCCGACCGCAGCGCCGAAGAGTGGAGCGCGCTCGTCCGCCAGCTTCTGCACCTGGGCTACCTCGAACAGGACGTGGCCCGCTATTCGATTCTGCGCCTCACCCCCAGATCGCTTCCCCTGCTGCGGGGGGAGGAGACCCTCGAGTTGGCGCGCCCCCGCCTTCGCGCCCCCGCCGCTCTGAAAAAAATGGGCGTCGCATCCGCCGAGAAGCGGTGCGACGCCCTTTTCCAGCGTCTTCGTGCCGTGCGCAAGGAGATCGCCGACCGCGAGGGGGTCCCCCCCTTCGTCGTCTTCGGCGACGCGACCCTCTCGGAGATGTCCGCGGCCCAGCCCCTCGACGAGGCGGCCCTCCTGCTGGTGAGCGGCGTCGGCAAGCACAAGCTCGCCCGCTACGGCGAAGCGTTCCTCGCCGAGATCCGCGCGTACCGCGAGGGGTAGGACGCTTACGCGGCGCGCCCCAGCGCCGGCTTCGCGGCGCGTTTGGGTTGAGTGAGCAGGTTGAGGAGGACGACCTGCAGGGCGCGCGTGGTGAAGGGTTTCGAAAGCGCCATCAAGGCACCGCTGCCGAAGTCGCACTCCCCGAGTCGGTCGGTGATGACGGCCACGGGGATCGCCTGCGTCGAAGGCTCCCCCTTGAGGCGGCGCAGAAGGGAGGCCCCGCCGCATACAGGCGCGCTCACATCGAGAAGGATGGCGTCGGGGCGCTCGCGCTTTGCCGTCTCCCACCCCCTGATTCCGTCCCGGGCGACGAGAGTCTCGCAGCCGAGGTGGCGAACTACCTGGATCTGTTGCTCCAGAACCGCCGGATCGTCTTGGACGATCAAAACCTTTCGTTTCATATCCCTCCCCGACAAAAGATTTAAGTCAAATAATTAAACAAGACTAACCAATTGTCAAGAAGAAATCTCCCTCCTCAGGGTCATGTGATCTCGGGTCTGTCCCCCCGGGTGCGCTTGGAATAAAAGGAGAAGAGGCAGACGAAGACTCCCGCCGTCATGGCGATCCCCCCGGCGAAGGCGAGCCAGGCGCCCGGGTCGCGATTGACGGTGTAGAGACCAATGGGCTTGTAGACGAGATCGATGGGGCGAAGGCGCACCCCCGCCTCGATGAGCTCGGTGGGGAGCCCGTCCTGCGGGAAGTACCACCCGCGCCACGAGAGGTGGTCGGGGTTTTTCAGCTCCAGTTCGATGGCGGGGCGCACCGGATTTTCTCCGCGCGCGACGACCGTGCCGTCGGCGAGACGGATCGCCCAGGGATAGAAGCTGTGGACCGAGAGCTTTGCGCCCCCCGCCAGGGAGAGGACGGTTCCCGGGACGAGGTCGACGGTGCCGACGCCGGAGATCTGGCTGCGGATTCCGGCGGCCCCTTGCGAGAAGGAGAGGGGGACGACGACGACGGAGCCGTGAATCAGCGGATCGTTGGTGCGGATTTCATATCGGGCGATCTCGTTGTCCCCCCGCAGCAGGACCATGGAGGAGGCCGCGTCGGGGATCGCCGTGGGGGACTTGCGCACCAACTCCACATCTTCGAGGTGGAGATAGTGACCGGGCCAGGCGGGGATGGGAACCGTTTGCCCGACGGCGACGCGAATCCCTTCGCTGCGAAAACCGTCGAAGCTCCCCCACACGTAGGCGATGAGCGCCAGGACGAAGCCAAGGTGCAGCAGGTACTCGCCGGTCTTGCGCCAGCGGCTCTTGAGGCGCCAGAGCCAGTCGACAGTGCAGCACAGGGTGTTGATCCCCAGAAGGATGATGAGAATCCCCGCCGCCGCTACCCACCAGACGGCTTCGGGCTGCTGGCTCCACGCGTGGGAGAACCATTCGCCCAGCGGCATGCGGTCCATGGCGCCGAAGAGGGCGGGGCGCGACGGCATGTAGAAGGAGCCGACGACGAGGAGCAGCACGGCGGCCGAGGCGAGGACGATGGCCAGTTTCAGCGAACAGAGCAGGTTCCAGAGTCGAGCTGCGGTCACGATATCACTCCAGCGGGTGGTTGCTGCTCATGAACAGCCCGATCCCGAGATAGGTGAAGAGGACGAGAAAAAAGCCGGCCACCGAGAGGATGGCGTACCCTGTCCCCTGCCATTGACGTATGAACTTGGCGTGGCACATCCCCGCATAGAAGAGCCAGATGAGGAACGACCACACCCCTTTGATGTTCCACGAGAACCAGTACCCCCAGGCGACGTAGGCCCACAGCATCCCGGAGAGCATGCAGATGCTGAAGAAGGCGAAACCGAGAAAAATCGACTCCTCGTTCATCATCCTCAACTGAGGCAGGGTGGGGAGCAGAGAGTGGGAGCGTCGCCGTTGCACCAGGTAGAGGACGCCGAGACTGAAGGCCATGGCGAAGAAGGCGTAGCCGAAGAACGAAAACGCCACATGCACGGTGAAAAGCCAGGTGTCCAGGGCCGGAATGAGGGGTGGCAGGGCGGGGTCGCGCGGCAGAACGCTCGCCAGCAGCAGAAGGTTCAGGAAGATGACGAAGAGGCCGACGGCCCCGACGCGATAGCGCAGCTCGAAATAGATGTAGGTGGCGGCCAGGGCCCAACTGAAGAAGAACTGGGTGGCGAAGAGATTGGTGACGGGGAGGAAGCCCGCCGCCCACCAGCGCCACCCCAGGATGACGCTTTGCAGGGCGAAGGCCGTCACCACGAGAGTGAAGGCGCTTTGTCTCCAAATGGGCTTGCGCACCTTCATGTGCACCACATACAGAAGGGCGGAGACGATGTAGGCGGCGAAGCAGATGCCGATCAGGGTTGTGGTCATGAAATCATCCCATCGTACTGTAGTTGCGGATAAATTTGGTTAGTATTCGGGAACCGGAACGTTAACATAGGTCCAAAGTGCAGGCCAAGGAAAACCGGTATCGTCAACTTCGATTCCGTTCGTTCGGTTGACAATGCCGGGGGTGCGTGTTAATTTCCGCCCATGCCGCCCGCGCATCTCTACAGCATCCGCATGCACGCCGTCGCAGGGGGAGATCACCTCTGCGGCGCCGAGCGCCTTTCTCCCCCCGAAACCCTCGACGGAATCGCGGCTTCCCTTGTGCGTCGGGCGCTCGCCCATCCCCGGGGGAGCGCCGAGACGCTGCGCCTCAGCATCGATCGGATCGAGGCGCAGGCGGTGCGCGGCGGGCGCCTCCCCGACGTCACGACCTGCCCGGTCGCGCACTGGCGCGAGGGAAGGAAGGCGGCCCGTTCGTTGCTGATCGAGGCGGGGATCGCCGGGGCGGCCGTCGATGCGGCCTTTGCCGCCCTCGCCGCCGGAGGGGCTCCCGGGGGGAGGAACATGCGCGGCGCCATGTTCGTCGACGCGCAAAGCGGCGCGCGCCTCGAGCCCGACCCCGCCCGCGGGGTGCGTGCGACGCGGATGGATCTTTCGCCCGGGGCCGAAAAGACGCTGCGCGCCGAGCTCGCCCGCCGCGACCTCGACAACCCTCACGTTCGCGAAGCTCTGGTGCTCGCCGCCAAGGTCGCCGCCGCCCCCGGAGTGCGCGCCGAGCTGTGCTGGTCGGACGACCCCGACTACACCGCCGGCTACATCTGCACCCCGCTCCACGGCTATCTGCGCTTCCCCCATCTCAAACCGGCTGGAGAGACGATCGGCGGGCGGGCCTTCTTCGTGCGACCGCAGAGCGACATCGCCGAGACGATCGCCTTTCTGGAGGAGGCGGTGATCCTCTTCGACGAGATCGGGGCGTTTCATCCGGATCGAAGAAGTCCTTAGCAAATCAAGGTCGCAGAGAAAATCTTAAGGACAAATCAACAGGGATGGACAGGATGAACAGGATAAAGCCCAACCCCGGGGCCTCAGCTTTGAGGTTTTCATCCTGACTATCATGAAAATTCCTGTTAAACAGATTCTGCCTTCTCCGCGGCTTCTGCGTCTCAAGTGAGCGGGAGCGAACGGGCGTGAGATCGCTTTTTGTCTTTGAGATTCTTAGAGGAAATAGGAATGGAAAACTGGCAAAGGGAACTCGAAGAGCTGGACAGGACCGGGATGCGCCGGAGCCTGCGCACGGTGCAGGGGGCCCAGGGTCCCCGGGTGCGCCTGGAGGGGCGCGAGGTTCTGCTGCTGTGCTCCAACAACTACCTGGGGCTGGCCGCCCACCCGGCGGTGGTGGAAGCCGCCGTCGAGGCGACGCTGCGCTTCGGCGCGGGGACCGGAGCGAGCCGCCTCGTCTGCGGGGGGATGGAGTCCCACGCCGAGCTGGAGGAGCGTCTCGCCGCCTTCAAGGGGACCCAGGGGGCGCTTTTGTTCAACACCGGGTACGCCGCGAACACCGGCATCCTGCAGGGGCTCCTCGGTCCTGACGACGTTGTCTTCTCCGACGCCCTCAACCACGCCTCCATCATCGACGGGTGCCGCCTGAGCCGCGCCCGCACCGTCGTCTACCCCCACGCCGACGCCGACGCCCTCGCAGAGCTCATGGAGCGCGAGGCGCCGCAGCGAAAGGGACGCTGGCTCATCGTCACCGACGGCGTCTTCAGCATGGACGGCGACCTTGCCCCCCTGCCCGAGCTCGTGCGCCTCAAGGAGAAATACGACGCCTTGCTGATGGTCGACGACGCCCACGGCACAGGGGTCCTCGGCGAAGGGGGGCGCGGGAGCGCCGAGCACCTGGGGTGCCTCGACGGCGTCGATCTGCACATGGGGACCCTCGGCAAGGCTCTGGGGAGCGCGGGGGCGTATCTCGCAGCCGGGCGCACCGTCCTCGACGTCCTGGTGAACCGGTCGCGCCCCTTCATCTTCTCCACCAACCTCCCCCCCTCGGCCGCCGCCGCCGCGCAGGCCGCCCTGCGGATCGTCGAGTCCCCAGAGGGGGCGCGCCTTCGCGCCGCCCTCACGCGCAACCGCGGGATCTTCGCCGAGCGCCTGCGGCAGGGGGGGCTCGATCTGCTCGGGAGCGTCACGCAGATCGTCCCCGTTCTCACCGGCGAGCCCGCACCGACGATGGCGGCGAGCGCTCGCCTCCTCGACGAGGGGATCTTCCTGCAGGGGATCCGCCCCCCGACGGTCCCCCAGGGGCGCTGCCGCCTTCGGGCGACGGTGATGGCCGACCACGCCCCGGACGACCTCGAGAGGGCCGCGCGGGCGATCGTCGAGGCGGTGGGGGCGCCATGAAGAGCCTGACCTTGGCGGACGGCCGCAGCCTCGCGTGGCGCGAGGCCGGCAGCGGCCCTCCACTGGTTCTGCTGCACGGGTGGAGCATGTCGGGCGCCGTCTTCGGCGAGGCGCTGCGGGAGCTCGGCCGCGATTTCCGCGTCCTCGCCCCCGACCTGCGCGGTCACGGCGCCTCCGATGCCGGCGACGGATACGCTCTGGACGACTTCGCCGCCGACCTGATCGAGTGGGCCGACGCGCTGGCGCTGGGCGAGGTGAACCTTCTCGGCTGGTCGATGGGGGGGCAGGTCGCCATGGCGCTCTCACCTTTGCTTCGAGCCCGGCTGCGTCGCCTCGTCCTCGTCGGCACGACGCCGCGTTTCACGGCGGGGGAGGGGTGGCCCCACGGGCTCCCCGAGGGGCAGGTGCGGGCCATGGGGCGCGACCTTCGGCGCGCCTATCTCAAGACGATGGAGGATTTTTTCGCCCTGCAGTTCGACGGCGAGGCGCTGGAGCGCGAGCGCTATCGCGAGATCGTGCGCTTTGCGGTGCGCGAGGGGCGACTCCCCGAACCCGACGTCGCCCGGGGGGCGCTGGAGACGCTGCGCAGCGCCGACCAGCGCTCGGATCTGGCGGCGATCGACGTGCCGACCCTCGTCGTGCACGGCGAGCTCGACCGCATCGTCCCCGTCGGCGCCGGGCGCTATCTGGCTCGGCACCTGCCGTCGGCCGTGGCGGTGTTTCTCCCCGAGACGGGGCACGCCCCTTTTCTGAGCCGGCCGCAGCAGGTGTTCGATCGATGGCGGGAGTTTCTGCGATGAAGCGCGAACGACGGCTCGACCTCGAACGGGTGCGGCGCAACTTCTCGTGTCGCGCCGAAGAGTACGAGCGCTACGCCGTGGTGCAGAAGCGCGTGGTGCGGGGGCTGCTGGAGCGCATCGCGGCCGAAGAGGTTGCGCCCGGCGCGGCGCTGGAGGTCGGGACGGGGACCGGCGAGCTGACCCGGGGGATCGTGCGGCTGTGCCCACAGGTGCGCCCCATCGTCTCGGATCTCGCCCACGGCATGACGCGCCTTGCCGCGCAGCGCCTCGCCGACATCGCCGCCGTCGACGCCGACGCCCACGCCCTGCCGGTGCGCGACGGCGCCCTCTCTCTGGTCTATTCGTCTTCGGTCTACCAGTGGGTGGAGGATCTGCCGCTGGCCTTCGCCGAGGCGGCCCGCGTCCTGGCGCCGGGGGGGCTCTTCGCCTGCGCCCTCTTCGCCGAGCGCACCCTGTGGGAGCTGCGCGAGGCGCACCGGCAGGCGGCCGCCGAGCGGGGGAGTCGATCGCACGTGCAGTCCTTTCCCACCGAGTCCGCCGTGCGTGCAGCCCTGCAGGAGGCTGGATTCGCATCGGTCGCGCTCGCCTCCATCGACGAGATCGACCTGCACCCCGACGTCCCCTCTCTTCTTCGCGCGCTCAAGCGCATCGGCGCCGCAAACGCCGCCGTCGACCGCCCCGAAGGGCTCTCTTCCCGCAGGGTCATGCAGCGCATGATGGAGGTCTACGAAAAGGAGCATCGGCGCGGCGAGCTCATCCCGGCGACCTATCACGTGATCTATGCGTTGGGTTATAGACGGTAGGGCGGGGAGGGGGATCAGGAGCGGGGAGCGAAGCCGAGGAGGGCGCCGACGATCTTCTGCGCCTCCTCGGAGACGACGTGGTAATAGACCTCGACCCCCTCGCGCCTGCCTTCGATGATCTTCTTGTTCTTCAGCAGGGCCAGGTGCTGCGACACCGTCGCCTGCGGCAGGCCCAGGCATTCCCAGATCTTCTTGACGTTGCAGCTCTGGTGCATGAGGCCGGCGACGATCTTCAGGCGCACGGCATGGCCGAGCACCTTCAGGATCTCCGCCTCGCGGTCGAAATTGACGTCCTTATCGAATTCAGCCGGTTCCATCGTCACCTTCATATGAATAATATTTGTATATATAAATTTTACCGGTCCGCTCGGGAGTCTGTCAAGCACAACAGAGGCGCCGCGTCGGTTGTCGGCCGGGAAGGTTCGTGGTAGACTCCCTTTTTTTGTGACGATTCTTCGAGGAGTTCCATGCCTTACCGCGTCCTTTTGACCTTGGTCTTTTTATTTTACGCTTCGCCGGCGCTCGCCGTGCACGAGGACGTCGCCTTCCCCACAGGGGTCCTCTCCGAGGAGTCGATCTCCTACGACATCTCGTTTCTCTGGTTCGAGCGCCTCGCCGAGGGGCATCTGACCTTCACAAAGGGCGATCGCCCCGGGACCTTTCGCGCCGTTTTGGAGGCGCAGACGCGGGGGATCGCCGCCAGGCTCTCGGGCAACCGCGCGCAGCGCTACGTCTCGGTGATGGAGAGAGCGCCCGACGGCCGCCTCCGCGCCCTCTCGCACGAGTCGCAGATCCTGCGGGGCAGGGGGGAGAACCGCCGCGACCGCGTCCGGCGTTACGTCTTCGACTACGACCGGGGCGAGGTCCTGCATCAGCGCCTGCGCAACGGGCACCTCTCGGCGCAGGAGACGATCCCCTTCGACCCCGCCGCCCCCCCGTCCGACATGCTCACCGCCCTGTACAACTTTCGGGCGGGTGCCTACGGCGACCCCGAACCGGGCCGGCCCATCGTCATCCCCGCCTTCAGCCATCGGGGAGACTCGGACATCGTTCTGGAGGTGTTGACGGAGCGCGATCGCGCGGATTTTCCCTTTCCCTCCCACGGCTCCGTCTGCCGCCTGACCCTCGACCCCGAGATCTTCGACACCGGCGAAGGGAACGTCTACGTCTGGTTCAACGAGGACGGAGAGCCCGCCGGCGGACTGGTGGAGAACGTCCTCGGAATGGGGAATGTGCGGGGGACGATGCGGTAGGCGCGAGGAGAGCTTTCTCTCGATAAATGGATGAAGACTTTTGGACGCCCCGGCCATGGATGAGCCAGGGTGTTTCCATTTGCAGATGAACAGAAAAGGGCGTCCGAAGCGCCCATCGGAGGATGGAAAAGATGCAAAAAGAAACCGTCTACGTCGTCGGTCACAAGAACCCGGATACCGACTCGATCTGCAGTGCCATGGCCTACGCCCATCTTCGCCGCCGGCAGGGGCTCGCCAACGTGCAGGCCGCCCGCGCCGGCAATCTCAATCACCAGACCGATTTCGTCCTGAAGGAGCTCGCCCTTCCGGTCCCCCCGCTGCTGATCGACGTCCACCCCCGCGTTCGTCACGTCATCGGCGAGCACGTCATCACCGTCCCCGGCGACGCCCCGCTGTCGCGGGCGATGGAGCTCTTTCACCTGCACAACGTGCGGATGCTGCCGGTGGTCGATGCGGAGCGCAGGCCGCTGGGTCTTCTGTTTCTCAAGGGGGTGGCCGAGCGCTTCGTCGTGCCGAGCCAGGAGATGGAGATTCGCCGGGTCCTCGCCTGCCCCGACTCCATCCGCCAATGCCTGCGCGGCGTCTATCTGACCCAGATCGACGAGTTGCAGATCGAGGAGCTCAACCTCTACGTCGGCGCCATGGCCTCCGAGACTTTCCGCGCCAAGATGGAAGGGCTCGACCCGCGCCGCATGGTCCTCGTCACCGGCGATCGCGAGAACGTGCAGCGCGAGGCGGTGGAGGCCGGGGTGCGCGTCCTCATCGTCACCGGCAATCTCCCCGTCTCCCCCGAGATCGTCGCCTGCGGCCGCAAGAACGACGTCACCATCATCTCCACCCCCTACGACACCGCCACCGGAACGTGGCTGACGCGTCTGGCGACCCCCGTGCGCTGCCTGGTGGAGGGGAAGAGCTTCGGGACGGCGCAGCTCGACGAGCGCATGGACGATCTGCGGCTGAAGCTTCTGCACACCAAGGACCCCGGCGTCGTCGTTCTCGACGCCCAGGGGAGGGTCGAGGGGGTGGCGACCAAGAGCAATCTGCTGCGCACCTCCCCGGTGAAGCTGATCCTCGTCGACCACAACGAGCTCTCGCAGGCCGTTGCCGGCGCCGACAAGGTGGAGATCCTCGAGGTCGTCGATCACCACCGCCTCGGCAACTTCCACACCGACACCCCCATCCGCTTCATCAACCAGCCCCTCGGGAGCACCTGCACCGTGGTGGCGACCCTCTTCCGTCAGGCCGGGGTCGTCCCCGAGCCGGCCGTGGCGGGGCTCATGCTCGCGGGGCTTCTGTCCGACACCGTCATCCTGAAGTCGCCCACCACCACCGAGATCGACCGGGAGATCGCCGTATGGCTCGGCGAGCTCTCGGGGCTCGACCCCCTCGACTTCGGCCGCCGCATCTTCGCCGCCGGATCGACCCTCGCGGCCTACCCCTCGGTGCGCCACCTCGTCCTCACCGATTTCAAGGAATACAAGGGGGGGGAGACCTCCTTCGGCATCGGGCAGGTCGAGGTGGTGAGCTTTCACGAGTTTTTGTCGATGAAGGAGGAGATCGCCGCCGTGCTGGGCGCTCTTCGCGACGAGCGCGGCCTCGACGTGGCGGGGCTCCTCGTCACCGACATCGTGCAGGAGACGAGCCTGCTGCTGGCCCTGGGCGGCAAGGAGCTCCCCTATCTCATCGAGTACCCGCAGGTGGAGGAGAACCTCTTTGAGCTCAAGGGGGTCCTCTCGCGCAAGAAGCAGCTCGTCCCCCATCTGCTCAAGGTCTTCAAGGGATGAGAGGGACCGTCGCCGCCGCTGGGTGCGCCCTCGCCTGGGCGGCCGCGTTTTTCGCTTCGGGGTGCGAGCGCGGCGAGGACTATCCCCGGCGCACCGTCGAGGCGGGCTTTCTCGAGAGCGCGCAGCGGATTTCCGCGGGCGAAGCGCTCTTCATGAGGCACTGCGCCTCGTGTCACGGCACCGTCGCCGAGGGGCGTATGGGGACGGCCCACCGCTTCGTCCCCCCACCGTCGGATTTCAGCGACCCGAAGTACCGCGCCGTCGATCCCGCCTACCTTTATTGGCGCATCGAGCAGGGGAACCGGACGGAGCCCTACCGTTCGCGCGGCTCGGTGATGCCCGCCTGGGGACCTCATCTGGACGAGGAGGCAATATGGAGCCTCGTCGCTTATATCCGCGCCCGCTGAGGTGTCTTCAGAAGCATCCGGGACAGCCCCCGATGGGGCCGGGGACAGTCCCGAGTTTACTCCATAGCAGTAGCAAGAAGGGCTTAAACTAGCGCCATTCCCCCCTAACCCCCCTTTGCAAAAGGGGGGAATAACTATGCCGAATGGAAAGGAGTGTCACATGAAAGTCGTCGCATTCAGCGGAAGCGCCCGCAAGGACGGAAACACGGCCATCCTGGTGCGCGAGGTCCTCGCCCCCCTCGAACAGGAGGGGATCGAGACGGAGCTGGTTCAACTGGCCGGAGAGACGATCCGGGGGTGCATCGCCTGCTACAAGTGCTACGAGCGCAAGGATCGGCGCTGCGCCGTCATCGGTGACGTCGTCAACGACTGCATCGAGAAGATGATCGACGCCGACGCCGTCATCCTGGCCTCCCCCACCTACTTCGCCGACATCAGCGCCGAGATGAAGGCCCTCATCGACCGCGCGGGGATGGTCGGGCGCGCCAACGACAACCTGTACCGGCGCAAGGTCGGCGCAGCCGTCGTCGCCGTTCGCCGCGGCGGCGCGGTTCACGCCTTCGACAGCATCAACCACTTCTTTTTGATCGGCGAAATGATCGTGCCGGGCTCCAACTACTGGAACATGGGGTTCGGCAAGGGGATAGGCGAGGTGCAGGGCGACGAGGAGGGGATGGGGACGATGCGCCGCCTCGGAGAGAACATCGCCTGGCTGATGAAGAAGCTCGCCTGAGGGCGCTCTTTTTTGCCGCGCCGAACCGGAGCAGACGCGTGTTCTTTGTCAAGGGGTCGATGGAACTTTTTTCTTGCCGTTCCTGCGCGCTTTCGCTAAAGTTCGCAGGTTTAATGTGCGGATGAACGGGAACGGACCCGTCTTTAGGCCCCATACAATGATGTAAGGAGATTTTCATGACCGCTGTATTCTTTGCACTCGTCTGCTCGATCCTGGGTATTGCAGTGGGTCTGCTCTACACCCAGAAAATCAGCAGCATGGAGACCGGCAACGAGAAGATGGTGTCCATCGCTGCGGCGATTCAGGAGGGGGCCAAGGCCTACCTTTGGCGCCAGTACAAGGCGATCTCCATCGTCGGCATCGTCGTCACCGTCATCATCCTCATCTTTCTCGACATCTACCAGGCGGTCGGCTTCATCATTGGCGCCGCCTTCAGCGGTCTGGCCGGCATCATCGGCATGAACGTCAGCGTGCGCGCCAACGTGCGCGTCGCTGCGGCGGCCAAGAACGGCGCCCAGGCCGCCCACAAGGTCGCCTTCATCGGCGGCTCGGTCACGGGGCTTCTCGTCGTCGGCCTCGGTCTTCTCGGCGTCGCCGGCTACTACTGGCTCCTCACCCTCTTCCTCCCCGCTGATGTGCACGGCCATGAAGCGGCGGTCGTCTCCCTGATCGGCCTCGCCTTCGGATCGAGCCTCATTTCCATGTTCGCCCGTCTCGGCGGCGGCATCTACACCAAGGCCGCCGACGTCGGCGCCGACCTCGTCGGCAAGGTCGAGGCGGGGATCCCCGAGGATGATCCGAGAAATCCCGCCGTCATCGCCGACAACGTCGGCGACAACGTCGGCGACTGCGCCGGCATGGCCGCCGACCTCTTCGAGACGTACGCCGTCACCGCCATCGCCGCCATGCTCATCGCGGCCTTCATGTTCCCGGGCAACTTCAGCGTCATCACCTATCCGCTGGTCCTGGGCGGCATCAGCATCATCGGCTCGATCATCGGCAGCTTCTACACCAAGCTCACCAACGAAAACGTCATGGGCTCGCTCTACAAGGCCCTCGGCATCTCGGCCGTCATCAGCGCCGTCGGCTTCTATCCCGCCACCGTCATCATGCTCGACGGCGTCGTCCAGAGCCCCAACGCCGTCTTCCTCTGCGCTCTCATCGGCCTGGTCGTCACCGGCTTCATCTTCTACATCACCGAGTACTACACCTCGACCGAGCACGCCCCGGTGCGCAAGATCGCCGCGGCGAGCGAGTCCGGCAGCGCCACCAACATCATCTCGGGTCTCGCCGTCGGGCTGCAGTCGACCGCCCCCATCGTCCTGGTCATCGTCGCCGGGCTCCTCTCCTCGTACATGCTGGCCGGGGTCTTCGGCGTCGCCATCGCCGCCATGAGCCTTCTGTCGATGGCGGGGATGATCGTGGCGCTGGACGCCTACGGCCCCATCACCGACAACGCCGGCGGCATCGCCGAGATGAGCGAGCTCGACGCCAGCGTGCGCGTCGTCACCGACAAGCTCGACGCCGTCGGCAACACCACCAAGGCGGTCACCAAGGGGTACGCCATCGGCTCGGCGGGGCTCGCCGCCCTCGCGCTGTTCGCCGCCTACCAGATCGACCTGGAGCGCATCAAGGGGATCCAGATCGACTTTCTGCTCAACGACCCCTTCGTCATCGCCGGTCTCTTCATCGGCGGCCTCGTCCCCTTCCTGGTGAGCTCCTTCGCCATGGAAGCGGTCGGTAAGGCGGCCGGGGCCGTCATCGAGGAGGTGCGTCGCCAGTTCCGCGCCAACCCCAACATCATGAAGGGGACCGAAAAGCCCGACTACTACCAGTGCGTGAACATCGTCACCGGCGAGGCGATCAAGCAGATGATCGTCCCGGCGCTGCTGCCGGTCATCGTGCCGATCCTGGCCGTCGTCCTCGGTCTCATGCTCGCCCCTGACGCCTCGGCGAAGATCCTGGCCGGCGTTCTGATCGGCTGCATCGTCACCGGGATCTTCGTCGCGATCTCGCTGTGCAACAGCGGCGGCGCGTGGGACAACGCCAAGAAGTACATCGAAGACGGGCACCACGGCGGCAAGGGTTTTGAGGCGCACAAGGCGGCCGTCACCGGCGACACCGTCGGCGACCCCTACAAGGACACCGCAGGCCCCGCCATCAATCCGGTCATCAAGGTCATCAACGTCGTGGCCCTGCTGCTGATCCCGTTCCTCTGATCCGCTTCATCATCGCGGTACGACAACGCCCCCGCCCACCTTTAGGTGCGCGGGGGCGTTGTCGTTGTAGGGATTTATCCCTGCGCCCCCTCGGCGAGCGTCGCAAGCGACGTCGCGACGTCGCAAATCGCCGCAATGCGACGGAGTCTCTGTGTTCCATGTGGTGTTTTATCCCGTGATTTTGGGTGCTTGCGCTTGGTACGCTCTTTGATAAAGGAGAAGGCAGGTACGGAGCGCCGACGCTCAGATCATATCCCGACACCAAAAAGGAGGAACAACGTTATGGCAATGCTCGATCTTTTCAGGGAAATGGACAACCTTCGCCGCGATCTCGACAGCGTCTTCAAGGGGCTCGGGCGCACAGGGGAGTACGGCCCGTCCTTTCTCCCCGGGCTCGGCGCCGGGCGCTATCCGCAGGTCAACCTGCGCGAGGACAACGATCACCTCTTCCTCGATGCGCTCGTCCCCGGCATCGATCCCAAAGACCTGGAGCTTTCGGTCATGCGCAACACCCTGACCCTCTCCGGGGTGCGCCGGGAAGTGGAGCACAAGGCGACGTGGCACCGCAACGAGCGCGGAAGCGGCAAGTTCCTGCGCACCATCGAGCTTCCGGTCGAAGTCGACACGTCGAGGGTTCAGGCCGAGTGCCGCAACGGCGTCCTTCGGGTGACCATGCCCAAGAGCGAGGCGGCCCGCCCGAAGAAGATTTCGGTCAAGCCGAGCTGACGTGCCGATCGAAAAAGACGGCGAGCGAATCGATACCGACACCTTATCTGAAGAGGAGGAAACGACCATGGCAAACAGCAATATCCCCGTCAGCCGCCACGAAGGGACCCTCGTCGGACGCGAAGAGACCCGCACCCCCGAGAGTTTCGTGCGTCCCGCGGTCGACATCTTTGAGACCGAAGCCGGCCTCACCCTGCTGGCCGATCTGCCCGGGGTGACCAGGGAGGGGCTCGAGATCAACATCGACAAGGGGATTCTCGCCATCAAGGGGAACATCGATCTCGGCGCCGCAGGGAACGAGCTCTATCGCGAGTTCGCCCTGGCCAACTACTACAGGCAGTTCCAACTCCCCGACGAGATCGATTCCGAGAAGGCCCGCGCCGAGCTCAAGGACGGCGTGCTCAAGCTCGAGCTCCCCAAGGCCGAGGCCGCCAAGCCGCGGCGCATCGAGATCACCGCGCATTAGCCCAACGGCGAAGCTCCTCGAAGAGAAACAACCGCGCCGCCGCATCGAGATCCACTGAAAAGGCCGCTGTCTATTGAGGCAGCGGCCTTTTTTGCGCGTATCCGTTCAGTATGGAGTCACACCTTCCATGCCGAGGGGCGATCCAGGTGCGGGGATCAGAGCCCAAGGGTGTGCGCCAGGCGCAGCGTCACTGTGTCCAGAGGGCGTTTCTTGGCTTTGAAGACCTCTTCCAGCGGCGTAAGGGCGATGGAGGCGTGACGCAGTCCCACCATCATCCCCGTCTCGCCGGCCTGCAGCGCATCGAGCGCCGCCACGCCGAAGCGCGCGCCGAGGAGCCGGTCGAAGGAGGTGGGCGAACCGCCGCGCTGGTAATGTCCCAGAACCATGATGCGGGTCTCGAAGCCGATACAGTGCCTGATCTTCTCGGCGATCTGCTCGGCCGTGCCGACCCCCTCGGCCACCATGACGATGGAGTTGTCGCGCCCCTCGCGGTAGCGCCGGCTCAGCGTCTCGCAGATGTGCGCGAGGTCATAGGGCTCTTCGGGGATGAGGGCGAACTCGGCTCCGCAGGCCACCGCCGCGGTCAGAGCCAGGTATCCGCAGTTTCGACCCATCGTCTCGACCACGAAGGCGCGGTCGTGGGAGGAGGCCGTATCCTTGAGGCAGTCGACGGCGTGGACGATATTGTTCAGCGCCGTATCGACCCCCAGCGACATGTCGGTGAAGGGGATGTCGTTGTCGATGGAGGCGGGGATCCCGATGACCTTGACCCCCCGGCGCGCCAGGGCGAGCCCTCCGCTGAGCGAGCCGTCGCCGCCGATGACGACGATCCCCTCGATGCCGGCCGACTCCAGATTGGCCAGGGCGGTCTGCTGTCCCGCATCGCCGCGCATCTCGGCGCAGCGCGCGCTCTGCAGGATTGTGCCGCCGCGTTGGATGATGCTGCTCACCGTGCGCGTCGTCATCGCGATGAACTGCCCGTCGATGAGGCCGCGATACCCCTTCTGGACGCCGGTCACCTCCACTCCCCGCGAGAGGGCGGCGCGCACCACCGCCCGCACCGTGGCGTTCATTCCCGAGCAGTCTCCGCCGCTGGTCAACACCGCAATCTTCTTCATGCACTCTCCGTCTGGAAGCGAATCCGTGAACGCAGGAAAGGGGCGTTGGGCCTTTGTCCGCGCCGCGCGCCTGAGGCAGCCGCCCGCCTTGACACGTCCCACCCCGTTGTTATCCTTTGATGGAAGATATACTTAATCTACAAGGAGTTAGAGCCGAAATGAATCCACTCGCCATAGAGGAAGAGATCGCCAGACTGCAAAAAGAGCTCTCCATCGGAGGGGCGGCGACGGAGCAGCGGATTCTGGAGTTGCGCGCCGAAGTCGACCGCATTCATCTGGAACTGGCGGCGATCAAGAGCTTCCTGGGGACGGTCTTCCCCGCCTTCGAGGAGCAGTATCCGCAGATTCTGTCCCGGACCATCGAGGAAGTCAACCCTGAGTTTCAATAATTACAGGAGCTTTCGATGCTAAATCGGTCCGCATCGCTACCCTCGACGCTTCCAGTCTACCCGACGCGCGAGCATGTCGTCTTTCCGCACATGGTCCTTCCCCTCTTCGTCTCGACCGAGGGGATGGCGCTCATCGAAGAGGCGATGCGAAACGACCACCTCCTCGTCCTTTCGACGTGCCTCGACGGTGACGGCTGCCGGGAGTTCGAGGACTTGTGCCACATCGGCACGCTGTGCCGGGTCAATCAGGTCGTACGTTTCCCCGAAGGGGGGTCCAAGGTGATGATCGAGGGGCTGCAGCGCGTGCGCCTGATCGCCGCGGTGCGCCAGACGCCTTTCATTCAGGCCCGGATCGAGACGGTGGACGAGCCGAGCGCCCGGGGGCTCGTCTCCGAGGCGCTGGTGCAGAGCGTCAACGCCCTGCTCAAGATCGCCCTCGCCTACGGCCGCCCCCTGCCCGGCGACGTGATCAAGATGATCGACGAGATCGAAGAGCCCGGGCGCCTTGCCGACCTGGTGGCGGTCTACCTGAGCCTCGAGCTCGCCAGCCAGCAGCGCCTGCTGGAGACCCTCGACCCGCTGGAGCGCCTCAAGGAGGTCTATCTCCATCTCACCAATGAGGTGCAGAAGCTGCAGGTGCGCGGCGAGATCCAGACAGAGGTTGCCAAGCGCGTCGGCAAGACCCAGAAGGAATATCTGCTGCGCGAGCAGCTCAAGCAGATCCAGGACGAGCTCGGCGAGGAGGATCCTCGCCAGGGGGAGACCAACGAATTTCGCACCCGCATCGCCCGCGGCGGGATGACCGAGAACGTGCGCCGCGTCGCCGAAAAGGAGCTCGCCCGCCTCGAACGCATCAACCCCGCCTCGCCCGAATACACCGTGGCGCGCACCTACCTCGAATACCTGTGCAGCGTCCCCTGGAACCAGGGGACCGAGGACAACCTCGACATCCTCGAGGCCCAGCGCGTCCTCGATCACGATCACTACGACCTCAAGGAGGTCAAGGAGCGCATCCTCGAATACCTCGCGGTGCGTTCGCTGCGCAGCGTCACCAAGGGGCCGATCCTGTGCTTCGTCGGCCCCCCCGGCGTCGGCAAGACCTCGCTGGGGCGCTCCATCGCCCGCGCCATGGGGCGCAAGTTCATCCGCCTGTCGCTCGGGGGGATGAAGGACGAGGCCGAGATCCGCGGCCACCGGCGCACCTACATCGGGGCGCTGCCCGGACGCATTATCCAGGAGATCAACCGCGTCGAGGCCAACAACCCCGTCTTCATGCTCGATGAGGTCGACAAGATCGGGCAGGACTTTCGCGGCGACCCAGCCTCGGCCCTGCTGGAGGTCCTCGACCCCGAGCAGAACCACACCTTCGCCGACCACTACCTCGACGTCCCCTTCGACCTGTCGAAGGTGATGTTCATCACCACCGCCAACATCATGGACCCGATCCCCCACGCCCTGCGCGACCGCATGGAGGTGATTCACCTGTCGGGCTACAGCGACGAGGAGAAGCTGCAGATCGCCTTCAAGTACCTCGTCCCCAAAGAGATGGAGGAGAACGGGCTGGGGCGCTATCCGGTGGAGTTCGAGCAGGAGGCGGTCCTCAAGATCATCCAGGACTACACCCGCGAGGCGGGGGTGCGCAACCTCGAGCGCCAGATCGCCTCGGTGTGCCGCAAGATCGCCAAGGAGATCGCCCAGCACCAGCCCCCCCGCACCCGCATCGGCGCTGCCGACGTCGAGAGCATGCTCGGTCCGCGCAAGTTCTTCTCCGACGTGGCCGCGGAGGTGGACCGCGTCGGGGTGGTGACGGGGCTCGCCTGGACCGAGGCGGGCGGCGATATCATCTTCGTCGAGGCCTCGGCAATGAAGGGGAAAAAGCAGCTCACCCTCACCGGGAGCCTCGGCGATGTCATGCAGGAGTCGGCCAAGGCGGCCCTCTCCTTCGTACGCGCCCACGCTGCCGACTTCGGCATCGAGGCCGACTTCTTCGAAAAGAGCGACCTCCACATCCATGTCCCCTCCGGCGCCATCCCCAAAGACGGCCCCTCGGCGGGGATCACTATCGCTACCGCCCTCATTTCGCTCTTCACCGGACGCCCCGCGCGCCGCGACGTCGCCATGACCGGCGAGCTCACCCTTACCGGGCGCATCCTCCCCATCGGCGGCGTCAAGGAGAAGGTCCTGGCGGCGCGCCGCGCCGGCGTCTCCATCATCCTGCTTCCGGCGCGCAACCGCGAGAACCTCAAGGACATCGAAGACGAGATCCGCAGGCAGATCGAGATCAAGCTCGTCGACAACCTGCGCGACGTGGTGCGCGCCACCCTGCTGCCGGTGCGCGAAGGGCGCACACTCGACCTCTACACGGGCGAATCCCCCCCTGCGGTGCCGTAACAGAGGAAGGCCTCAGGTGTTGGAGGGGCGGTTTAATGCCGCGGCGTCGGCATGGGCTGATCCGGCGGCGTTTGATTGTGGAGCACTTATGCACAAAAGCAGATGGGGAAACATCGTCATCGATTGTCGAACGGATGATCTTCTGTCGGAGGCCCGGTTCTGGAGTGCCGCGCTGGGGTACGCGCTGCCGAAGGATCTGGATGCCGGCGGCAACTTCATCCAGCTCGTCACGCCGCCCGGCGACGTGCAGGTCACTCTCCAGCGCGTCGGCCACGAACCGAGGGCGCACCTCGACATCGAGACGGATTCGATCGAGCAGGAAGTTGCACGCCTGGAGCGGCTGGGGGCGAGCGTCGTCGACCGCAAGGCCGAATGGGTGGTCATGCAGGCGCCGAGCGGGCATCGGTTCTGCGTCGGCAGCCCCTATCGCGGCGGCTTCGACCAAGGGGCCAACCGGTGGGAGGAGGACGCCTCTTCACAAGGCCGAAACGAGGGTTAGACCGCGCAGGGAAGGGGAAGTGAGAGTCGTACCCGGCCATGCTGGATCCTGACAAAAGGAGCCTGCGATGATTCACGGTGTCCCGATCAAGCAGTTTCTTCGCGATCTCAACCAGGAGATCAACGACGACAACGTCTACAACGGCGCTGCGGCCCTCGGCTTCTATCTGACCCTGGCGATCTTTCCGGCGATGATCCTCGTCATGGCCGTCATCCCCTACCTCCCCATCGACCGCGTCGACGAGGCGATCATGGATCTGCTCGGGCAGGCGCTGCCGGCCGAGGCCTTCGACATGGTCGCCGGGGTGGTGCACGAGGTCACCGCCGAGCGCCGCGGCGGGCTCCTCTCCTTCGGCCTCCTCGGCACGATGTGGGCGGCCTCGACGGGGATGTACTCCATCATGATGCAACTCAACATCACCTACGACGTCAAGGAGGCCCGCAGCTTCGTGCGCGCCAGGGCGACGGCGCTGGTGCTGAGCCTGCTCTTCATCCTACTGGTGATCGGCGCCTTCTCCCTCGTCGTCTTCGGCGGCATGATCCAAGACTGGATCGGCGCCCGCTTCGGCTTCTCCGATGCCCTTCTCATCTTCTTCGCCGTCTTCCGGTGGGTGGTGATCGTGATGGCGCTCCTGCTCGGGTTCGCCATGATCTACCGCTACGCCCCCAACGTCGAGCAGAAGTTTGTCTTCCTCACGCCGGGGAGCGTCTTCGGCGTCGTCCTTCTGATCGTCGCCTCACTCGCCTTCGCCATCTACACCAGCAACTTCGCCGACTACAGCGCCACCTACGGCAGCATCGGCGCCGTCATCATCCTGATGTTCTGGATGTACATCGCCGGGCTCGCCATCCTGCTCGGCTCGGAGATCAACGCTCTGCTCGAACACTACAGCCCGAAGGGGAAGCGAAAAGGGGAGAAGAAGGAAGGAGAGCGCCGCGGCGGCGATCCGAAGCTGAGCAGGCGCTGAGAAACCGAGGGGCGGCTCGGCTCGAAAGGAGTCGGCATCGTCACCCTCCGGTTGTTGCCCTGCGCCTCAATGTCCTCTCGGCTGCCCTTCTACGGTCGGTGCCTCGCCCGCCTCCATCAAGCTCTTGAAGCGGCGGATGTCTTCTCGCACCATCTGCGACAGCACCGGGTTGATCCACCCGGCCGCGATGCCGGCCAGCCCTGTCGGCCGGTAGTCGATGACGACGTGGACCTCGGTCCCCTGAAGTCCGTCTTCGAAGACGACCTCGCCGCTGTTCTCGATATCCGCCCCCGGAAGGGACTGCCAGGCGATGCGTTTTCCAGATTCGTCGGCCGTGATCTGCGCCTCCCAGACGATTTCTCCCCCTCCGGGCTTGCGCGCGGTCCAGACCGAGAGCCCCTCACCCATGGGGCGAACCGACTCGATATGCCGCATGAACTGCGGCAGGTTCTCCAAATCGCGCCAGAAGGCGTACAGATCGTGGCGCGGCGCTTCGATGGTGAGCGCCTCGCGTATCGAGATTTCGGAAGGATGTTCGCGCTCCCTGTCATGGGCCGTGTCGATCCCCAGCGCCTGGTAGGTCGCGCAATGCCCCGTCGCGCCGCGATAGACCAGGCTCCCCCCCACCGCCGCCAGTGCAAGCCCCGTGAGAGAGCCGCGCCGCACGCCGTACAAGGTCAGGAGCCCGCCGCCGATGACCGACGCCAAACGCTCGGTTGCATTCACGTTGATCCGGTCTTCTTTGTACCTGTCTGCGTATGTCTCTGTCATGGTCGCCTCCGTTCCTGAGTTGGAGGCTAACAGAAATTCCCCTTGTATCAAGAGCAGTTGGCCGCCTTCATCTTCATGAGCCACCCCGCCAGGATCCTGCTTGAAATCAGCTGAGTCGTTGACAATTAATCCCCTCAAGGTAAAAGGTATTAATAGTTGCTTCGCACCGCGCTATTGTACCGCTGCACTCGGAGGCAGCATCGATGCCAGACGGTTTCACGATTCGCCAGCTCACCCAAGATGACCTGCCGTTGATGGATGCGCTGCTGCAGACCTTCGGCGAGGTCTTCGACGAGGTCGAGACGTACGGTGGGAAGCGCCCCTGCGCCGACTATATGCGACGGCTTCTCGGCAGCGACTCCTTCATCGCCTTGGCGGCGGTGAAAGACGGCACGGTCGTCGGGGGGCTCGCTGCGTACGAGCTGAAGAAGTTCGAGCAGGAGCGCAGCGAGATCTATATTTACGATCTGGCGGTCGCCGCCGAGCACCGACGCCAGGGCATCGCCACCGGGTTGATCCGAGCGCTCCGGAAGCTCGCGGCTGTGCGTGGCGCCTACGTCATCTTCGTTCAGGCCGACACCGGCGAAGAGGACGAAGCCGCCATTGCCCTGTATACCAAGCTGGGGGTGAGGGAAGATGTCCTGCATTTCGATATCCCGGTGGGCGCTCAGGACAGCAGAGGATGAACCCGGAAATCCGGCAGTACAACGAAAAGCAGGCCCCCGGAGACAGGGAAATCTGCGATGTCCTGGCCGAAGAGATCGACCGGGGCCTGCCCGGGGCCGAAAGCCGGATCTGGCATGGGCACCCGGTCTGGTTCCTGGACGCCAACCCCATCGTCGGGTACAGCAAGCAGAAACCGGGGGTGCGGTTGATGTTTTGGAGCGGCGCGGACTTTGAGGAGCCGGGGCTGAGCGTCGTGGGGAAGAAATTCAAGGATGCGTCGGTCTTTTTCACCGACGCGTCGCAGGTCGAGACGACCGACGTGCGCCGGTGGCTGAAGAAGGCCGCTGAGATTCAGTGGGATTACAAGAACATTGTCCGAAGAAAAGGCAAGCTTGAAAGGCTGAAATAGCGCGAAGTGGCGAAGGCGAGGCGTTATGGCCGAGGGGAAGAGAGGAGGTCATCCCATGCGCATGGTGGTGAACATCGACGTGCCCGAGCTCGCCCCGGCGATCGAGTTCTACGGCGCCGCCCTGGGGCTGACGCACACGCGCACCCTCGACGACGATGTGGCCGAGCTCGAAGGGGCCTCCTGCGTCATCTACCTTCTGGCCAATGCCGCCGGCTCCCCCACGTCCGGCGCCGCCGACGAGGTGCGCCGCTACTCGCGGCACTGGACGTCGGTGCACATCGACTTCGTCGTGGACGATCTGGTCGCCTCAACCAACCGGGCGCTCGAGGCGGGGGCGCGGCGCGAGAGCGAGTGCGTCGAATGGAGGGGATCGAAATGCATCACCTTCAGCGACCCCTTCGGCCACGGCTTTTGCCTCATCGAGCTCGCGCAGGGGACGTACACGGACGATTAGGTTCGCAAAGGGTGAAGGAGATGTCCTCCCGTCGCGTATACATGCTTGCCGGGTAGGGGCAAGCGGGGTATGGTGAGCTCCGTCTTCATGAGGAGTCGTCATGTCCGAATTTTTCTGTCTCCCGTTTTCGACCCACCCCCTGCGCAGCACCCTCTACGACGAGCTGCATGCGCGTCCGTTCCAGGTCATCTCCTCGCCGCACCGCATCTCCCATCTCGCCTTCAAGGGGAGCCCCGACGAGCTCGACACCGCCTTCGAGCGCTTGTGCGATCTGCTGCGCGCCGCCGGCGTTCATCCGCCCGAAGCGGGGACGGTCTCGTTCCAGCACGACTTCGGCGACTACACCCTGCGCTGGGAGCGTCACATGGAGTTCTACGCCCTGACGTTCAAGCGGGCGCGGGGGACCGATACGCCGTTCGGCGAGCGCGTCATCGATCTGGTCCCCCAGCCGTGGCTGGCGCAGCTCCCGGGGCAGGCGGTCGCCGCTTTCCACATCGTTCTCGACGACGGCAGCCTCCCCACCGACCCCGACTCTCTCGCCGGATACTTCGAGGGGGAGCGTTTGATCATCAGCGAACCGAAGGACCGCAAGGCCTTCTTCTGCACCGCCTTCAAGCTGCACAGCGACGGTTTCGGGCGGTTCTTCATCCAGAACCGCGGGGTCTCCGACTACCAGATGGGGCGTCTGGTGCAGCGGATCATCGAGCTGGAGACCTACCGCCTGCTGGCTCAGCTCTCGATCCCGCTGGCCAAAAAGCTCTCCCCCGCTCTGGCGCAGATGGACCAGGAGCTTGCCGAGATGCTGGCCCGGGTCCCCCTCACGGACGGCTCGGAGGTCGAGCGTCAGATGCTGGAGAAGCTCTCCTTGCTGTCGGCCCGTCTCGAATCGTTTCGCGCCGAGACGAACACCCGCTTTTCGGCCACCCGGGCCTATCATGCCCTGGTCACCATGCGGCTGCAGAACATCCAGGAGCAGCCGGTGGACGGCTTCATGACCGCCGGAGAGTTCATGACCCGCCGCCTCGCCCCGGGGATGCGCACCTGCGAGTCGGTGCAGGGGTGGATGGAGGATCTGTCGCGCCGCATCGAGCGGGCAGGGGACATGCTGCGCACCCGCGTGAACCTGACGATGCAGGAGCAGAACAAGATCCTTCTGGCCGCCATGAACCGCCGGGGGCGCCTCCAGTTCCGCCTGCAGGAGACGGTGGAGGGGCTCTCGGTCGCCGCCATCAGCTACTATCTGGTCGGGCTCGTCGGCTATGTGCTCGGGGGGCTGCCGCTGGAGCGGGTGGGGGTGACGAAGGGGGTCGTGCAGGCGGCCCTTGTGCCGCTCATCCTCGGCACCGTCTGGTGGACGATCCGCAGCCTGAAGCACCGGCTCATCAAGGAACCGGAGCGGGCGGGGCACTGAGAGCGCCCGGAATCTCCGGAATTCCGATAGGGCGGCGCCCCTTCCCGCCGTCAGCTTCCGTCTTCCTCCTCCAGCCAGTCGAAGGTGCGGCTCACCGCTTTTTTCCACATCCGGTAGTTGCGGGTGCGCAGGGTGTCGTCATCGCCGGGGCGCCAAGTCTTGTCGATCCCCCAGTTCTTCTTCAGATCGTCGGTTCCGCTCCAGTAGCCGACGGCCAGACCGGCGGCGTAGGCGGCCCCCAAGGCGGTGCTCTCGGCGACTTTGGCGCGAATCACCGGCACGCCGAGGGTGTCGGCCTGGATCTGCATCAGCAGCTCGTTGGCGGTCATGCCGCCGTCGACCTTCAGCGCCCTGAGCGCGACCCCCGAATCGGCGGCCATGGCGTCGACGACCTCGCGGGTCTGGTAGGCGGTCGCTTCGAGGGCGGCGCGGGCGATGTGGCCGCGGGTGACGAAGCGGGTCATGCCGATGATCAGCCCCCGCGCCTCGCTGCGCCAGTAGGGGGCGAAGAGCCCCGAGAAGGCGGGGACGAAGTAGATGCCGCCGTTGTCCTCGACCATCTTCGCCAGCTTCTCGACGTCGGCGGCGGTGTCGATGAGGCGCATGCCGTCGCGCAGCCACTGCACGAGCGCCCCGGCGATGGCGACGGAGCCCTCCAGGGCGTAGACCGGCTTTTGGCCGCCCAACTGATAGCACACGGTGGTGATGAGCCCGTGACGCGAGGGGACGATCTCGTGCCCGGTGTTGAGCAGCACGAAGCAGCCGGTGCCGTAGGTGTTTTTCGCCTCGCCGACCTCGAAGCACGTCTGCCCGACGGTGGCCGCCTGCTGGTCGCCGAGGGCGCCGCACACGGGGATCTCGCCGCCGAAAGGTCCGTCGGCGCGGGTCATGCCGTAGAAGGCGGGGTCGCTCGACGGGCGGATCTGCGGCAGGAGGGAGCGGGGGATTCCGAGCTCGGCGAGGATCTCGTCGTCCCAGGCGAGGGTTTCGAGGTTCATCAGCAGGGTGCGCGAGGCGTTGGTCACGTCCGTGACGTGGGCCGCGCCCGGGGCGGGGCCGCCGGTGAGCTTCCAGATGAGCCAGGAATCGATGGTGCCGAACAGGGCGTCGCCGCGCTCGGCTGCGGCGCGCAGGCCGGGGACGTTGTCGAGCATCCAGCGGATCTTCGGCCCCGAGAAGTAGGTCGCCAACGGCAGCCCCGTTCGGGCGCGGTAGCGGTCCGCACCGCCGTCGGAGGCCAGTTGGCGGCACAGGGCGTCGGTGCGGGTGTCCTGCCACACGATGGCGTTGCCGTAGGGCAGGCCGGTCTTCCTGTCCCAGATCAGCGTCGTCTCGCGCTGGTTGGTGATCCCGACGGCGGCGATGTCCGAGGCGATGAGGCCCGCCTTGCCCATGGCGGCGCGGATGACGTCCTCGGCGCGCCGCCACACCTGCACGGCGTCGTGCTCGACCCACCCGGCGCGGGGGGAGATCTGGTCGTGTTCGAGCTGGTGGTGGGCGACGCTCTCGCCGCGGTGATTGAAGATCATGCAGCGGGTGCTGGTCGTCCCCTGGTCGAGGGCGGCGACGTATCGGTTCTTCGCCATGGGTGTCCTCCCGTGTCGGCGGTTTACAGGGCGTTTTTGAGCAGCGCGGCGAAGTCCTCGCCCTCGGCGTGGCGGCGCGCATCGCTCCAGGCGAGCTCGGCCGCCATGATCTCGATCACCCTCGGCGCCGCGGCGGCGGCCGCCTCCCGGTCGAGCATGGCCAGGCTGGTGCGGCGCACCAGCACGTCGGCGGCGCGCTCGGCCTGCTCGCAGCGGGCGGCGTAGAGGACCTCGGCCTCGATGATCGGATGATCGGGGTGCAGGCGGGCGCCGAGCCCTTCGCGCGCCAGGGCGGCGACGCGGTGCGCATCGCCGCCGTAGGCGCGGTGAAGGTGCGCGGCGACATCGACCGAAAGGCCGAACTCTTTGGCCAGCCGCCCCTCGCCCCCTTCCTCGAACCCCTGCGCCCCCGCCAGCGGCAGGTGCTCGGTGCGGCAGGGGCCGGCGCCGGCGAGGCCGAAGGTCTCGACGGCCTGGCCGACGGCATCCTGGGCCATCTTGCGGTAGGTGGTCCATTTGCCGCCGGCGACGGTGAGAAGCCCCGCGTCGCTACGGACGATGACGTGATCGCGGGCCAGGCGCGCCGTGTCGACGGCCCGGGGGTCGTCCAGCAGGGGGCGCAGCCCGGACCAGCTCGACGCGATGTCCGCGGCGCCGATCTCCAGGTTGAAATAGCGCCGCACGTGGCGCAGCAGGTAGTTGATCTCTTCGGCGCGGGGGCGCGGGCGCTCGACGATATCGGACGGTTCGTCGGTGGTGCCGATGAGGATGTGCCCCTTCCACGGCAGAATGAAGAGGATGCGGCCGTCTTCGGTCTTGGGGATCATCAGCCCGGCCGACGGCGGCGTGAAGCGCTTGCGCAGCACGATGTGAATCCCCGAGCTCGCCTTGAGGAGCGGCGCCGACGCGGGATCGTCCATCTGCCGGATGCGGTCGGCGAAGGGGCCGGCGGCGTTGATCACTCCCCGGGCCGCAACGCGAAACTGCCCCCCGGTGAGGGTGTCGCGCACCAGGGCGCCGGCGATGCGCCCTTTCTCCTTGAGCAGCGCCAGGGCCTCGACGTGGTTGGCGCACACCGCGCCGTGCCCGCGGGCCGTCGTCGTCAGGGCCAGTGCCATGCGCGCGTCGTTGAACTGCCCGTCGTAGTAGAGGACCCCCGCCTTGAGCCCTTCGGATCTGAGCAGGGGGAAGCGCGTCGCGGCCTCGCGGCGGCCGAGCAGGCGGCTGCGGCCGAGATTGCGGCCGCCGGCCAGAACGTCGTAGAGCTTGAGCCCCGCGGCGACGTAGGGGACCTCGAGCCAGCCGTAGAGCGGCGTCACCAGCGCCAGCGGAGCCGCCAGATGGGGGGCGTTGCGCAAAAAGAGGGCGCGCTCGGCGAGGCCGCTTTTGACCAGATCGTACTGGGTGCGGTCGAGCCCCCTGACCGCCATTTCGAGGTAGCGCACCCCGCCGTGCACCAGCTTGGTGCTGCGACTGCTCGTCCCTTCGCTGAAATCGAACTTCTCGATGAGGGCGGTTCGAAGCCCCCGGCTCGCCGCGTCGAGGGCGATGCCGCAGCCGGTGGCGCCGCCGCCGACGACCAGCAGGTCGAAGGGGGCGCCGCTTTGCAGGCTCTGGATGGTCTGATCTCTTTTCACGCCTTCTCCAAGAGGCGTCGCAAGCCCCTGGTTGCCAGAGCGCCTGCGACGAAAGTTTGCATGAAGGAAACTATAGCGCTTCCGGCACCGATTGGCCAGAACGCGACCCGGTGTCGTGCCGGGCGATTGGACCTGGGGGCCGGGTTCTGTTACCCTTTGTACGAAATGCGGTTCGGCCGCGCGTAGCGACCCGATCGGATACCGTCGGCGGCTTTTCCCGGCGGCGCCAAGTGGTTTATACTTGTCGGACATTCACCGTCACGCGAAGGCCCCGACGCCTTCGATCTTTTTTCAAGGAGCTCGACATGACGTTTCGCTTTGTGCGGACGTGGCTCGTTTGCCTCGTCCTTCTTTTTGCGGGGGCCTCCTTCGCTGCGGCGGAGCGCCTCGAAGACAAGGTCCGCGAGCACGATTTCGACAACGGATTGAAGCTGCTCGTGGTGGAGCGCGAGGCCTCCCCCACGGTGACCGCCTACATCACCCTGAAGGTCGGCTCCGTCGACGAGACGAGCCGCACCCGCGGCATCGCCCACATGCTCGAACACATGCTCTTCAAGGGGACGACGACCATCGGCACCAGCGACTGGGAGAAGGAGCGGCCGATCCAGGAAGAGATCGAGCGGGTCGGCGACCGCCTTGACGATCTGCGCGGCCGCCCCGACGCCGACCCTCAGCGGATCGCCGAGCTGAGCCGCCGCCTCGACGAGCTTCAACGCGAGCAGCAAAAGTACGTGGTGAAGGATGAGTTCTCCAGCATCTACGCCGAGCACGGCGGGGTCGGCTTCAACGCCTTCACCAGCAAGGACCTCACCAGCTATCTCATCTCTTTGCCCGCCAACAAGCTCGAGCTGTGGGCGGCCATCGAGGCGGACCGGTTGAAGAACGCGGTCTTTCGCGAATTCTACACCGAGCGAGAGGTCGTCAAGGAAGAGCGGCGCCGCGCCTACGAGACGAACCCCGGGGGGCTGCTGTACGAGAACCTGATGGCCAACGCCTTTCTCATGCACCCCTACCGCAACCCCATCATCGGGTGGATGAGTGACATCGAGAACCTGACGCTGGAGGAGACCCGGGAGTTCTTCAACACCTACTACGCTCCGTCGAACATGGTCATCGCCCTGGTGGGGGATGTGCGCTTCGACGAGGCCGTCGAGCTGGTGCAGAGGTATTTCGGCGACATGGCGCCGGGCACCCCCATGCCGCCCATCCGCGAGGTCGAGCCGGTGCAGCGCGGCGAGCGGCGCGTCTCGGTGCGCTTCGACGCCGAACCGCGCCTCGCCGTCGCCTTTCACAAGCCGACCCTGCCGCACATCGACGACTACACCTTCGACCTGATCAACCTCGTCCTCACCGGCGGGCGCACCAGCCGTCTCTTCCAGTCGCTGGTCGTGGAGCAGGCGCTGGCCACCTCGGTGAGCGCCTTCACCGCCCCCGGGGCGCGCTACGCGAACCTCTTCGTCATCAACGCCGTCCCCCGGCACCCGCACACCCCCGCCGAGGTGGAAGAGGCGATCTTCGCCGAGCTCGAGCGTCTCACGCGCGAGCCCGTCCCCGAGGCCGAGCTGCAGCGCGCCCGCAACCGCCTGCAGACCGATCATCTGCGCATGCTGCGCCAGAACAACGGGCTGGCCCGCATGCTCACCTACTACCAGACCGTCGCCGGCGACTGGCGCTATCTGGTCGACTACGACGAGGTGATCGCCGGGCTCACGGCCGAGGACGTCATGCAGACCGCGCGGCGCTACTTCCGCCCCGAGAACCGCATCGTCACCACGGTGAGCCGCGAGGAGGGGAGCGTGATGGTGCAGCAGGGCAGGCGCGGCGACGCCGCGGCCGAGGCCGTGGGCGATTCGACGGAGACGAGCCGCGCGGCGGCGGGAGGTGAGCGATGAGGACGACGGTGCGCATCGGAGCGCTTTTTCTGTGTCTGCTCCTGGCGGTGTCGTCTCTTCCGGCCTTGGCGCAGGAGGATCGACGCTCTCCCATCGCGGGGCTGACCTTCGAGCCCCTGGAGTTTGAAATTCCGCCCGTCGATCGGGTCGATCTTCCCAACGGCATCCGGGTCTACCTCCTCGAAGACAACGAGCTGCCGCTGGTGGAGGTGAGCGTCATGGTCGAGGCCGGGGCCGTGAGCGTCCCGGAGGAAAAGACCGGCCTGCACACCCTTCTGGCCACGGTGCTGCGTACCGGCGGGACCGCCTCCCTCGCCCCGATGGAGGTCGACGAGGCCCTCGAAGCGATGGCGGCCAATCTTTCGGTCTCTTCGGACGCCTACGCCACCACCTTCGACATCTCTCTTCGCAGCCGCGACATGGCGCAGGGGACGGCCATCCTCGCTGCCCTCATCCGCGAGCCTGGCCTCGACGCGGGGCGCCTCGCCCTGGCGCGCAAGCAGGCCATCGAAAACATTCGCCGCCAGAACGACCAGCCGGGCTCCGTCGCGTCGCGCGCCCTCATGCGGGCGATCTACGGCGACCACCCTCTGGGGCGCACGGCGACCGAGCAGACGGTGAGCGGCGTCTCCCGTGAGGATCTGGCCCAATTCCACGGGCGCTTCTTCCACCCGGACAATCTCTGGATCGCCGTGTCGGGCGACTTCGAGCGGCAGGAGGTTCTCGCCCTTCTCGATCGGCTCTTCGGCGACTGGACTCCTGGAGGCGTCGTGCGGAGCGAGCCCCCGGCGGTCGAGGCGGCCGGGGAGGGGAGGGTGCTGGTGGCCTCCAGGGATATCCCCCAGACGACGATCCTGCTCGGTGATCTGGGGATCGACAAGGACGACCCCGATCTGCACGCGGTGCGGGTGATGAACTACATCCTCGGGGGCGGGGGGTTCAACTCGCGCCTTGTTCGCGAGATCCGTTCGAACCGGGGGCTCGCCTACTCGGTCTACTCGCAGTTTCAGATCGGCAGACGCCTGCCCGGTCCCTTCATCGCGGGGACCGAGACCAAGACCGACAGCACGCTGTACGCGGTCAACCTGATGCGCGAGATCATCTCCGGCATGCAGCAGCACCCGGTGTCGCAGGCCGAGCTGAATCTGGCCCGCGAGAGCCTGATCAACTCGTTCATCTTCGGCTTCACCAACACCCACGACGTCGTTACCCAGCAGATGCGCCTCGACTTCTACGACTATCCGTCCGACTTCCTGCAGAGCTACCGCGAGAAGGTGGCGGCCGTCACCGTCGAGGAGGTGCAGCGGGTCGCCCGCCGGCACCTCGATCCGCAGCGCATGACCATCGTGCTGGTGGGGGACGCGGCGTCCTTCGACGGCGACCCGGCCGAGCTCGGGCTCCCCGTGCGCCGGGTCGACGAGACGGGGGAGGTGGAATAGGCGGCGTGGACCTTCTTCAGAACTACTACACGCTGCGGCAGCGCGTCGACGAGCTGTGCCGCGGCATCGAGGAGGCGTGCCGCGACGACCTCGTCTGCGCTGCCGGCTGCGACGGCTGCTGCCGCCATCTGTCGCTCTTTCAGGTCGAGGGGTACGCCCTGGCCGTCGCCCTGGCGCGCCTCCCCGAAGATCGCAGGGAGGCGGTGCGGGCCCGCGCCCGTGCCGCCTTGGCCGACGGCCCCTGTCCCCTTCTGGAAGGGGGGCTGTGCGCCCTGTACGAAGACCGCCCCCTGATCTGCCGCACCCACGGCCTGCCGCTGCTCGTGAGCCGCGAGGAGGGCCGGATCGATTTCTGCCCCGAAAACTTCCGCTCAAAGACCGCCCTTCCCCCCGGCTCCCTCATTGACCTGGAGCGTCTGAATACGGCCCTGGCCGCCGTCGAAACCCTCTATCTGTGTCAAGCGGCGGAGGCCGCTCCCCGCGGAAGGATCACCATCGCCCAGAGCCTTCTGCAGTCCGTCGATCCCCTCTGAGGGGCGCCAACACCCTGAAAACAGAGCCCGCGGTGAAGTTTGGGATTGAAATGGGAGGGCTTTGTGTTCTAATTAATATTGGCTTCCAAACCCGGTTTTCAGGAGACGTGGAATGAACGTTGAGGTTCTTGCCCTTATCGCTACAATTGTCTTTGTCCTCATCGCCCTGTTTCTCATACCGATGATTCTGCAGATCCGTCAGACGATGCAGAAGGTCGACGAGCTCGTCAGCACGGCGCAGCGCGAGATGCTGCCGCTGGTGCGCGATCTGCGCGAGATCACCGCCAATCTCAAGGAGATCTCGGAGGAGACCGGAAACGACATCAAAAAGGTGCGCCCGCTCTTCGACTCGCTGGAGCAGACGGGAGAGATGATTCACAATTTCTCGGCCGCCGTGAACTCGGGGGTCGGACAGGTTATCGGCCGCTCCATGGGGACATGGCTGGGGATGCGGGCCGCAAAGAAAGCAGTTGCCAGAGAGCTTTCCAAATCCAAAAAAGGAGGTATTTAAAATGGCCGAGGAAAAAGGAAGCAGTTCGTTTTTGACGTTCGTGATGGGGGCCGCCATCGGTGCGGGGCTCGCCTATCTGTATGCCCCCCGCTCGGGGGAGGAGAGCCGCATCCAGCTGCGCAAGATGGCCGACGACATTCGCGACAAGGTGCAGGAGGCCACCGACGAGGCCGAGGCGCGCATTCGCAAGGCCATCGAGGAGAGCAAAACGCTCTACGAAGAGCGCAAGAACGCCGTGTGCGCCGCCGCCGAAGCCGGCAAGGAAGCGTATCGCGACCGCAAGAGCGCCGTGGTGGCGGCCGCCGACGCCGGGCAGCAGGCCTACGAGGAAGAGGTCTCCAAGCCTGACTGAGCCTTCCCGCACGAAAAAGCCCACCCCCGGCGGGGTGGGCTTTTTCGTGCGCGCGGCGCACCGGGGTAGCGATGGACGGGCTCAAGGACAAGATCCGCGCCGCCGAGACGTATCTGCGGCGCGACATGTGGAAGGCCGACTGGGGAGCGATGCCCTGGTGGAAGCGCTGGGTGCTCAAGACGACGCAGCTCGGCGTCATGGTGGTGCGCGAGTTCATCGCCGACGACTGTCTGGTGCGCGCCTCGGCGCTGACCTTCGCGACGATGCTCGCCATCGTGCCGCTGCTGGCCCTCGCCTTCTCGGTCCTGTCGGGGCTCGGGGTGCAGAACACCCTGGCGCCGATCATCCTGGAGCGCGTTACGGCCGGCGGCGAAGAGGTCGTCACGACCATCGTCGACTACATCAACCGCACCAATTTCGGCCAATTGGGCGCCATCGGCCTGCTCACCCTCGTCATCACCTCCTGGGCGCTGATGTCCAACATCGAGGGGAGCCTCAACGCCCTGTGGGCCTCGCGCGAGAGCCGTTCGGTCTTTCGCCGCTTCGCCGATTACTCCTCGGTGCTGCTGCTCGGCCCCGTCTTCCTCTTCGTCGCCGTCTCCATGACCGGCACCCTGCGCAGCCAGGCCTTCGTCCAGGCGGTCCTCGAAATGGCGCTGGTCGGTCAGGTGATCCTCTTCGTCTTCCACGTCCTGCCCTACGTTCTGATGTGGGCGGTCTTCACCTTCATCTACATCTTCATGCCCAATCACAAGGTGCGCTGGCAGGCGGCGCTTCTGGGCGGCGTCGTCGGGGGGACCCTGTGGCAGATCGCCCAGTGGGGATACGTCACCTCGCAGGTCGGCATGGCCCGCTACAACGCCATCTACGGCACCCTGGCCGCGCTGCCGATCCTGATGATCTGGATCTACATCTCCTGGATCATCGTGCTGATCGGCGCCGAGCTCGCCTTCGTGTGGCAGAACCAGAACAGCATCCGCCGCGAGATCCTCGAAGACAAGGTGAGCGCGACGAGCCAGGAGATGATCGCCCTGGCGCTGATGCTCAAGGTGACCGAGGTCTTCTACAAAGACAAGGGACCGTGGTCCATCGAGAGGATCGCCGAGGAACTGCGCCTGCCGCCCAAGCTGGGACGACGCATCGCCGACGATCTCGTCGAGCTGGGATACCTGGTGCGCGCACAGGACGAGGAAGGGAGCCTGTGCTTTCAGCCGGCGCGCCCCCCCGAGGAGGTCGAGGTCTTCAGCGTTCTATCCGATTTCAGGGGGCAGGGCGCCGATGCGGGGCGCGAGGGGCTCGACGAATGGAAGAAGGTGCGC